>NZ_LHCI01000106.1:182103-215294 GCF_001280255.1 Thermus aquaticus | reverse complement strand
TCTCCTTTGGGTAGACTGAGGGAGGTGGCCACCCGACCCCGTGGGCCGTCCATGTGGATGCGGTCTTTGACGACCGGGATACTGTGCGGCGGGGAGGCCGGGGCGGGTGGCTACCGATCAAAGTCGCGGGCGTGGGAGCCCGGCAACATAGGCGGTAGGACCTCCCTCAGAGGGCAAGATACATGCGACATAGGGTGCCCAAGCCGGGGCTTTGGAAGGGCTTTTCTGGGGCCCCCACCGCGGCTTTTGCCGCGGTGGGGTACCTTAGAAGCGCTCAGCCACGGTCTTCATCTCCAGGAAGTGGAGGAGGTAGTCGGGGCCGCCGGCCTTGGTGTCGGTGCCGGAGAGGTTGAAGCCGCCAAAGGGCTGAACCCCCACCAGGGCCCCGGTGATCTTGCGGTTGAAGTAGAGGTTCCCCACGTGGAACTCCCGCCTGGCCCGTTCCAGGTGCTCCCGCTTACGGGAGTAGACCCCGCCCGTGAGGCCGTAGACGGTGCCGTTGGCCACCTCCAGGGCCTCGCCGAAGTCCTTTACCCGGATCACGGAGAGGACCGGGCCGAAGATCTCCTCCTGGGCGATCCTGGCCGTGGGGGGCACCTCGGTGAAGACCGTGGGGGCAATGAAGTAGCCCTCGCCCTCCAGGCGCTCGCCCCCCAGGACGAGCCTTCCCTCCCCCTTGCCGATCTCAATGTAGGAGAGGATCTTCGCCTCCTGGGCCTGGGAGGCCACGGGGCCCAGGTCGGGGTTCTCCTCCGCCGGGCCCACGGTGAGGCGCCGGGCCCGCTCCAAAACCCGCTCCAAAACGGGCTCGTAAGCCCCTTCTGTGAGGATGAGGCGGCTTGCGGCCGAGCACTTCTGCCCCTGGAAGCCGTAGGCGGAGACCAGGATCCCCTCGGCGGCCAGGTCAAAGTCGGCGGTCTCGTCCACGATGATGGCGTCCTTGCCGCCTAGCTCCAAAAAGACCCGCTTGATCCACCGCTGGCCCGGGGCCAGGCGGCTGGCCGCCTGGTTGATCCAGAGGCCCACCTCGAGGCTCCCCGTGAAGTTGATGAACCGGGTCCTGGGGTGCTCCACCAGGTAGGCCCCCACCTCCTGCCCCTCGCCGGGGACCAGGTTCACCACCCCCGGGGGGAAGCCCGCCTCGTGGAAGATCTCAAAGACCTTGGCGGCGATGACCGGCGTGTCCTCGGCGGGCTTGGCCACCACGGTGTTGCCCACGGCCACGGGCCCGGCGATCATCCCGGTGAAGATGGCGATGGGGAAGTTCCAGGGGGCGATGACCACCCCGGCCCCCAGGGGCAGGTAGAAGCTCTCGTTGTCCTCCCCGGGGTAGGGCACCACCTCCACCGAGGGGTACTTGTACTTGAGGGCCTGGCGGGCGTAGTACTCCAGGAAGTCTATGGCCTCGGCCACCTCGGCGCTGGCCTCCACCCAGTTTTTGCCGATCTCGTAGACCAGGGTGGCCTCCAGCTCCCGCCGCCTCCTCTTCATGATGGCCGCCGCCTTCAGGAGGAGGCGGCTCCGGTCCTCCTGGGGCCAGTCCTTCCAGGTCCTATAGGCCTTCCAGGCGGCCTCGAGGGCGGCCTCGGCCTCGGCCTTCCCCGCCTTGGCCACCGTCCCCACCACCTCGCTGGGGGCGGAGGGGTTTAGGGAAACGATCCTCTCCCCCGTGTCCACCCACGCCCCCCCGATGTAGAGGGGCCAGTGGCGGCCGAACTCCTCCCTGACCCGCCTCAGGGCCTCCCGCATCTCCCGCCTGGCCTCTTCGCCGGCAAAGGTCTCTATGGGCTGGTTCCGAAAGGGTTCTACCGTCATACCTTCCTCCCTAGCCTCCTAAGAGGCTCCTCAGCACCAAAAGCAGGTTCTCCGGCCTCTCGGCGATGCGCCGGGTCAGGTAGGGGTACCAGTCCTTCCCGTAGGGCACGTAGGCCCGCACGGTGTACCCCTCCTGGGCCAGGCGCCTTTGCGCCTCGGGGCGGACCCCGTAAAGCATCTGGAACTCAAAGCCCTCCTTGGGGATGCCCATGGCCTCGGCGTAGCGCTTCACCTCGGCGATGAGCCGGGGGTCGTGGGTGGCGAAGGCCACGTAAAGCCCCTCCTTGAGGGCCAGCTTCCCCAGGTGCAGGTACTCGGCGTCAATGAGGCGCTTGTCCCAGAAGGCCACCTCCTTGGGCTCCCGGTAAGCCCCCTTCACCAGGCGCAGGTTGGGGCGGTAGGGGAGGAGGTCAAAGAAGTCCTTCTCCGTGCGGAAGAGGTAGCTCTGGAGGACGATTCCGAGAAGGGAAAACCCCTCCTCCCGCATGGCCTTGTAGAGGCGCAGGGTGCCCTCCACCCGGGGGGAGTCCTCCATGTCCAGGCGGACGAAGACCCCCCGGGGCTCAGCCTCCTTGAGGACTTCCCTTAGGAGTTCCCGGGCCAGGCCCTCGGAGAGGTCCAGCCCCAGCTGGGAAGGCTTAAGGGAGACGTACTTGGGCCAGGGCCTAAGGGCCACGGCCCGCACCAGCTCCAGGATCCTTTCCTGAAACGCCCTGGCCTCCCCCTCGGTCTTCACCATCTCCCCCAGGAGGTCCAGGATGGCGTGGACACCCTCCCCCTCGAGGGCCTCCGCCACCTTCAGGGCCTCCTCCAGGCTCTCCCCCGCCACGTAGCGCCGCACCAGCCCCCGGGCCCGGGTCTTGATGAGGCGCTCCACCTCTTTTTTCCCTGCCACGCTGAGGACGAAGGAGCGATAGGCCAGATCCAGGTTCATACTCCCTCCAAAAGTCGCCGCACCACCAGGTCCCGGAAGCGGTAGATGTGGGCCTCCACCGCCCTCTTAGCCCCTTCGGAGTCCCGGGCCTTCAGGGCCTTTAGGATGGCCCAGTGCTCCCGCCGGGTGGCCTCGTCCTGGGAAAGCATGGGCACAGCACTCCGGGCCAGGGCCAGGGTAGCCAAGAGGTCCTCGTAGAGGCGGTAGAGGGTCCGGTTGCCGGAAAGGCGCACCAGGGCCCGGTGGAACTCCAGGTCCCGGCGCATCTGCTCGGGGTAGTCTTCCCTGGGGGCCTCGTCTATGGCCCGCAAAAGCTCCTCCAGCTCCAAAAGCTCCCAGGGCCTGGCCCGAAGGGCCGCCTCCTTGGCCGCTTCCCCCTCCAGAAGGGCCCGCACCCTGTAGACCTCCTCCACCTCCTCTGGGGTGAAGGCCCTGACCCTGGCTCCCTTGCCAGGAACGAGCTCTAAAAGCCCCTCCTCCGCCAGCCGCATAAGGGCCTCGCGCACGGGGGTGCGGGAAACCCCAAGCTCCTTGGCCAAAAGGGGCTCGGAAAGCCTCTCCCCCGGGGCGAAGCGGCCGGAGAGGAGGAGGGCCTTGAGATGGCCGTAGACCGCCTCGCGCACCTGGTTGGGCCGGCGGAAGTCCGTGGCCTGCATCCTGTATACAGGATAATGAGAGATGGTTCTTCAGGTCAAGCTAAAGCCGCAGCCCTAGGGCCGCGGCTAGACCTTAACCCCCCTTCTCGCTACAAACTGGATTGAGGTACAGGCTGACCATCGGGGCCGTAGCGGAAGTAGGAACGAGGAATGCGCTTGATCAACTCATCTACGGCCCTAGAAACCATTACCGCCAAAGCCTTACCCATCGGGGTCTTCTGGTATTGGCTCAAGGCTCCGCCTAGGGCAGCTCCGGGCACAAGTGCTCCCAGCAACCCGCCAAAGTCTGTGTCCGAAGCCTCCCCTTCTACCCTAAAAGCAGCTACGATAGCTCCCGTCCGCACATCCACCGCACGGAAGTCCACCGCTACGTAGGCCTTTTTCTGGCCCCCTCCCAAAGCGCCTAAAACGCCTCCCAGAAGACCTCCTCCCCCTCCTCGCGTACCGCCGGCATCGGGTTCAAAGGCCGTGATGGTTCCCGTAATAAGGATTTCAGCTCCTTGAATCTGCTGGTATTGATTGCCTAAACTGGCTTCTTTTTGCAGCTGATCCAGGACGCTACGCTCGTAGACAATGAAGTGGTTGGTGTTAATCAGGGCCGTAGTCAGCATATCTGCTACGCCTGCTCCAATATCTCCCTTGCTTGTGGATACCTCCACACCAAAAAGCTTGCCTAAAATTGCCGCACCCACCTGGTCTGGACTAGCGCCGCCCTGGCATTTATCCGCCTTGCAAGGGAAGGAAGCCACTACTACCTTTGCCCGGGGCCCCGTGTAGTTGGCGTAAGGGTTATTCTCGGACAACCCCGAGCTGACATTGGTCGTAACCGAAGGCGCACACGCCGCAAGAACAAGACCGACTGCCAAAACCCCAAGATGGCTTCTGCGCACCATACGCACTCCTCCCAAAGGGGAAATGAATTTCCCCTAGGCTCAGGGTAGGGCACACCGAACTTAAGCTCTGCCAAATTTGCACTTGACAAATGGGGCAGATTTTGTAGAATGCTAAGCTTTTGCTAGCAACCTCTTCAACGCCCCCCCAAGCCGCTTCCAGAGGGGCCCGAACCGCTCCTCGTAGCTCCTGGCCGCCTCCTCTGGGGAAAGCTCCTGCCCCTCCTGGGCCAAAAAGTGGCGGTGGTCCATGACCCAGAGGGAGAGGTCCGCCTCCGTCCGCCCGGGGAAGTCCTTGAGGAGCCCCAGGCGGCGGATGGCCTCCACCGTGGGCTTGTAGAGGTTCTCGTACCAGTCCACCACCGCCTCCTCCCCGGACACCTCCCGGCCTTCTTCTAGCCCCTTGAAGTACCGCCTGGTGGTGATGTGGTCCAGGAGGAGGTCGTAGCGGCCCAGGGTGGTGAAGCAGATCTCCTCGGCCTCAGGGACGAGCTCCTTCAGCCTGGTCTTTTCCAGGAAGTGGGCGTACTCCGCCTTGAGGATCAGGTCCTTCACGGTGTCCCCAGGCTCCACAGGGACGGGGACGTCCAGGGCGATGACGTAGGCGTCCATGTACTTCTGCCCCGTGGCCTTGGCCAGGGCCACCCGGTGGTTCCCGTCCTTGACGAAGTAGGCCTCCCCCACCTGGTAGACCTCTATGGGGGGAAGCTCCACCCCCGATAGCTGCAGGGCCCGGAGGCGCTTCCAGCGCTCCAGGGTGTGGGGGGTCTTGGGGAGGAAGGTGTGGTCAAAGTCCTCGTAGCGGTCCATGGAGCCCACCACCTTGTCCACCTCTATGGTCCTTAGGCCCAGGTGGTGCTCCCCTTTGGGCCTCAGGGCCAGGGCCTGGTGGAAGGGCAAAAGGGTGTTGGGCTCCCCTTTAAGGCGGTGCAGGAGCTCGTGGAGCCTGGCCCGAAGCTCCAGGCGCTCCTTCTCCGACTCCACCTGCCAAGACCGCATGCCCATAGGGTTGGAAGCCCTACCACACGCCCCTAAACCCAGGGTAGCACGGCTTGGTCAAAAGACCATGAGGCCCTGGACAAGGCGGGGGGTTTGGGCGTTAGATGAGGGCGTGAGCGTGAACCTGAAGGCGCGCATCGCGGAGGAGATCGCCAGGCTGAAGGCCGAGGGGCTTTACATCCGTCCCCGGGTCCTCGAGGCCCCCCAGGAGCCCGTGACCCGGGTGGCGGGGCGGGAGGTGGTGAACCTGGCCTCCAACAACTACCTGGGCTTCGCCAACCACCCCTACCTCAAGGAGAAGGCCCGCCAGTACCTGGAAAAGTGGGGAGCGGGAAGCGGGGCGGTGCGCACCATCGCCGGCACCTTCCCCTACCACCTGGAGCTGGAGGAGGCCCTGGCCCGCTTCAAGGGCACGGAGACCGCTTTGGTCTTCCAGTCGGGTTTCACCGCCAATCAGGGGGTCCTGGGGGCCCTCCTCAAGGAGGGGGACCTGGTCTTCTCCGACGAGCTGAACCACGCCAGCATCATCGACGGCCTCCGCCTCACCAAGGCCACCCGGTTTGTGTACCGCCACGCCGACGTGGACCACCTGGAGGAGCTCCTCAAGGCCCACGACACCGAGGGCCTCAAGCTCATCGTCACCGACGGGGTCTTCTCCATGGACGGGGACATCGCCCCCCTGGACCGCATCGTCCCCCTGGCCAAGAAGTACGGGGCGGTGGTCTACGTGGACGACGCCCACGGAAGCGGGGTCCTGGGGGAAAGGGGCGAGGGCACGGTGCACCACTTCGGCTTCCAGAAGGACCCGGACGTGGTCCAGGTGGCCACCCTTTCCAAGGCCTGGGCGGTGATGGGCGGGTACGCCGCCGGGGCCATGGAGCTCAAGGAGCTCCTCATCAACAAGGCCAGGCCCCTCCTCTTCTCCACCACCCACCCCCCGGCGGTGGTGGGGGCCCTCCTGGGCGCCCTGGAGCTCATAGAGAAGGAGCCCGATAGGATCGCCAGGCTCTGGGAGAACACCCGCTACTTCAAGGCCGAGCTGGCCCGGCTGGGCTACGACACCCTGGGGAGCCAGACCCCCATCACCCCGGTCCACTTCGGCGAGGCCCCCCTGGCCTTTGAGGCGAGCCGCATGCTCCTGGAGGAGGGGGTCTTCGCCGTGGGCATCGGCTTCCCCACCGTGCCCCGGGGGAAGGCCAGGATCCGCAACATCGTCACCGCCGCCCACACGGTGGAGATGCTGGACAAGGCCCTCGAGGCCTACGAGAAGGTGGGCCGCAGGCTCGGTATAATCCGCTAAATGGGCCTGCCACCCCTTCTGTCCTTACCTTCCAACGCCGCCCCCAGGAGCCTGGGCCGGGTGGAGACCCCCCCGGAGGTGGTGGACTTCATGGTCTCCCTGGCCGAGGCGCCCAGGGGGGGAAGGGTGCTGGAGCCCGCCTGCGCCCATGGGCCCTTCCTCCGGGCTTTCCGGGAGGCCCACGGGACGGCCTACCGCTTCGTGGGGGTGGAGATAGACCCAAAAGCCCTGGACCTCCCCCCCTGGGCCGAGGGCATCCTGGCGGACTTCCTCCTCTGGGAGCCGGGGGAGGCCTTTGACCTGATCCTGGGCAATCCGCCTTACGGCATCGTAGGAGAAGCCAGCAAATACCCCATTCACGTCTTCAAAGCGGTCAAGGACCTCTACAAGAAGGCCTTTTCCACCTGGAAGGGCAAGTACAACTTGTACGGGGCCTTTCTTGAAAAGGCCGTTCGCCTTCTTAAGCCTGGTGGGGTCCTCGTCTTTGTAGTCCCGGCCACCTGGCTTGTCCTGGAGGATTTTGCCCTCCTTCGCGAGTTCCTTGCCCGGGAAGGGAAAACATCTGTATACTACCTTGGCGAGGTTTTCCCGCAAAAAAAGGTTAGCGCTGTAGTGATTCGCTTCCAGAAGAGCGGAAAAGGCCTTTCACTTTGGGATACCCAAGAAAGCGAAAGCGGGTTCACGCCCATCCTCTGGGCTGAATATCCACATTGGGAAGGAGAGATTATCCGCTTTGAAACAGAGGAGACGCGGAAGCTGGAAATATCGGGAATGCCACTGGGAGACCTCTTTCATATCCGCTTCGCCGCAAGAAGCCCTGAATTCAAGAAACATCCAGCAGTGAGAAAGGAACCGGGGCCAGGTCTTGTGCCTGTGCTCACAGGAAGAAATTTAAAGCCGGGGTGGGTAGATTACGAGAAAAACCACTCCGGGCTTTGGATGCCCAAGGAAAGGGCCAAGGAGCTCAGGGACTTCTATGCCACGCCCCACCTGGTGGTAGCCCACACCAAGGGGACTAGAGTGGTGGCCGCTTGGGACGAAAGGGCCTACCCCTGGCGGGAGGAGTTCCACCTCCTGCCCAAGGAAGGTGTGAGACTAGACCCCTCGTCCCTGGTGCAGTGGTTAAACTCCGAAGCGATGCAGAAGCACGTCAGGACGCTTTATCGCGACTTCGTGCCCCACCTGACGCTGAGGATGCTAGAAAGGCTTCCTGTAAGGAGGGAATATGGCTTCCACACAAGCCCAGAAAGCGCTCGAAACTTTTGAGCGTTTTCTCGCAAGCTTGGACCTCGAGTCCTACCAGCAAAAGTACCGCCCTATCAAAACGGTTGAACAAGACCTGCCTAGGGAGCTGAACCCGCTTCCGGACCTGTACGAGCATTATTGGAAAGCGCTTGAGGATAACCCTTCCTTCCTGGGCTTCGAAGAGTTCTTTGACCACTGGTGGGAAAAGCGCCTACGGCCCTTGGACGAGTTCATACGCAAATACTTTTGGGGATGCTCCTACGCGTTTGTTCGCTTGGGCCTCGAGGCTAGGCTGTACCGAACAGCCGTTTCCATCTGGACTCAGTTTCACTTCTGCTACCGCTGGAACGCCTCCTGCGAGCTTCCTCTAGAAGCTGCCCCAGAACTCGACGCCCAAGGGATAGACGCGCTGATTCATACAAGCGGGTCCTCAACAGGAATCCAGATCAAAAAGGAAACTTACCGTTCCGAGGCCAAGAGCGAGAACCGCTTTTTAAGGAAGCAAAGAGGCACCGCCCTCATCGAGATTCCCTACACCCTGCAGACACCAGAGGAGCTCGAAGAAAAAGCCAAACGGGCAAGAGTGAACGGAGAAACCTACCGTCTATGGGCCAAGGTTGCACACCATTTGGACCGTCTAGAAAACGGATTCGTCATTTTTCGGGAAAGTTATGTGAAAAGCATTGAGCTTTTTCTCCAGAAAAACGCTCCTACCCTATCTGGGCTCATCCGCTGGGACAGGGTGGCCCAGGAAGCCCTCACCGCCCCGTGAGGTAGACACGAAGCACAAGCCCCACAGCAAAGAGCAGGCCCACGGCCACGTAGACCTCGGGGCGCTTGGGGGGGTCCTTGAGACCCCGGTAGAACCACGCCCCGGGCTCCAAGCCCCCCAGGTAGTGGAGCCCGGCGGCGAGGAGGAGGCCGTAGAGGAGGTGCAGCCCGTCCTTGGGCCTGAGGCCCTGGAAGAAGAGGAGAAAGCCCAGGGCCACCTGGGCTATGGCTACCCAGGCCGCCCCCCTGAGGAGGGCGTAGAAGCGGGAAGGCAGGGGGCGGAAGAAGCCCAAGAGGCCCAAGAGGGCGAGAAGGGGAACGAGGGCCAGGAGGAGAAGGCCAAGGAGGGCGTGGGCCTGCAGGAGGAGCGCCATGCCCCCATGATAAAGGGCAGGGATTTTTCTGGTCTCACTCCGATCTAAACCCCAAGGCCGGGGAGGGCTTTTTCCCTTCCCCATGGGCAAATCCGCCGGAAGGTGGGGTGTGGTATACTGAAGGGGTGAGCTACGACGCATCCGCCATCAAGGTTCTGAAGGGGCTAGAAGGGGTGCGCCACCGCCCCGCCATGTACATCGGCGGTACGGGGGTGGAGGGCTACCACCACCTCTTCAAGGAGATCCTGGACAACGCCGTGGACGAGGCCCTGGCGGGCTACGCCACGGAGATCATCACCACCCTGAACCCAGACGGCTCCCTCACCGTGGAGGACAACGGCCGCGGCATCCCCGTGGACCTGATGCCCGAGGAGGGGAAGCCCGCCGTGGAGGTCATCTACACCACCCTGCACTCGGGGGGCAAGTTTGAGAGCGGGGCCTACAAGGTCTCGGGCGGCCTCCACGGCGTGGGGGCCAGCGTGGTCAACGCCCTCTCCGAGTGGACGGTGGTGGAGGTCTTCCGCGACGGCAAGCACCACCGCATCGCCTTCAGCCGGGGGGAGGTCACCGAGCCCCTCCAGGTGGTGGGCCCCGCCCCCAAGGGCAAGACCGGCACCCGGGTCACCTTCAAGCCTGACCCAGAGATCTTCGGGAACCTCACCTTTGACCCCAGCAAGATCCGGGCCCGCCTCAAGGAGGTGAGCTTCCTGGTGGCGGGGCTTAGGCTGGTCTTCAAGGACCTCATCCACGGCAGGGAGGAGGTCTTCCAGGACAAGGGGGGCGTGGCCTCCTTCGCCAAGGCCTTGGCGGAAGGGGAGGAGCTCCTTTACGAGAAGCCCTTCCTCATCCGCGGCCAGGAGGGCGAGGTGGAGGTGGAGGTGGGCTTCATTCACACCAAGGGCTACACCACCGAGATCCTCACCTACGCCAACATGATCCCCACCCGGGACGGGGGGACCCACCTGACCGCCTTCAAGGCCGCCTACAGCCGGGCCCTGAACCAGTACGCCAAGAAGGCGGGCCTCAACAAGGAAAAGGGCCCCCAGCCCACGGGGGACGACCTCCTCGAGGGCCTCTACGCCGTGGTCTCGGTGAAGCTCCCGCAGCCCCAGTTTGAGGGGCAGACCAAGGGAAAGCTCCTGAACCCCGAGGCTGGGGCGGCGGTGGGCCAGGTGGTCTACGAGAAGCTATCGGAGATCCTGGAGGAGAACCCCCGCATCGCCAAGACCGTCTACGAGAAGGCCCTCCGGGCGGCCCAGGCCCGGGAGGCGGCCAGGAAGGCCAGGGAGCTGGTCCGCCGGCAGAACCCCCTGGAGTCCGACGACCTGCCGGGGAAGCTGGCCGACTGCCAGACGGAAAACCCCGAGGAGGCGGAGCTTTTCATCGTGGAGGGGGACTCGGCCGGGGGGAGCGCCAAGCAGGGCCGGGACCGCCGCTTCCAGGCCATTCTGCCCTTGAGGGGCAAGATCCTCAACGTGGAGAAGGCGGGGCTTTCCAAGGCCCTGAAAAACGCCGAGGTGCGGGCCATGGTGGCCGCCATCGGGGCCGGGCTCAGCGGCACCGGGGAGGAGGCCCACTTTGACCTGGAGGGCCTCCGCTACCACAAGATCATCATCATGACCGACGCCGACGTGGACGGGAGCCACATCCGCACCCTGCTCCTCACCTTCTTCTACCGCTACATGCGCCCGCTTATTGAGCGGGGCCACGTCTACATCGCCCAGCCCCCCCTCTACCGCCTGCAGGTGGGGAAGAAGGTGGAGTACCTCTACTCCGACGAGGAGCTTGCGCAAAGGCTCAAGGAGCTGGAGGGCAAGAGCTACGAGGTCCAGCGCTTCAAGGGCCTGGGGGAGATGAACCCCGAGCAGCTTTGGGAGACCACCATGAACCCGGAGAAGCGGGTCCTCAAGCGGGTGGAGCTCCAGGACGCCCTCGAGGCCAGCGAGCTCTTTGAGAAGCTCATGGGCCAGGAGGTGGCCCCCAGGCGGGAGTTCATTGAGGAGCACGCCCGCTACGCCCAGATAGACGTCTGATGGACTGGATGGAAGAGGCGGTGGCCCTCCTCCTCCGGGAAGGCCGCCTTCTCCTCAAGGCCTACCCCGGAGCGGGGAAGAGCACCCTCTTTCCCCTGAGGCTCCTCAAGGCCCTTCCCGGCAAGGTCCTCCTCTTTGAGCCCCGGCGGGTGGCGGCCCGGGCGGTGGCGGCCCGGCTGGCGGAGAACCTGGGGGAGCCTTTGGGGAAGACTGTGGGCTACCGGGTGCGCCTGGAGGGGCGGGAGAGCCGGGAAACCCGGCTTTTGGTCATGACCGAGGGGCTTCTTCTCCGCCTCCTCCTGGAGGACCCCACGCTGGAGGGGGTCTCCGCCGTCCTGTTGGACGAGGCCCACGAGCGCCACCTGGAGGGGGATCTGGCCCTGGCCCTGCTCCTCAAGGTGCAGGAGACCATCCGCCCCGACCTCAAGCTGGCCCTCCTCACCGCCACCCCCGACGAGGACCTGAACCGGGCCCTGAAGGGGGAGGTCCTGGCCCTGGAGGGGGAAGGCCACCCGGTGGAGGTCTTCCACCTGGACCGCCCACCCCAAGGCCCCCTCGAGGCCCTGGCCGCCCGCTACGCCCGCAGGGCCTTCCTGGAGGGGGAGGGGGACGTGTTGGTCTTCCTGCCCGGCAAGGCGGAGATTGAACGGGCACGAAGCCTCCTCCAGGACCTCCCCGCCTTCCCCCTCCACGGGGGGCTTCCCCTAAAAGAGCAGGCCGCCCTCCTTAGGCCCGGCCCAAGGAAGATCGTCCTGGCCACGGACGTGGCCGAGACCAGCCTCACCCTGCCCAACGTGCGGGCGGTGGTGGACACGGGCCTGGCCAAAAAGCCCCGCTTTGACCCCAGGACCGGCCTCACCCGCTTGGCCCTGGTGCGGATCCCCGAGGAGTCCGCCCGGCAGAGGGCGGGCCGGGCCGGGCGCACCGGGCCGGGGCGGGTCTTCCGCCTCTACCCCGAAGGTCCCTTTCCCCCCAAGCGGCCGGAGATCCTGGAGGCCGACCTCTCCCGGGCCCTCCTCCTGGCCCTGGCCTTTGGGGAGCGCCTGGAAGAGCTTCCCCTCCCCACCAAGCCCCCCCAGGGGGCCCTAGAGGCCGCCTGGAACCTCCTCCGCCTCCTGGGAGCCGTGGAGGGGGAGGCCCTGACCCCTTTGGGCAAGCGGATGCTCACCCTCCCCACCCACCCCCGCCTGGCCCGGCTGGCCCTGGAGGCGGAAAAAGAGGGCCTCCTCCCCCTGGCCGCCGACCTCATGGCCCTTCTGGAGGAGGGCCTCGAGGGGGAAAAGGACCTCATGGTCCACCTGGAAGCCCTCCTGGAGGCCCGCTGGGCCGGGAGGCCCACCCGGGCGGAAAGGGCCAGCGCCCTCTGGCGGGGCCGCCTGGGCGCGCCCCCCTTAAAGGCCCTCCCCCACCCCGAGGAGGTGGGCAGGCTCCTCATGGCCGCCTACCCCGACCGGGCGGCGGAGCGCCTGGCCCCCGGGCGCTACCGCCTGGTCACCGGCCCTGCCCTGCGCCTGGAGGGAGGCCCCCCGTACCTGGTGGCCGTGGGGGCCGAGCTTGGCGAGAGGGAGGGGCGGGTCCTCCTCTACGCCCCCCTTTCCCGTGAGGACCTTTTAAAGAGGGCGGAGGTGGCCCTCTGGACGGGGTGGGAGGAGGGCAGGCTTAGGGGCTACCTGGAAAGACGGCTTGGGGCCTTAGTCCTGGAGCGCCTACCCGTGGACCCGGGGCCGCCCACGGCCCAGCACCTGAAGGAGGCCCTGAAGGGGTTCACCCTCCCCGAGGAAGGGGAGGAGGTCCTCCTCCGCCTCCGCTTCCTGAAGGCCCACGGGGTGGAGGTGGAAGCGCCTTCCCTGGAAGACCCCTCCTGGCTCCTCCCCTGGGCCCAGGGGGTGCGCCGCCTGGAGGACCTAAAGGCCCTTCCCTGGAAGGAGATGCTTTTGAGCCATCTGGGGGAGAAGCGGGCTCTTGTGGAGAGGCTCGCCCCGGAGAGCCTTCCGCTTCCGAACGGGCGAAGAAAGCGCCTCCGCTACCGGGAAGGGGCCCCACCGGTCCTCTCCCTGCGGGTCCAGGAGGCCTTCGGCCTCAAGGAGACCCCCAGGGTCCTGGAGGGGCGGGTCCCGGTGGTGGTGGAGCTCCTCTCCCCCGCCGGAAGGCCGGTCCAGGTCACACAGGACCTGCAAAGCTTCTGGGAAAAGCGCTACCCCGAGGTGCGCAAGGAGCTCATGCGCCGCTACCCCAAGCACCCCTGGCCGGAAAAGCCCTAGGGCAGGAAGACCTCCGCCCTCACTCCAAGCTCCCTGGCTTTGACCGCCCAGAGGGGGTTGTCGTCCAGGTAGATGGCCTCCTCTGGGGCAAGGCCCAGGGCCTTTAGGGCCAGGCGGATGGCGGTGAGCTTATCGGGGTGGAAGAAGGCCTGAAGCCCCTCCGGGGGTGGGAGGTCCGCCACCAGGTGGAAGGGCTCGGGGAAGGCCATGGGCCTTCTTTGAAAGGCCTTTGGGTAAAGGCCGGAGGCCCCGGGGAAGAGGGCCTCCAGGACGGAAGGCCCCTCCGCCTTCAGGCGGGGGAGGAGATCGTAAAAGGCCTGGGACAAGTAAAAGACGGGCTCCCCACTTTGCTCGGCCAGGAGGTGGAGGAGGCGGGGCTCCACGGGCTCGCAGTAGACCCCGCAAAGGTCCAGGAGGTAGACCACTTCCCCAGCTTACCGGGTGGGGCTTATACTCGGTGCAAAGGAGGAAGCCGTGGAACTTTTCGGGGAAGCGTGGGCCCAGGCCTACTGCCAGAAGCTAAACGAGAGCGAGGCCTACAGGAAGGCGGCCAGCACCTGGGAGGGCTCCTTGGCCCTGGCCTTGCGCCCCGACCCCAAGGCGGGGTTCCCCCGGGGGGTGGCCGTGGTCCTGGACCTCTGGCACGGGGCCTGCCGGGGGGTGAAGGTGGTGGAGGGGGGAGCCGAGGCCGACTTCGTCATTGAGGCGGACCTCGCCACCTGGCAGGAGGTCCTGGAGGGCCGCCTGGAGCCCCTCACCGCCCTGATGCGGGGCCTTTTGGAGCTGAAGAAGGGCACCATCGCCGCCCTGGCCCCCTACGCCCAGGCGGCCCAGGAGCTGGTCAAGGTGGCCCGGGAGGTGGCATGAAGGCGGTGGTCTACCGCGGCCCCTTCCAGGTGGCCGTGGAGGAAGTCCCGGAACCCCGGCTGGAGGCGGACACGGACGCCATCCTCGAGGTGGAGCTCGCCGCCATCTGCGGCTCCGACCTCCACATCTACCACGGCAAGATCGCCGGGGTCCTCCCCGGCACCATCCTGGGCCACGAGTTCGTGGGGCGCATCGTGGAGAAGGGGCCCCTGGTCCCCTTCGCCTTGGGGGAGCGGGTGGTGGGGAGCTTCCAGGTGGCCTGCGGGGACTGCCCCGCCTGCCGCAAGGGCCAGTTCTTCGCCTGCTTGCGGGGCGGGGTCTACGGCTTCGGCCTGGCCCTGGGCAACCTGCAAGGGGCCCAGGCCGAGCAGGTGCGGGTGCCCTTCGCCCGCTATAGCCTCTTCCCCATCGGGGACCTCCCCGCCGAGGAGGCCATTCTGGCGGGGGACATCCTCACCACCGCCTACGGGGGGGTTAGGCCCTTCCTGGCCCCGGGGATGAGCGTGGCCGTGGTGGGTTCAGGCCCCGTGGGCCTTCTCGCCCAGATGGTGGCCCACGCCTTGGGAGCGGGCCCGGTCTTCGCCATAGACCCGGAAGCCTCACGTCTGGAAAAGGCCCGGGAGCTGGGAAGCCTCCCCATCAACCCCCAGGCCGAGGACCCCATCGGCCGGGTCCGCCAAGCCACCGAGGGCTTGGGGGCGGACCTGGTGGTGGAGGCCGTGGGCGGGGAGGGGGAGGCCCTGAAGACCGCCCTGAAGCTGGCCGCCCCGGGCGGGGTGGTCTCCAGCCTAGGGGTGCCCACGGCGGAAAAACTGGACTACCCTTGGCTTCCCGCCTTCAGCCGGGGCATCACCTTAAGGAGCGCCCTGGCCAACATCCCCCGCTACATCGCCGAGGTGCTGGCCCTGCAACGGGTAGGCCGGCTGAAGGGGCGCTTCGTCTTCAGCCACCGCCTGCCCCTGGCGGAGGCGGCCGAGGGGTACCGCCTCTTCCACGAGCGCAAAGCCACCAAGGTGGCCCTGGTGCCTTAAGTACCCCACCGCGGCGGGGGCCCCAGAAAAGCCCTTCCAAGGCCCCGACTTGGGCACCCCGTGTCGCGAAGCCAAAGCGCGGGCCCTTAAAACAAAACCGGCCGCCCGCAGGCGGCTTTTCTTCCTCTGACTCCCTTAGTATACCACGGGTTGCCGGTATGTAAAGTGGTATGCAGAAAATCCCGCCCCGGAGGGGGTGCGAGGGGGGTCGGTGAAAACACATCGTAATAAACCCAAAAAGGCAAATGTGCCCTAGAGCCCGCCAAGGTGGCGCCGCCCTGGCATTCTGAGGGCCAAGGAGGCGCCCATGGCCCAGTACCTGGTGGTGGCCCACCGCACGGCCAAAAGCCCCGAGCTGGCGGCCAAGCTTAGGGAAATCCAGGAACGGGACCCCACGGCCCGCTTCGTCCTCCTGGTGCCCGCCGTGCCCCCGCCCGGGTGGGTCTACGAGGAGAACGAGGTGCGGAAGAAGGCGGAGGAGGAGGCCCAGGCGGCCAAGGCGGCCCTCGAGGCCCAGGGCATCCCCATCGCCCAGGCCAAGGCGGGGGACATCTCCCCCCTTCTCGCCATAGAGGAGGAGCTCCTCGCCCACCCCGGGGCCTACCAGGCCATCGTCCTGGCCACCCTGCCCCCGGGGATCTCCCGCTGGCTGAGGCTGGACGTGCACACCCAGGCCGAGCGCTTCGGCCTGCCGGTGATCCACGTCATCGCCCACCCCTAAAAGCCTTTTCTCATCCCCCTCCCGTATACTGCCCCCGTGCTGGGTCGCTACGTCCTCAAGGAGGTCCTCCTCCCCTACGGGGTGGGGGTCTTCCTCTTCATGGCCCTCCTGACCTTTGACCTTCTCTCCAGCCTCTCCGGAGTCTTCCTAAGCCGGGGGGCGGGGGCGGAGGCCATCCTGCTCCTGGTGCTCTACCGCCTCCCCTGGACCCTGAGCCTGGCCCTGCCCCTGGGCCTGGTCTTCGCCATCCTGGTGGGGCTTTCCCGCCTCATCCGCCACTCGGAACTGAAGGCGGCCTACGCCGCCGGGATTCCCCCTTTGGCCCTCTTGAAGCCCCTTCTCCTCCTCTCCCTCCTCGTGGCCCTGGTGAACCTCTACAACCTGGCCGAGGTGAGGCCCAGGGCCCTCGAGGCCTACGACCGGGCCCTGGCCCGCCTCCTCTACGGGGAAGGGGGGCTAAGCGGGGTCCTGAGGCGGCAGGTCTACGCCCTGGAGGGCCAGGGGGTCTACTACGCCGAGGAGGTGGTGCCCGGGGTGGGGCAGAACCGCCTCTATGGCCTCAGGGTGGTGGACGAGAAAGGGCGCATCTATAGCGCCAAGGAAGGGGTCTGGGACCGGGAGGGCTGGCAGTTCCTGGGGTACGTCTTGGAGGAGGGCAAGCTCAAGCCCTTCCAGGGCATCCTCCCCTTCCCCGCCCTCTTCCGCCCCAAGGAAAGCCTGGGCTCCAAGGACCCCTATGACTCCAGCACCCTGGAGGAGCTCTGGCAGAGGGCCCGGGTGGAGCCCGCGGCCCGCTTCGCCCTCCACCGCCGCCTGGCGGACGCCCTGGGGGGGTTCTTCCTGGGCTTCGCCGCCGCCGCGCTGGGCCTTTCCCTCAGGGAGGCGGCCTGGGCCTTCTTGGGCGTGGTCCTCCTCATCTTCGGCTACTACGTCCTCTGGACCCTCTCGGCCCAGCTGGCCCGCTACGATGTGAGCCCCCTCCTGGCCCATCTGCCCAACGGGCTCTATGGGCTTCTCGCCCTTTACCTCACCTGGAGGCTACGGTGAAGACCCTGGACCGCTACCTCCTGCGCGAGGCCCTCTCTCTCTTCCTGGGAGGGCTTGCGGCCATCGTCCTCCTCTTCCTGGCGGGGGCGGTCTACGAGGTCCTGGCCCCCCTGGTGGCTAAGGGGGCCGACCCCTACACCCTCCTCCTCTACCTCCTCTACCGCGCCCCCGAGGCCCTGGTGCGGGGGGCCCCGGTGGCGTACCTCTTCGCCCTCTTGCTCCTCCTCTCCCGCATGGCCGAGGACTCGGAGCTGAAGGCCCTCCTGGCCTTGGGCGTGGCCCGGGAGCGGGTTCTCTTGCCCTTTTTGCTCCTCGCCCTCCTCATCGCCCTCGCGGTCTTCCTCCTGGGGGAAAGCCTGGTACCCAAGGCCCTGGCGGCGGGGCAGGACCTCCTAAGGCGGCAGGTTTTGGAGAGGCCCAGGGCCCTCCTCACCCCCGGGACCACCTTCCAGGACGCCAGGGGGCGGGTGGTCTACGTGGGGGAGGTGGCCGGGGACAGGATCGGGAAGCTCAGGGTCCTCTCCCAGGAGGAGGTGCTTCTGGCGGAAAGGGGCCGGTTCCGGGAAGGGGTCTTGCTGGTAGAGGAGGGCCAGAGGGTCACCTACGAGGGGGACAGGCCCAGGACCTTAACCCGCTTCCAGAAGGGGGAGATCCTCCTCAAGGACCTCACCTTTGAGCCCTGGCAGAACCCGGCCAACCGGATGACCCTGGGGGAACTGAAGAAGGAGGTGGAGCGGCTGCGGGCCCTGGGGGTGAAGGCGGGCCTCGAGGCCACCACCTACCACCGCCGCTACGCCGAACCCGCCTCGGCGGTGGTCTTCGCCCTCTTCGCCGTGGGCCTGGCCTTTTACCTCCTGGGGGGAAGCCGCAGCCTGGGGTGGGTAGGCGTGGCCATCCTCACCTTCTTCTACTACGCCACCTGGAGCGTGGGCCGCATCATGGGGGAGCAGAACGCCCTGGACCCCCTTCTCGCCGCCTGGGGGCCCAACCTCCTCTATGGGCTTCTCGGGCTTCTCCTCTTCCTGGGAGGGCGCAGGTGAGGTGGAGCCTCCTTCTCCTCTTCCTCCTTCTCCCGGCCATGGCGGGGACCTTAAAGGTGTTGGAGGCCGAGAGGCTGGAGCTCCGGGAGGAGGGCGGGGAGGAGGTCTACGTGCTGGTGGGAAGCCCCGTGCGTCTGGAACGGGACGGGGAGGCCCTGGAGGCGGAAAGGGTGGTCTACTTTCGGGGAAAGCGGCTTTTACTCCTCTCGGGGAAGGTGCGCTACAAGGACAAGGAGGGCCGCCTCATAGAGGCCGAGGAGCTTCAGGTGGACCTCTCCGACGAGAGCTTTGACGCCTTGGAGGTGCGCATAGAGGCCAAGGACCTCCTCCTCACCGGCCCCCTCTGCCAAAGAGCGGCAGGGGCCATCCTCCTCCAGAGGGGCTACGCCACCCCCTGCGCCTCCTGCGGCCAGGCGGTGCCCGATTACGCCTTCCGGGCCCGGGAGATCGTCCTCTACCCCGGGGACCGGGTGGTGGCCCGGGGGGTGGTCCTCCTGGTCCAGGAAAAGCCCCTTTTGGAGCTTCCCGTCCTCCTCCTCTTCCTCTCGGAGAGGCAACCCAGGCTGGAGGTGGGCCAGGACGACAAGGGGGTCTACGTGAAGGCCGCCCTCCCCTACGTGTCCGAGCTGGGCCTGGGCTACACCCTCCTTCACTACTACGGGGGCCGGGGCTACGGCTTCGGCTTGGACCACGTGGGCCTTGGGGAGGCCAGGGAGCGCTACTTCTTTCTCCACACCCCCCCGGACACCTTCCAGTACCGGGGGGAGTACGCCCTGAAGCGGGCGGAGTTTTCGGTCTCGGCCCTTCTGGAGCGGGACGACACCCGGGAGAAGCTTTCCCGCTTCCGCCTGGAAGGCCTCCTCCCCGGCACCCCCGGGCCCCAGGACTGGCGCTACGCCCTGAGGCTCGAGGGCTTCCTGGACCACGACCCCGCCACCCCCCCGCCCAGGACCCTCCAGCGCCTCCCCGAGCTGGAGGCGCAAAGCCCCGTCCTCCGGGAAGGCCCCTTCACCTTCCAGGGGAGCCTGGTCCTGGGCCGCTACCTGGCGGAGACCAACCCCCTAAACCGCTCCGCCCGGGCCCTAGGGCCTTACGGGGAGGCCTGGCGGGCCCTCCTGAGCCACGCCGAGGCCCTCACCCTCACCCCCTGGCCCGGGGCCACCTTCCGGGCGGAGAACCGCTTCCGGGGCTTTTATTACACCACGCAGAACCCGGACGGGGAGCACGAGAGGCAGGTGGACTGGACCACTAGCGCCAGCTTCCGCCAGGCCCTGGGGGGGTTCAGCGTGGAGCTGGCCTACGGGAGAAGCGTCCAGGAGGGGGAAAGCCCCTTCCGCTTTGATGCCCTCCCGGGAAGGCGGAGCCACCAGGCCACCCTGGCCCTGGGGTACACGGAGAGGCCCCTCTTTCTAAACCTCAAGGGGGGGCGGGACCTGGAGAAGGGGGTCTACCTGCCCCTGGAACTGGAGGCCCGCCTTCAGGAGACGGGCTACGCCCTCAGGGCCTACCACAAGCGGGGCCTCGAGGGGGAAGGTCCCCTGGAGACCCGGGCCGAGGCGGCCCTCACCCCCTACCCCTTCTCCTTAAGGGCCAGCCTCCGCTACGACCATGCCCAAGGCCTCTTTGACCCCCTCCTCCTCCAGGGGGGCTACGCCCTTCCCGGGGGCAGCCTGAACCTCAGCCACCGCCACGGCCTGAACGGGGAGGGCCCCCTGGAGACCGCCCTCGCCTTCGCCTTCCGGGAGGGCCAAGAGGCCTACACCCTCCAGGGCCGCCGGGACTGGGCCAGGAACACCACAAGCCTCTCAGGGCAGGCCATCTGGGGCCCCACCAGCTTAAGCCTCCAGCTCAGCCTGGACGCCCAGGCCCTGGGTTACCAGACGGGCCTGCGCTTTGGGGTAGCCCCGGGGCCCCTCTTTGACCTCGCTCTCTCGGGCCGCTACCAGGAAGGCTTCCGGGCCAGCAACCTGCGCCTCGCCTTGAGCCAGGCCCTCCCCGAGGTGGGCTTCCGCCTCACGGCCAACCTCCACCTGCCCGAGGTGGGGGACCCCGGGGTCTACCTAAGGGACGCCACCTTCACCGGGGGCGCCGAGCTCTGGCGGCCCACCCCTCCCGACGAGGAAGGGGGGAACGCCATCCCGGGCCTCGCCTTCTCGGGAAGCCTCACCTACACCCGCCGCCCCGACCGGCCCGAAGGCTACAACCTCGCCCTACGGGCCTTCGGCCCCACCCTCACCTTCCTGGGCCGGGAGAACACCCGGCTCCACCTCGCCGCCCTCCTCACCCAGAACCTGCCCGGGGAGGCCTTGAAGCCCCGGTTTATCCTGGTCCTGGACCGGTGCTGCTGGGCCATGCGGGTCACGGTGGACGCCGCCAAGGGAAGCTTCGGCCTGGCCTTCCTCTACGGGGGGCAGGCGGCAGGCCTCCTCCTCTCCGAGGAGGGCGTGAAGCTGGGAGGTGGGCCGTGAGGAAGTGGCTCCTCCTTCTCCTTCTCCTTTCCGCCTGCACGGGAAGCCAGGAGCCCCCCCTCCCCGCCCTGGTGGCGGCGGGGAGCGGGAGCGAGGTGCGCTTTTACCGGGCCCGGGACCTCCAGGCGGGCCTGGCCGCCCCCGTGGCCACCTGGAGCAAGGATGGCCTCCAGGACCTGGCCTACTGGGGGAGCCAGGGGCGGCTTTACCTCCTCTTCCTGGACCGCCTCGAGGCCTACGCCACCTCAGGCTTCAGCGAGGCCTCCGTCCCCCAGAACCTCCAGGCCACGGCGCCCCTCACGGGCTGCGCCGGGGGCTACCTGCGCCTGGGGCAGAACCGGCTCCTGGTCCACTGCCCGGAGGCGGGAAAGGCTTTCCTCTTTCCCCCCGGCCTGGAGGACCCCCTCGAGGCCGACCTCACGGGCCTCGAGGGGCCCCTCCGCCTCGCCCTCCTCCCCCAGGGCACCCTGGACCTCTTGGCCTACATGACCCCAAGCGCCATGGGCTTCCGCCCGGCCCAAAACCCCGGGGGAAGCCCCAGGCTGGAAAAGCCCCTGGATCTGCCCCTGGCCCAGGGACCCTTTGACTTCAGGGCGGACGGAAGCCGGGGAAGGCTTCTGAGCCTGGGGGCCACGGCCACGGAAACCCGCCTCTACACCCTCCTAGGGGACACCCTGCAAAGCCGTAAGGTCCTGGGGGATTTCCCAGGGCAGGCCCGGCTGGCCCTGGACCCGGTGGCGGGGCTTGCGGCCTTGGGCCGGGGCTTCCAGGTCCTGGAGCCCAGGGACTCAGGGCCTCAGGAGGTCTTCCTGAACTTCGCCGCCGGCCTGGTGGGGCAGGATAGCTACCTCTACCTGGCCTCAGGAAGCCTCCTCTACGTCTACGACCTGGTCCCCTCCCCGCCCCAGAGGGTGGCCCTCCCCTCATTGGGCTTCCCGCCCCAGTTCCTGGCCTTCATCCCCGTAGAATGAGGCCATGCTGGAAGGAAAGGCCTTTCTCATCACCGGGGCCGGGGGCGCCCTTGCCAGGGCCCTCATTCCCGCCTTCCACCGGGCGGGGGCCAGGCTCTTCCTCTCCGACCCCCGCTTAGAGCGCATGGCGGAAAGGGCGGAGGCGGTGGGGGCTAAGACCTTCGTGGCCGACCTGACCAGACTGGAGGAGGCCTTGGCCCTGGCCCGCTTCGTGGAAGGGGAAGCCCCCCTCTACGGCGTGGTCCACACCGTGGGGGGGTTCGCCGCCGGGCGCTTTCTGGACTCGGAGCCGGGGCTTTACGACTGGATGCTAGACCTGAACCTGCGCACCACCTACAACCTCCTAAAGGCCGTCCTCCCCTACATGGAGGCCCGTCAAGAGGGCTTCTTCGCCGCCTTCGCCGCCGGACCCGCCTGGACGGGGACGGGGCCGGGCCGGGCCCTCTACACCATGGCCAAGACTGCCTTGGCGAGCCTCCTCAAGTCCCTGCAGGGGGAGGTGGCGGGGGTGCGCTTTCTGGTGGTCTACCCCATGGGCACCCTGGACACCGAGGCCAACCGCCGGGCCATGCCCGAGGCCGACCCCAGCCGCTGGATCGCCCCGGAACTGGTGGCGGAGATGGTGGTCCAGGCGGCAGAGGCTAAGGGCGGGCGCCTCTTAGAGCTTCCCATCTACCCGCCCCTCTAGCCCCCAGGTAGGCCCCGAGGAAGTCGGCCATAAGGTCCAGGCCAAAGGCCTCCCGCCCGGGGACGAAGTTCTGGTGCCACTCGTCCACCAGGCCGTAGAGGGCGGCGAGGAAAAAGGCGGGATACAAGCCCCCAAGCCCCCGCCCAAGGAGGAAGCCCAAAAGGGCGTAGGCCAGGAGGTGGGCCCCCTTGTCCCAAGGGTGGGGGAGGCCCGCCCCCGTGGCGGGCAGGGAGGAAAAGTACCACAAGACCCCCATCCAGCCCAGGGCCAGGACCAGGTAGAGCCGCTTCCCCGCCAAGCGTTGGCCCATAATCCCTGATCTAGGGGCCCCCGCCGTGGCTTTTGCCACGGCGGGGTACTTAGGCCTCCACCAGCTCCCAGAGGACCCCGAGGCCAAAGGTGGGGTGGAGGAAGGCCACCCGGTGCCCGCCGAAGCCAGGCCGGGGGACCTCGTCAATGAGCCTGGCCCCTTCCGCCCTGAGCCGGGCCAGGTCCTCCTCTATGCGCCCTGTGGCGAAGGCCAGGTGGTGAAGCCCGGGGCCCCGCTTCGCCAAAAAGCGCCCCACCGGGGTTTCCGGTCCCAGGGGGGCCAAAAGCTCCAGAAGGGCCTCCCCTTCCCCCTTTAGCATGGCCACCCGCACCCCCTGGGCCGCCACCTCCCCCTCGGCCTCCACCCTAAAGCCCAGGAGCAGGTAGCGGGCCTTGGCCTCTTCCAGGTCCTCCACGGCGATGCCCACGTGGTGAAGCCGCATGGGCCTATTCTAGACCCTTCAGCACCCCCTTGGCCGCCTGGAGGCCCGAGAAGAGGCACCCTCCCAGGAAGGTGCCCTCGAGGGCCTTGTACCCGTGCACCCCACCCCCACCGAACCCCGCGGCCTCCCCGGCGGCGAAAAGGCCTGGAAGGGGGTTTCCCGCGGGGGTAAGGGCCCGGCCCTCGAGGTCTGTCTGTATACCTCCCAGGGTCTTGCGGGTGAGGGTCCAAAGGCGCACGGCCACCAAGGGACCGCCCTTGGGATCCAGGATGGGGGCCGGGGGGGCCACCCGGAAGAGGCGGTCGCCCAGGTAGCGGCGGAAGCCCCGGAGGGCCAGGACCTGGGAGTCCTTGGCAAAGGGGTTTAAAAACTCCAAATCCCGGGCCTTCACCTCCTTTTCCAAGCGCGCGGGGTCCAGGACCCCTGGGGCCAGGGCGTCCATCTTGCGCATGAGCTCGGAGAGGTTCCCCGCCACCACAAAGTCCTTCCCCCGCTCCAGGAAGGCCTTGACTGGCGCTGGTGGGCCAAAAAGGCGGTTGCGCAGCACCTGCACCAGGCTCTTTCCCGTGAGGTCTGGGTTCTGCTCCGAGCCCGAGAGGGCAAACTCCTTTTTAAGGATCCGCAGGTTGAGCACAAACCAACTCCAGTCAAATCCCGCACCCCGGAGGTAGCGCAGGGTCTCCAGGGCATCAAACCCCGGGAAGAGGGGTGGGGGAAGGCGCCTTCCGGTGGCGTCCACCCAAAGGGCAGAGGGCCCAGG
Source organism: Thermus aquaticus (assembly GCF_001280255.1). Lineage (NCBI taxonomy): Bacteria > Thermotogati > Deinococcota > Deinococci > Thermales > Thermaceae > Thermus > Thermus aquaticus. The sequence continues at coordinate 191,671 of NZ_LHCI01000106.1, read as the reverse complement.
GAGAATGCGGATCCCGTGGCGGCTCCAGATGGGGGTGTGGTTCTCCACCCCCTCGGGGTAGTGCCACATCCGGTCCAGGTTGACAAGGTGCGCCCCCGCCTTTCCTGCGGCCAAGATCCCGCTCCCGTCCACGTGGTCCGGCACGCCGGAAAGAAGCCTTTCGGGTGGCCTACCCAGGTACTTAGGCCAGTAGCGCCGCACCAGGTCCAGGTTGGCCCCGATGCCCCCCGTGGCCAGGACCACCGCCTGAGCCAGGAAGCGGAACTCTCCTATGGCCTTGCGGCTTTTGGGGGCACCCCTCGGGCTGGGATCGGGCTCCAGCACCACTCCCGCTACGCCCACCGCCCTGCCGCCTTCCACCAAAACCTCCTCCACCCGGTGGCGGAGTAGGACCCGGACCAAGCCCTTTTCCTCCAGGGAGTCAAGGCGCCGGAGGAAGGGCTCCAGGAGGCCTGGACCCGTGCCCCAGACAATATGGAACCGGGGAACGGAGTTGCCGTGGCCTGTGGCCAGCCCGCCGCCCCGCTCCGCCCAGCCCACCACGGGGAAGAACCTCACCCCTAAGGCACGGAGCCAGGCCCGCTTCTCCGAGGCAGCGAACTCCAGGTAAGCCTCAGCAAAGCGCCGCCCCCAAGCGTCCTCAGGCCGATCGTAGCCTGCCGAGCCGAACCAATCCTGGCGGGCCAATTCCAGGGAGTCCCGGATGCCAAGCCGCCTCTGCTCGGGGGAATTCACCAAGAAAAGCCCCCCGAAGGACCAGAAGGCTTGCCCGCCCAAGTAAGGCTCCTGCTCCAGGAGGAGGACGCGCTTGCCCCTTACCGCCACCTCGGTGGCCACCACCAGGCCCGCCAAGCCCCCACCCACCACAAGGACATCCGCATCCATAGGTTTAAGGGGATTATACTAGGTTCAAAGGTCGTACCAGGGAGGCTTGCCCCGGAAGAGCTCCACCTCCTGGTGAAGCTCCTCCTTGGGGGCCTCCTCGAGGCGGATCACCTGGGGCGGGCAGCTCTCCACACAAGCCCCACACCCCGTGCAGGCCTCCACCTTCAGGAGGAGGACATACTCCTCCCCCTCCCTCACCCGCCGCACGGCCTCCGTGGGGCAGACGTTGGCGCAGACCGGGCAGAGGGTGCACCCCTCCTCCACCCGGATCCGGGGCCAGCGGACCTCGGAGGCCCGCCTGGCGGCCACAAGCCTCAGGCGAAGCTCAGCGGGCAGGCCCTTCTCCTCCTCGGGGGCGGGGAGGGGAGGCTCGGGGACCAGGTCGGCGGCGGCGCGCCGGGCGCTTCCCAGAAGGGCCTGGAAAAGCTCCCGTCGGCCCACGGGCTCCCCCGGCAGGGGGCCTTCCACCACCTCCACCTCCACGGGGTGGTAGCGCCTGGCCTCCTCGGCCATCCTTTCCAGGTGCTCCGGCACGGAAGGCCCCCCGATGCGGCAGGTGGCGCAGTCCCCCCGGGCCAGGACCACCTTCCTGAAGCGGCTTCCCGCCTCGGCCAGAAGGCCCGGGGTGAGGCGGCCCAGGCAGAGGACCTCCTCCCCCTTGCCCTCCGCCTTGGAGCACCTTATCTGCCCCTTGCCCCGGATCAGGGCCTCCTGGATGGCCCCCAGGGGGTACTCCAGGGCCACCCCGGGGCAGACCCCGGTGCAGAGGCCGCACCCCGTGCAGAGCACCTCGTCCAGCTCCACCCGCCACCCCTCCAGCCGCACCGCCCCCTTGGGGCAGACCTGGTAGCACCGGTCGCACCCCCCCACGCTGTTCTTGTAGAGGAGGCACCTGCTTTCGGTGTAGCGGGGCCTTGGGTCCGTAGCCTTGAGAAAGGCGTTTAGGAGGTTGTCCAGGAGGCCCATGGGGGGTCAGGGTCTGGGGGCAGGGGCCTTGAGGAGGTCCTGAATGGCCTCCAAAAAGCGCTCAAACTGGGCGAAGTCCATCTGCTGCTGGTTGTCGGAAAGGGCCACCTTGGGGTTGGGGTGAACCTCCACGTGCACCCCGTCCGCCCCCACCGCCAAGGCCGCCCGGGCCAGGGGGGCCAGGAGGTCCGTGCGCCCGGCGGCGTGGGTCACGTCCACGACCACGGGCAGGTGGGTCTCCTGCTTGGCCAGGGCCACGGCGGAGAGGTCCAGGGTGTTCCTGGTCCAGCGCTCAAAGGTGCGGATGCCCCTTTCCGCCAGGATCACCTGCCCGTTCCCCTGGGAAAGGATGTACTCGGCGGCGTAGAACCACTCCTCCATGGTGGCGGCGAGCCCCCGCTTGAGGAGGACGGGCCGCCCCGCCTTCCCCACCTCCTTGAGGAGGGCGAAGTTCTGCATGTTCCTGGCCCCGATCTGGAGGATGTCGGCGTACTCCGCCACCACCTCCACGTCCCGGGTGTCCATGACCTCGGTAACGAAGACCATGCCGAAGGCGTCTGCCGCCTTCCGGCCAAGCCTAAGCCCCTCCACCCCCAGGCCCTGGAAGCCGTAGGGGCTGGTCCTGGGCTTGAAGGCCCCGCCCCTTAGGACCTTCACCCCCTTGCCCGCCAGGAAGCGGGCGGTTTCCATCATCTGCTCCTCGCTCTCAATGGAGCAGGGCCCGGCGATGAGGAGGGGACGTTCCCCGAAGACCACGTCCTTCACCCGCACCTGGGTGGGCTCGGGCTTGGTCTTCCGGGAGTAGAGGAACTTCTTCTGGTCCTCCTTCTCCTCGAGGTCCAGGCTGGCCTTAAAGATCTCCTTGAAGAGCTTCTTGATGGTCTCGGCGGGGAAGGGGCCCGGGTTTTCCCGGGTGAGGTAGGCGAGCATCTCCTCCTCCCGCTTAGGGTCGTAGTGGGGCAGGCCCAGCTCGGTCTGGATGCGGCCGATCTCCTGTACCAGCCGGCCCCTCTCGGAAAGGAGCCGAAGGAGCTCCCGGTTGACCCGGTCCACCTCCCTTCTAAGGGCCTGGATGCGCTCGTCCATGGGCTATTTTATGGGGAAAGCTCCCCCTGGCTGTCAAGCGGCCTCCTCCTTAGGCCTGGCCCGCTCCGCCACCCGGGCCACCAGGACCGAGATCCAGTAGAGGATCAGGAGGGGAAGGGTCACGATGGAGAGGCTCACCACGTCCACCGTGGGGGTGATGACCGCCGCCAGGGTGAGGAGGAGGACCACGGCGATGCGCCAGTTGCGGGCCAGAAAGGCCGAGGAAAGGAGGCCCAGCCGGGCCAGAAGGTAGCTCACCACCGGCATCTCAAAGACCAGGCCCATGACGGTCATCATCATGAGGACCTGGCCCATGTAGCGGCCGATGGAGATCTGGGGGGTGACCACGTCCCCCAGAAAGCCCAGGAGGAAGGGGATTGCGAAGGGCAGAAAGCCGTAGTAGGCGAAGAGGGCCCCCAGGGCGAAGCTGAAGCCCGCCCCCAGCAAAAAGGGCCCCGCCAGGCGCTTCTCGTGCTCGTAAAGCCCCGGGGCGATGAAGGCCCAGACCTGGTAGACGATGAAGGGCAGGGCCAGGACCAGGCCGCCGAAGGCGGCCACCTTCAAGGAGACCAGAAAGGGCTCGGTGATGTCCAGGACGATGAGGTTGACCTGGATCCCGTTCTGCTTGGCCGCCAGGTCCAAGGGGCGCTTCAGCCAGTCCAGAAGCTGGACCCGGAAGGTCCAGGCCACCCCGGTCCCCACCGCCCAGGAAAGGAGGGCCCAGATGAGGCGGGCGCGGAGCTCCTCCAGGTGTTCTACAAGGGGGGCTTCCTTCAAGCCTTAGGCTCCTCGGCCTTAGGGGCCTGGGTGGGCTTGGGCTCTTCCTTGACCTCCACGCTCCTCTCCAGCTCCTCGCGGATCTCCTGGGCCCCCCGCTTGAACTCGCGGATGCTCTGGCCCAGGGAGCGCCCCAGCTCGGGGAGCTTCTTGGGCCCGAAGATGAGGAGGGCCACCAAAAGGATGACCAGGATCTCTGGCATGCCGAGGTTCATGCCTCCCAGTTTAGCACCCGCAGGCTGAAGGGAGGATGAAAGGCCCTACTCTTCGCCCAGCTTCTTGAGGGCGTAGCCCTCGAGGTTCCTCTGCCGCCCCCGGGCCACGGCTAGGGCCCCGTCGGGGACGTCCTGGGTGATGACGCTCCCCGCCCCCACCATGGCCCTATCCCCCACCTTCACCGGGGCCACCAGGACGCTATTAGAGCCGATGAAGGCCCTCTCGCCGATCTCGGTCCGGTGCTTCCTCTTGCCGTCGTAGTTGGCGGTGATGACCCCGGCCCCGATGTTGGTCCCCGCCCCCACCTCGGCGTCCCCCAGGTAGGCCAGGTGGCCCGCCTTCACCCCCTTGTGGAGGCGGCTATTCTTCACCTCCACGAAGTTGCCCACGTGGACCTCCTCCATGAGGACCGCCCCCGGCCTCAGCCTGGCGAAGGGCCCCGCCTCGGCCCCGGGAAAAAGGTGGGCCCCCTGGGCCACGGTGTGGGCGTGGACCCGGGCCCCCGGCTCCAGGATGGTGTCCTCCAGGAGGCTATAGGCCCCCACCTGGCACCCCTCCCCGATCCGGGTCCTTCCCTTCAGGACCACCCCGGGCCAGAGGGTCACGTCGGGGGCGAGCTCCACCGTGGGCTCCAGGTAGATGGTCTCCGGCAGGATCATCCTGACCCCCTGGCGCATCCAGTGGGCGCGGAGGGCCTTCAGGAGGACCGCCTCCACCCGGGCGAGCTCCTCCCGGGTATTGACCCCCAAGGCCTCCTCCGCCTCCCCCCGCACGGCCACCACCCGCTTCCCGTGGGCCCGGTAGATGGCGATGAGGTCGGGAAGGTAGTACTCCTTGGCGGCGTTCTCGTTTCGCACCTCCTTGAGGGCCTGGAAGAGGAAGCCGTCAAAGGCGTAGGCCCCGGCGTTCACCTCCTTCAGGGCCTTGACCTCAGGGGAGGCGTCCTTTTCCTCCACGTTGCCCAAGACCTCCTCCCCCCGCCTGAGGATGCGGCCGTAGCCGGTGGGGTCGGGAAGCTCCACGGTGAGGAGGGCCATGCCGGCCCCTTCCTCCACCCCCTCGAGGAGGGCCTTTAGGGTCTCGGGGCGGAGGAGGGGGGTGTCCCCCTGGGTGACCAGGAAGGGGCCGGGAAAGCCCCCAAGGAGGCTTTCCGCCTGCAAGAGGGCGTGGGCGGTCCCCAGCTGCTCCTCCTGCTTAGCGAAGGCCACGGGGTAGCCCTCTAGGGCCTCCATCACCGCCTCGGCCCCGTGGCCCACCACCACCACCAGCTTCTCCGGGGCCAGGGCTAAAGCGGCCTCCACGGCGTAGGCCACCATGGGCTTGCCCAGAAGGGGGTGGAGCACCTTGGGCAGGCGGGACTTCATCCTGGTCCCCTGCCCGGCGGCCAGAATCACGTGGGCGTGCATGGCCCTATCTTAGCGAGCCTGGGCCCCAAGCCGCCTCAGCATGTAAAGGGAGAAGAGGACGAGGGGCAGGCTTATGACCTGGGTGGCGGTGAAGAGGCCGATACCCAGCTCCTCGTTGCGGTAGACGGGAAGCCAGAGGGGGTTGAGGCGGAAGGGCTCCTCCAAAAGGGAGCGGAGGACGCTGTACCAGAGGAGGAACTGCCAGAAGGCGTAGCCGTAGAAGGGCTTTTTCCGAAGCCAGTAGAAGGAAAGGGGCAGGAGGATGAGCCCCACCAGGGCCCCGTAGATCTGGGTGAGGTGGACCGGGCCCCTGAGAAGCTCCTGGCACCGGTAGACCTGGGAGATGTCGTCAATGCCGGGGCAGATCCCGGGGAAGCCCTTGGCCCACTCCGGCCAGGTGAAGCCGATGGGCAAAGTGGTGAGGCGGCCCACGGTGTCCGAGCCGTTCATGAGGTTGCCGATGCGCCCGGCGATGATGCCCAGGGCCACCCCCGGGGTGGCGGCGTCCAGGTAGGGCCAGAGGGGGTAGCCCTTTTTCCTGTGGTAGTAGAGGAAGACCAGGGCCCCGCCCAGAATAGCCCCGTGGAAGGAGAGGCCCCCGTGCCAGATGTAGAGGATCTCCACAGGGTTTTCCAGGAAGTAACCGGGGGAGGTGAGGACGTAGCCCAGCCTGGCCCCCACCACGCCGAAGACCACGGCAAAGAAGGCCACGGTCTCAAACCGCTCCGGGTCAAAGCCCCAGGCCTTCAGGCGGCGCTTGGCCAGCTCAAAGCCGATGAAGATGGCCAGGGTGAGGAGAAAGCCGTACCACTGGATGCGCACGGGGCCGATCTGGATCATGGTGGGGTTCACGCCGCACCTCCCACAAGGTCAAGAAGCGCCTTCTCGGTAAAGGGGCCCTCCAGAAGGACCTCTCCGGTCTCCTCCAGAAGGAGGACGGGAACCCGAAGGGCGTAGGGGGCGAGCTTTGGCTCCCGGTCCACGTCCCGCCGCACGTAGGGCACCCCCAGGGTCCAAAGGGCCCTCTCCGCCTTCTCGCAAAGCCCGCATCCCTCCCGGGTGACCAAGACCAAGCCCATGGGCCTAAGCCTACCCGAAGATGGCCTGCACCACCAAAAGCCCCATGGCCAGGTGGACCAGGACCTTGGCCACCACGCCCCCCATGAGCCCCACTAAAGTCCCCCAGGCCGCCCTCAGGGCCTCCTCGGGCTTCCGCCCCGAGAGGTACTCAAAGAGCCAGGCCAGGAGGAAGGGGAGAAAGAGGACCCCAAAGACGCCCAGGAAAAGGCCCAGAAGCCCCCCCAGAAAAGCCCCCCAGAGCCCCGCCCGCCCCGCTCCGTACCGCCTCGCCCCCAAAAGGGCGGCCAGGTTGTCCAGGACCATGGCCAAAAGGGCCAGGACCCCAAGGAGGAGCCAGGTTCCCAGGGAAAGCTCCCGGAAGCCCACGAGGAGCTCGTGCAAAAAGGCCGCCAGGAGGATGACCAGGGTGGCGGGGACGAAGGGCACGAAGGTGAGGACCACCCCTAAAAGCCAGAGGACCACGAAGAGCCAGTCGGCGAAGGCCTCCACGGGAAAAGCCTAAGGGAAAGCTCCGTGAGAAGGAAAAAGGACATTCGCCTCCCCAGGCCTCCCCTAGGCTAGGGTGGGAGATGGCTATGGACATCGGGCTACCCAGGGAACGCATGGTGCTCAAGACCCTTCCCTTCTTCGGGGAAGAGGTTCGGGAGGGGCGGGTGGCCCTCACCCCTCAGGGGGTGCGGGAGCTCGCCGCCAAAGGACACCGGGTTTACGTGGAGCGGGGGGCCGGGGAGCGGGCGGGCTTCCCCGACGCCCTTTACGAGGCGGCCGGGGCCAGGTTGGTGAGCCGGGAGGAGGCCTTCGGCCGGGGCGAGGTGGTCCTCAAGGTCTCCCGGCCCACCCTCGAGGAGATCGCCCTCCTCCGCCCCGAGGCCACCCTGATGGGCTTTTTGCACCTGGCCACGGCGGAGTCGGGCCTCATTGAGGCCATGGCCGAGAAGGGCCTCACCGCCATCGGCTACGAGCTCATCGGGGACGGGGAAAGGCGGCCCGTCCTCAAGGCCATGAGCGAGATCGCCGGGAGGCTTGCTCCCCAGATCGCCGGGAGGCTTTTAGAGGCCCCTCTTGGCCCCGGGATCCTCCTCTCCGGCCTTCCCGGCATCCCCCCCGCCGACGTGGTCATCCTGGGGGCGGGGGTTCTGGGCCGGGCCGCCGCCCGGGCCTTCCTGGGGGCCGGGGCCTCGGTCTACGTTCTGGACAAGGCCCTTTCCGCGCTAGAAGAGGCCGCCAAGGAGGCCCCGGGGGCGGTGACCGCCCTCGTCACCCAAAGCCGCCTGGAGCGCTACGTGGCCTTCGCCGACGTGCTGGTGGGGGCGGTGGCCGTGCCCGGGGAAAGGACCCCCGTCCTCCTCACCCGGGACCTCCTCTCCCGCATGCGCCCGGGAAGCGTCCTCCTGGACTTCGCCATTGACCAGGGCGGCATCGCCGAGACCAGCCGGGTGGGCCTCTACCAGGAGATGGGCGTCACCCACTTCTGCCTGCCCAACGTCCCCGCCCTGGCGCCCCGCACCGCCAGCCACGCCCTCACCGCCACCCTCCTGCCCTTCCTCCTGGAGATGGAAGACGACCCCCTCCGGGTCCCCGCCCTGCGCCAGGGGGCCTACCTGGTTCTGGGCCAGAAAGGAGGCCACCTAGAATGAGCTACCGCAAGAAGCTGACCTCCGCCGAGGACGCCGTCACCCTGATCCGGTCGGGGATGCGGGTCTTCGTCTCCGGCAACGCCGCCACACCCACGCCCATCCTCGAGGCCCTGGCGGCCCGCAAGGACGAGCTGGAAGGGGTGGAGCTCATCCACCTCCTGCAGATGGGCCACGACCCCTTTGCCGGGCCGGAGATGGAGGGCCACTTCCGCCGGCGCTCCCTCTTCGTGGGCCCCGCCGACCGGGATTCGGTAAACCAGGGCCGGGCCGACTACGTGCCCATCATGCTCCACCAGGTCCCCTGGCTCTTCAAGCGCCGGGTCCTGCCCCTGGACGCCGCTATCATCCAGGTCTCCCCGCCCGACGAGCACGGCTTCTGCTCCTTGGGCGTGGAGGTCATCGCCTCCAAGGCGGCCTTGGAGGTGGCCCCCATCGTCATCGCCATGGTGAATCCCAGGATGCCGAGAACCCTGGGGGACACCTTCGTCCACGTCTCCCGCCTCACCGCCATCGTGGAGATGGACTACCCCCTGCCCGAGCTGAGGCGGGAGGGGTTCGGGGAGGTGGAAAGGCGCATCGGGGAAAACGTGGCAAGCCTCATAGAGGACGGGGCCACCTTGCAGATGGGCATCGGGGCCATCCCCGACGCCGTCTTGGCCAGCCTCGAGGGCCGCAGGGACCTGGGCATCCACACGGAGATGATCTCCGACGGGGTGGTGGAGGCCCTGGAAAAGGGGCTCATCACGGGTAGCAGGAAGACCCTCCACCCGGGCAAGATCGTGGGCACCTTCGTCCTGGGCTCGGAACGGCTTTACCGCTTCGTCCACGACAACCCCCTCTTTGAGCTCCACCCTGCGGACTACGTCAACGACCCCTTCGTCATCGCCCAGAACCGCAAGATGGTGGCCATCAACTCCGCCATAGAGGTGGACCTGACCGGCCAGGTGGTGGCGGACTCCATCGGCACCCGCATCTACTCCGGCTTCGGCGGCCAGCTGGACTTCATCCGGGGGGCGGCCAGGAGCGAGGGGGGAAAGCCCATCATCGCCCTCCCCTCCACGGCCAAAGGGCATAGCCGCATCGTCCCCTACCTGAAGCCGGGGGCCGGGGTGGTCACCACCCGGGCCGACGTCCACTACGTGGTCACCGAGTGGGGCGTGGCCGAGCTCTTCGGCCGCTCCTTGAGGGAGAGGGCCATGGCCCTCATAGGGATCGCCCACCCCGACTTCCGGGAGGAGCTCCACAAGGCCGCCTGGGAGCGGAAGCTTTTACCCCGGAGCTACCCCGGCGTGGACCTCAAAGGAGAGGACCGCAGGGCTTTACCCAAAACTCCTTCCTCGCCCTCCCTTAGCCTGCTTCAAGAGTTCTTGGGTGACTTCATAGTTGAGCAGGCGAACCAGGCCCCTCAGGAGCAGGTACGGACCATCCCTCTCGCTGGGCAGCCCCAGCTTGCCCCCGAGCTGCAAAAGAAACCCCTTGAACGGATCCCCCAACCGCTCAACTTCCCAAAGGAAC
>NZ_LHCI01000106.1:168460-181011 GCF_001280255.1 Thermus aquaticus | reverse complement strand
GGAGGACCAGAACCTCCTCACCCTCCAGGGCAGTCGCGCTCTCCTGATAGACCCGGTCAAGGAGGGCTTCTGCCTCCACCCGTGGGTTGGACAGGAAGCGGTAAAGGGCTTTGGCCTGGTGGAAGCGGTTCTGGAGGGGAGAAGGGAGCGAGGCCACCATCTCGCTCACCCGGGCTGAGCCTGCGGCCAAGGCGCCCCGCACCACCTCTTCAAACCGTCGGTGGAGGCGCTTATCGGGGGAAAACGCTCGCAAAACGGCCCGTGAACTCCTGGAGCCTGGCCTCGGCCACCTTGAGCATGTCCATGGATCACCCCCGGTACCAGATACGGGCTGCGCCCGCAAGGGGAGATTTACCACGAAACGGAGATGTGGGTAAAGTCCTGAGAGGACCGGGCTTGACAAGGCCCGGCCCACCCTCCTAAATAGGGGGCGATGCCGAAGAAGCCCAAGACCCAAGGGGCGGCCCACCTGGGGGAAGGGGGCCCCAAAGCGGAGGCCCGGGCCACCACCTTGGTGGTGGTGGAGTCCCCCGCCAAGGCCCGAAGCATCCAGAAGATGCTGGGGCCCGGCTACGAGGTCCGGGCCAGCAAGGGCCACGTGGCCGACCTCCCCGAGAGGAGCCTAGGGGTGGACGTGGAGCGGGGCTTTACCCCCACCTACGAGGTGAAGAAGGACAAGAAGCCCGTGGTGGAAGAGCTGAAGCGGGCCGCCCAGGGCAAGAGGCTCCTCATCGCCACCGACCCCGACCGGGAGGGGGAGGCCATCGGCTGGCACGTGGCGAGGCTCTTGGGGCGGGACCCCAAGGAGCCCATCCGGGTGGAGTTCCACGAGATCACCCCCAAGGTGGTGCGGCAGGCGGTGGAGGCCCCCAGGCCCATAGACCAGAACCTGGTGGACGCCCAGCAGGCCCGGCGGGTTCTGGACCGCCTGGTGGGCTACAACCTCTCCCCCCTCCTCTCCCTGGAGTTCCGCAAGCGGGCCCTTTCCGCCGGGCGGGTCCAGAGCGTGGCCCTGAGGCTGGTGGTGGAGCGGGAGGAGGAGATTGAGGCCTTCCAGAAGGAGACCTACTTCCTCCTCTTGGGCCGCTTCCTGGCGGAAGGGAAGGAGGTCTGGGCCAGCCTTTACGAGGTGGAGGGGAAGCGCCTTTTTGCGGGCCAGGGGGAGAAGGAGGGCAAGCTCCACATCGCCACGGAGGAGGAGGCCCGGCGCCTGGCCCAGGAGGCAAGGGGCCTCCCCTACCGCGTGGCCCAGGTGGAGACCAAGGAGCGCCGCAAGACCCCCCCGCCCCCCTTCACCACCTCCACCCTGCAGCAGGCGGCCAGCGGCCGCCTGGGCTACACCGCGAGCCGCACCATGCGCATCGCCCAGCGCCTCTACGAGGGGGTGGACCTCCCCGAGGGCACGGTGGGCCTCATCACCTACATGCGCACGGACTCGGTGCGGGTCTCCCCCGAGGCCCTCCAGGCGGCCCGGGCGGTGATCGGCGAGGTCTTTGGTCCCGAGTACCTGCCCGAGGCCCCCAGGGTCTACAAAAACCGCAAGGCCGGGGTCCAGGACGCCCACGAGGCCATCCGCCCCACCGACCCCAGGCGCACCCCCGAGTCCGTGCGGCCATACCTCTCGGAGGAGGAGTACCGCCTTTACGACCTGATCTGGCGGCGCTTCTTGGCCAGCCAGATGCGGGAGGCCCTCTACGAGGGGACGGTGGTGATCTTCCAAGACACGGGGCCAAGCCCCCGCTTCCTCTTCCGGGCCTCGGGGTCGGTGCTGAAGTTTGAGGGCTACCTGAAGGCTTGGGGCCGGGAAGGGGAGGAAGAGGCGGTTGAGGAGCCCCCTGTGCCCGCCCTTTCCCAGGGGGCCAGGGCTGAGCTTCTGGAGGTCAGGGCCGAGGAGCGCCACACCGAGCCCCCGCCCCGCTACACCGACGCCACCCTGGTCAAGACCATGGAGGAGCTGGGCATCGGCCGCCCCTCCACCTACGCCCCCACCCTGGAGACCCTGGAGAAGCGGGGGTATGTGGCGCGCCGGGGCCGCACCCTCCTCCCCACCCCCCTGGGCCGGCAGGTGATCCACTACCTCAAGGAGCGCTTCCCCCAGGTGGTGGCCTACGAGTTCACCGCCCGCATGGAGGACCGCCTGGACCAGGTGGAGGAGGGCAAGGCCCCTTGGCCCCAGGTGGTCCTGGAGTTCTACGCCCCCTTCCTGGAGGAGCTCAACCGGGTGCCCAAGAAGACCTGCCCCAAGTGTGGCCGCCCGCTGGAGCTCAAGGTGAGCCGCTTCGGCCAGTTCCTGGGGTGCACGGGCTACCCGGAGTGCACCTACACCGAGCCCCTGGAGCGGCGGGAGGCCGAGCCCATCGGGGAGGCCTGCCCCAAGTGCGGCCGCCCCCTCCTCAGGAAGGAGGGGCGGTACGGGAGCTTCATCGCCTGCTCGGGCTACCCGGAGTGCGACTACACCCGGGACGACGGCACCCCCACGGGCCACACCTGCCCCAAGTGCGGGGGGCGGGTCCTCGCCAAGCGCAGCAAGCGGGGGAAGCCCTACTTTAAGTGCGAGAACCGGGACTGCGACTTCCTCTCCTTCTACCCCTTCCTCCCCACCCCCTGCCCCACCTGCGGCTGGCCCCTGGTGGAGAAGGGCAAGAAAGCGGCCTGCATGAACCCCGCCTGCCCGGACCACGACCCCGCCCTGGTGCCAGGCCCCATGGAGGCCAAGCCCAAGAAAGCCGCCAAGAAAAAACCCCCGGCGCTCCCCAAGGACTGGGAGGCCCTTAAGGCCTTCCTTCCCGGGCTACCCGAGGCGGAAAGGCGGGCCCTCGAGGGCCTGGCCCAGGGAAAGACCCTGAGCGAGGAGGAGGCCAGCCTGGCCAAGAAGGCCCTCTTCAAGCTAAGGATGCGCAAGGGCCGGGCCAGGAAGGAGGTGGCCCCTGCCTGAAAGCGTCAAGCTCCACCTCCTCCGCCTGGCCCGGGAGGGCAAGGTGGAGGTGCCGGGCCTTCCCCTAAAGGCCTACACCCTGAAGGGGCCGGAAGAGGGCCGGGAGGGCGCCTTCTACCTCCTTCTGGAGGGGGAGCTGGTCATCGACCTGCCGGAGGGGCGCTACCTTCACCTCCGCCGCGGGGAAGCGGCCTGGGTGTGGGAGCCCCACCGCCTCCTGCCTGTGGAGCGGGCGGTGCTGCTGGTTCTTCCGGCCTAGGCCCCACCAGGTAGACCGCGCCCCAGGGGCGGTAGACGCTCACCACCTGGTCCTCCCGGGCCCTGCCGTCCCCGTAGCGGACCGCGCGCCGCCACACCACCCGGGCCCCCTCGGCGGGGAAGTCCACCTGCTTGCGCGCCCCCGGGGGGAGGCTCGGGTCCGGGATCTCCCGGGGCGGGAGAGGAGGTTTGCGGTCGGTGATGACGGGGCCTTCGTAGCGGACCTCCCGGTCCTTGGTGCCGAAGAGGTGGAAGCGGAGCTTGGTGCCCACCACGGAGCGCTGGACCAGGATGTGCCCAGGGGTATCGTTGAGGACCTTCAGGTCCTTGTGGGGCTGGAAGACGGCGGCGTCCAGCCCGGGAGGCCGGTAGTAGGCCACCTGGTAGCTGTGGGCGTGGCGCTCCAAGATGGGGAGCCCGGCGAAGAAGAAGGCCCTAAAGAGGGTGGTGGACACCTGGCAGACCCCGCCCCCCAGGCCCTGTTCCGTCCTGTCCCCCACGATCACGAAGGCCTCCTGGTAGCCCGCCTCCGCGGTGATGGGCCCCAGAGCCTGGTTGAAGGAAAAGGGCCCCGGGGGGATGAGGAGGCCGTCCAGCCGGCTGCTGGCCAGGAGGAGGTTGTGGGCCCTGGCCCGGCTCGAGCCCCGGAAGTCCGTCTCCCCCGTGGCCAGGTGCTCCCGCACCCCCAGGGCGTAGAGGTCCTTGAGGCTTAAGGAGGGAGGGATGTGGCGGACGGGCAGGCGAAAGCTCTTCCTGCCCGAGGCCCTGGCCTCCCGGTAGGCGGCGAGAGCCTCCTTCTCGTCAAAGAGGAGGCCCTTCTTCTCCACGCCCCGCCAGCCGCCTTCCCCAAAGACGAAGCGGGGCGGGCTGGGGGGGCGGGAAAGCTTCTTCAGGAGGGCCTTGAGCTCCGCCTCCGAGGCCACGGGGTAGCGCTGAAGGCCGGTGTAGGTGCGGAGCTCTCCGCCCTCTATGACCTCCTCCTTCAGGACCAGGAGGGCCTCGAGGCTTTCCTGGCCCCAGGCGAGGCCCAGGAGGAGGGCCAAGGCCAGAAACCCCCTCATGGGGGTGAGGCTACCACGCCCCTTGCGAAAGCCCTGTGAAACCTTCATACCACCCCATGCTGGCCCAAACCAGCATGGGGGCCCCGGCAAAGGGTTCCTGGGGAAGTTACCAGGCATGGTGGGCCGAAGGAAAGGGGAAACAAGGGTATCACCCGCCTAAGCCCACGGCCTGGTAGAGGGCCCTTTCCTCCTCCGGGGTCAGGGGGCGGGCCGCCCCCAGGGGCAGGTCCTCGAGGGTGAGGGGCCCCAGGGCCAGGCGCTTCAGGTAGAGGACCTGGTTGCCCCGGGCCTGGAACATGCGCTTCACCTGGTGGAAGCGGCCCTCCAGAAGGGTGAGCTCCACCCAGGTGGGGTCCTCCCCCAGGTGGAGCCTCGCGGGGAGGGTCTTTTCCCCGGATAGAAGAATCCCCTCCTGGAAGGCCCTCACGTCGGCCACCGTAGCCGGGTGGAGGAGGTGGACCAGGTAGCGCTTTTCCACCTTGTGCCGGGGGTGGGTGAGGTGGTGGAGGAGCTCCCCGTCGGTGGTGAAGAGGAGGAGGCCCTCGGTGTCCTTGTCCAGCCGGCCCACCGGGGAAAGGTCCCGGGTGGGGAAGCCCTCCAGGAGGGCGTAGACGGAGGGGCCCTCCTTGCGGCTCGTCACGTACCCCGCCGGCTTGTGGAGGAGGAGGTGGAGGTGGCGGCGCACGGCAAGGGGCCTCCCCTCCACCTCGAGGGCCGCCCCCTCCGGCACGTGGAAGCCGGGGTCCAGGACCACCCCTCCCCCCACCCGCACCTTCCCGGAGCGGATGAGCCACCCCACCTCCTTGCGGCTTCCTAGGCCCAGCCGGGCCAGGAGCTTGTCCAGCCTCTCCCCCCTCACAGCTCCTTTGCGCCTTCCAGCCACCAGAGAGCCCCCTTGGCCTCTAGCCTAGCGAACTCCTCCGGCAGGAGGCCCCGGGGCTCCACCCGACCTCCCCCAAGGCGGTGGAGAAGGGCGAGGCCTTCCAAGGGATCTTGGGGCAGGTGAGGAGAGACCACGAGAAGATCTATGTCGCTTTCCAGGTTGAACTCCCCTCGGGCCACGGAGCCAAAGAGATAGACCCTGGCCTCCCCTAAAGCCTCCCGGACCCTGTGGGCGTAGGCCCTCGCCTCCTCCAGGAGGGCCTCCCATTCCGCCTGCCTCCGCCTCAGGGCCTCAGAGAGCATAAAACCCCTCCACCCAGGCCAAAATGCTCTCCGCCGCCTGCTAGGCCTTGAAGGCGGCCCAGTCGTAGTCCCCCTCCTCGGCATCCCTCCTGGCGGAGTCCAGGGTGTGCCGGGCCTGGGAAAACGAGCGGCCAAACTCCTCCCGGTCCAAGGGCACCAACCTCCTTATCCTAAGGGGATGAGGCTCTATCAGCTGGACAGCTACGCCACCCGCTTCCAGGCCCGGGTGGAAAGGGCCTGGAGCGACGGGAAGGGGCACTACGCCGTCTTGTCGGAAACCCTCTTCTACCCCGAGTCGGGAGGCCAGCCCGCCGACACCGGCGTCCTGAGGGGCGCTTTTGGCGAGGTGCAGGTCCTCCACGCCTATGAGGAGGAGAAGGCCTTCGGGGACGTGGTCCACGTCCTCTCGGCCCCCGTCCCCCAGGGGGCGGAGGTGGAGGGCGAGATTAACTGGCAGAGGCGCTTCCGCCACATGCAGCGCCACACCGCCCAGCACATCCTCTCCCAGGCCCTCCTCCGGGCCGGCGGGTACCACACCGTGGCCGTGAGCCTGGACTCCCCCCTCTCCACCCTGGACCTGGCCGAGGAGGTGGAGGAGGAGAAGGTGCGCCAGGCCGAGGCCCTGGCGGCCTTCGCCGTCTACGCCGACTACCCGGTGGAGGCCTTCTGGGTGAGCGAGGAGGAGCTAGCCCACTACCCCCTCCGCCGCCCCCCCAAGGTCCAGGGCAAGGTGCGCCTGGTCAGGATTGGGGACTTTGACCTGGCCGCCTGCGGGGGCACCCACCTGAAGACCAGCGCCCAGGCGGGGCCCATCAAGGTGCAGAAGTGGGAGCGGTACAAGGGGGGCACCCGGGTCTACTTCATGGCGGGGTGGGAGGCCCTCGAGGACTACCACGCCAAGCACGCCCTCCTCGCCCGCCTGGCCCTGGCCTTCTCCACCAGCGCCCTGGACCTGGAAAAGCCCATCAAGCGGCTTCAGGAGGAGCTTTACGCCCTGAAGGGGGAAAACCAGGCCCTCAAGGAGGCCCTGGTGGAGGCCCTCCTGCCCAGGGCCCTGGAGGAGAGGGTCCTCCTGGTGCCCCAGGCCGTGATCCCGGAGCTGGCCAAGAGGCTCCTCAACTGGAGCGACAAGACCTTCCTCCTCCTCTCCCAGGAGGGGCGTTTCGCCCTTCTGGGGCCGGGAAAGGAGCGGGCCCTCGCCGCCCTCCAGGCCCTGGGGGCCAGAGGCGGGGGGAAGGAGATCCTCCAGGGGGCCCTGCCCCGGGAGAGGATCGCCGAGGCCCTGGACCCCAGGCTCGTAAGCTAGGGGCATGGGGCTTTTTGAGGGAAAAGGCATCCTGGTGACCGGAGGGGCCAGGGGCATCGGCCGGGCCACCGCCCAGGCCTTCGCCCGGGAGGGGGCCTTGGTGGCCCTTTGCGACCTTAGGCCCGAGGGGAAGGAGGTGGCCGAGGCCATCGGGGGCTTCTTCTTTCAGGTGGACCTGGCCCTGGAGGAGGACCGGGAGCGCTTCGTGGAGGGCGCCGCCCGCGCCCTGGGGCGGGTGGACGTCCTGGTGAACAACGCCGCCATCGCCGTGCCCGGCTCGGCCCTCACCGTGCCCCTGGCCCAGTGGCGCAAGGTCCTGGAGGTGAACCTCACCGCCCCCATGCACCTCTCGGCCCTGGCCGCCCGGGAGATGCGGAAGGTGGGGGGCGGGGCCATCGTCCAGGTGGCCAGCGTCCAGGGGCTTTTCGCCGAGCAGGAAAACGTGGCCTACAACGCCTCCAAGGGGGGGCTGGTGAACCTGACCCGCTCCCTGGCCCTGGACCTGGCCCCCCTGGGCATCCGGGTCAACGCCGTGGCCCCGGGGGCCATCGCCACCGAGGCGGTCCTCGAGGCCATCCTCCTCTCCGAGGACCCAGAGAGGACCAGGCGGGACTGGGAGGACCTCCACGCCCTGAGGCGGCTGGGCCGGCCCGAGGAGGTGGCGGAGGCCATCCTCTTCCTGGCCTCGGAGAAGGCCAGCTTCATCACCGGGGCCATCCTCCCCGTGGACGGGGGGATGACGGCGAGCTTCATGATGGCGGGAAGGCCCGTTTGATACCACCCCATGCTGGCTTGCGCCAGCATGGGAGCCCCGGCAAAAAGTTCCCGGGGAAGTTACCAGGCATGGTGGGCCGAAGGAAAGGGGAAGCGTATTACTGGGCGTGGTCCTTGTAGGGCTCCCCCCGGAGGTCGGAGACCAGGTGCACGGCCACGTAGGCCCCGTCCCCGGCGCTCACGACGGCGTGGCCCGGCACCTTGCCCCGGGCCACGCCGGCGGCGTAGACCCTGGGGTAGCTGGTGCGCCCCTCCTCGTCGGTCTGGACGAAGGTTCCCTTGCGGGCCAGGCCCAGGAGGGAGGGCAGGGTGGGGTCCTTGTGGGTGCAAAGGAGAAGCCTCTCCGCCTCCACCACCCCCGCTTCGGTCTCCACCTCAAAGACCCCGCCCATGTCCCGCACCCCCCGCACCACGCCTTGGCGGATCTCGGCCCCGTAGCGGCGGGCGTGCTCCCTTAGGCGCTCAAGGAGCTCCTCGCCGGAGGGCTCGTCCAAAAGTCCGGGGTAGTTGGGCACCCGGCTTACCTGCAAAACCTGGGAGCGGCCTCCGTCCAGGACCAAGACCTTCAGGCCCGCCCGGGCCAGGAAAAGAGCGGCGGAAAGCCCGGAAGGCCCCCCGCCCACCACGAGCACATCCCACATAGCTCCTTGAGTATAAGGGGGCCAGAAACCGGGGTATAATCGGCGGCGCATGGTCCTGGACGACCGCTACCCGGTGCTGGAGACCCTCAAGGAGGAAAGCGGGGTCACCCTCTACCGGGTGGAGGGTGGCTGGGTCTTCTTCTTCCACGTCAAGACCCCCGAGGACCGGGAGCGCTTCTTCCGCTACCGGGCGGCGGTGCGCCGCCTCGAGGAGCTGGGCCTGGTGGAGGCCCAGATCTCCGCCAAGCCCGGGCGGCACTACGTCTTCTTCCCGGAAAGGCCCATCGTCCGCAAGGCCCCGCCCAAGGAGGCCCTCGAGGCCCTGGCCCCCCTGGGCTTCGGCCCGGAGCACCTGGCCATGGGTGAGGGCCGGGTGGCCTACCTGGCCCCCTGGCCCCTGAAGGCCCCCCTGGGCCCCAGGAAGCCGGGCCTCCTAAAGGCGGCCCCTGGCCTCCTCTTCCTCCTCCTGGGCCTCTTCCTCTTCGCCCAGGGGCTTTACCGCTACTTCAACCCCCCGGAGTACGTCGTCCCCGACCTGGTGGGCAAGACCGCCCGGGAGGCCTTCCTCCTCCTCAAGGACACGGGGCTTCAGGTGGAGGTGAGGGAGGGCAACGACCCCACCAAGCCCAAGGAGGTGGTCCTGGACCAGGAGCCCCCGCCCGGCACCCGGCTCAGGGCGGGGCGCACGGTGCGCCTGGTCCTCAACCAGGCCCGCCTCACCCCCCTGCCCGACCTCAAGGGCCTGCGGGAGGAGGAGGCGGAAGGAAGGCTGAAGGAGCTGGGCCTTGGCGTGGAGGCCAGGGCCTACGTGGAAAGCCAGGAGCCCCGGGGCGTGGTCCTGGCCACCGACCCGCCCCCCGGCACCCCCATGCCCCCCGGGCGGGGGGTGCGGCTCCTCCTCTCCCAGGGGGCGGAGGTAGGGCCCACGGTACACCTCCCCAGGCTCACGGGCCTCTCGCGGGAGGAGGCCCTCTTCCTCCTGAACGCTGCTGGGCTCCAGGCCCAGGTGGAAGAGGTGCCCTCCCCCGCCCTTCCGGACACGGTCCTGGCCCAGGACCCCGCCCCCGGAACCCCTGTACCCAAAGGGAGTGGGGTGCGGCTCCGGGTGGCCGTGCGGGGCGAGGTCCTCATACCTCCCGCTCCCCCTCCGCCCCCCGAAAGGACCGTCACCCTGGCCCTGAACCTCCCCCCCGAGGCCGAGGGCCGGGTGGTCCGCCTGGTCCTGGTGGACGAGCGGGGGGAGCAGGTCCTCTACGAGGGGCCGGGCCAGGCGGGCCTCCGGCTGGAAGGGGGCTACCGGGTCCAGGGGGAGGCCCGCTTCCGCCTCTACCTGGACGGGGAGCTTTACCAGGAATGGGCGCCTTGAGGGGCCGTTGGGCGGAGGAGGTGGCCTTAAGGCACCTCCAGGAGAAGGGCTACCGCCTCCTAGGGAAAAACCGCCGCACCCCCTTCGGCGAGGTGGACCTCTTCATGGAAAAGGACGGGGTCTACGTGGTGGTGGAGGTCAAGCAGAGGGCCTCGGAGGCCTTCGGCGCGCCCCTGGAGGCCATCACCCCGGGGAAGGTGAAGAGGCTTTTAAAAAGCGCCCGCTTCCTCCTGGGCCGGGACGACCTCCCGGTGCGCCTCGAGGCCGTCCTGGTCCACGGGAGCCCAAAGGGCTTCCGCCTGGAGCACCTGGTCCTGGAAGTGTAGGCGAGGCCCCGCCCCACCCCGGCCTTTCCGGTAGGCTTAGGGGTGTTTAGGAACCTTGGGGCCTACCTGAAGGCCCTGGAAAGCCGGGGGGAGCTAAAACGGGTCAAGGTACCCGTAAGCGCCGAGCTGGAGATCACCGAGATCGCCGACCGCATGGTGAAGTCGGGGGGGCCCGCCCTTCTCTTTGAGCGGGTGGTGGGCAAGGACTTCCCCGTGGCCATCGGGCTTTTTGGTACCCGGGCGCGCACGGCCTTCGCCCTGGGGGTGGAGGACCTGGACGAGCTGGCCCAGAAGGTGGAGCGCCTCCTGGCCCTAAGCCCGGGCCGGGGGGGGCTTTCCGCCCTCATGGGCCTCCTCCCCAAGCTCCCCCTCCTCAGGGGCTTTTTCCCCAAGCGGGTGCGGCGAGCCCCGGTGCAGGAGGTGGTCCTGAAGGGGGAGGCCGTGGACCTCACCCGCCTTCCCGTCCTCAAGTGCTGGCCCCTGGACGGGGGGCCCTTCATCACCCTGCCTCTCGTCATCACCCGGGACCCGGAGACGGGGGAGCTCAACCTGGGCATGTACCGCATGCAGGTCCTGGACCGGAGGAGCACCGCCATGCACTGGCAGCTCCACAAGGTGGGCCGCCGCCACCTGGAGAAGGCCAGAAAGCTCGGGAAAAAGCTCCCCGTGGCCGTGGCCCTGGGGGGGGACCCGGTCCTCACCTACGCCGCCACCGCCCCCCTCCCCCCCCTCCCCGGGGTGAGCGAGTTCCACCTGGCGGGCTTCCTCCGGGGGGCCCCCATAGAGCTGGCCCGGGGCGTGACCGTGGACCTGCCGGTGCCGGCGGAGGCGGAGATCGTCCTGGAGGGCTACATTGACCCCGAGGAGCCCCTGGTGGAGGAAGGCCCCTTCGGCGACCACACGGGCTTCTACACCCCCAAGGACCTCTACCCCCGCTTCCACGTGACCGCCATCACCCACCGCCGGGGGGCCATCTACCCCGCCACCATCGTAGGGGTGCCCCCCATGGAGGACGCCTACCTCATAGAGGCCACGGAGAGGCTCTTCCTGCCCGCCCTCCGCCTGGTCCTCCCCGAGGTGGCCGACTACCACATGCCCCCCGAGGGGGTGGCCCACAACTGGGTGAACGTGGCCTTGAGGAAGGAGTTCCCCGGCCAGGCCTACAAGGCGGCCTACGGGATGCTGGGCCTGGGGCAGATGATGTTCGCCAAGGTCCTGGTAGCCGTGGACGAGGAAGTGCCGGTAAAGCCGGGGTTTTCCGCCCTGCAGGAAGCCCTTTCCCACGCCCTTCCCGGGCGGGACACCCTCCTCCTCCGGGGGCCCATGGACGTCCTGGACCACAGCTCCCGGGCCTTCGCCTACGGAGGGAAGCTCTTCATAGACGGCACCAGGAAGCTTCCCGAGGAGGGGGGGGAGGTCCCCTTCACCCCAAGGGCCCACCCAGAGCTTCCCCAGGAGGCCGAGGCCCTGGAGCAGAGGCAGTGGCCCGGGGTCTGGGGGGTGACCCTGAGGAAGGAGCGCCCCTTCCAGGCCTTGGCCCTGGCGGAGAGGCTTCTAAGGCACCCCCAAAGCGCCGGGATCCGGCTTTTGCTCCTCGCCGACCACGACACCGCCCTCACCCCGGAGGAGCTCCTCTGGGCGGTCCTCAACAACATAGACCCCGAGCGGGACGCCCGGGTCATGCCGGGGATGGAGGGGCCGGTCCTGGTCCTGGACGGCACCAGGAAGCTTCCCGAGGAGGGCTTCAACCGGGTCTGGCCGGAGAGGATCCGCATGGACCCTAAGGTGAAGGCCCTGGTGGAGGCGCGCTGGGAGGAGTACGGGTTTTAGAGGCTGTCGTAAAAGGGTGGTATCCTTGAAGGGTGCCTCTTAGACGATGTTACCCCAGCGACCTAACCGACGAGGAGTGGGGCCTCCTGGAGCCCCTCATCCCCGCCCCCAAGCCCGGCGGCCGGCCCGCCAAGGTGTCCAGAAGAGAGATCCCTTCGTGTGCTACCTCATAGCTCCACCCCGGCCATCCTGAGCAAGACCCGACTCCGAATGAGGTTGTGGACCAAAAGGATCAGGTTTACCCGGGCCGCCAGGCCCCAAAAGGACCGAGCTTCTATACGGTGAAGGCCCAAAGACCGCACCATCACGCTGAAGCGAACTTCAATCCAGTTCCTGACCCTCCCCATCCAACCTCTCCACCCCGCCTCCACCACCTTCCCCCCACGAACCCGGTAGGGCGGGGTCTTGACACCTTGGACCCAACGGAATCCCCGGTCCCCCAAGACCGCGGGAAGGTCCGCCACCAAGTCCCTCCCCCAGGTCTCCCGGGCATTTCCGGGGAGAAGGGCCCAGCGAAAAAAGAGGCCCCGCTCGTTCATCACCGGCATCAGCACGTAACCGCCGAACGCGCCCAGGGGCCCCACGCCCACAGCGGCTTCAGGGAGGGAGAGGCTGTGGATGCGGTGGCCGTGGGCCAGGGGGATGGGTTTGAGGTCCACCACCTGGAGGAGACCCATCCCCCCGGCGAGGCGGATGGCCAGGTGGGCCAGAATCCCTTGGGCCTTTTGGAGGACCCTGTAAAAGCGGGAGAGATGAGGGAGTGAGGGGAAGTAGGCCTTCAGGGTGGATTTAGCGGCTAGGTAGCCTTTGGCGAGGTCTTGGCCTTGAAGGAGGAAAAAGATGGCGAGGGTCAGTAGCTCGGCCAGAGT
>NZ_LHCI01000106.1:146178-168440 GCF_001280255.1 Thermus aquaticus | reverse complement strand
TCCCTACGCGGGGGTACGGGGGGTCTGGGTGCGGGAGGGGGCGGAGGTGCCGGAGATTCCGCGGGAGCGTGGGTTCAAGCCTTTACCTAAGAGGTGGGTGGTGGAGAGGACCTTTGCCTGGCTGGGGCGGAACCGGCGTCTTGCCAAGGACTATGAGGAGAACCCTCGGGTAAGCGAGGCCTGGGTCTATCTGGGCATGCTACGATTGTTGGTGAAGCGGCTAGCCAGGGCCGTGTAACTGCCCCTGGAGGACTTTTACGACAGCCTCTTAAGTGCCTGCGCTTTAGTTTCGCAACATGGGGTGCCCAAGTCTGGTCTTTGGAAGGGCTTTTCTGGGGCCCCCACCGCGGCTTTCGCCGCGGTGGGGTACTTAGAGGCCGCAGAAGGCCTCGTAGTCTATGAGCTCCCTTTGGGTGGGCTGGTCCCCGCAGACGGGGCAGGCGGGGTTGCGGCGTACCTTGAGCTTGCGGAAGCTGGCCTCGAGGGCCTCGTAAAGCAGAAGGTGCCCGGCCAAAGGCCTTCCAAGCCCCAAGAGGACCTTCAGGGCCTCGGCGGCCATCAGGGCCCCCACCGTCCCCGGCAGGACCCCGAAGACCCCGGCCTCGGCGCAGGAGGGGACGGAGCCCGGGGCCGGGGGCTTGGGGAAGAGGCAGCGGTAGCAGGGCCCCATCTCCCCCTCCGCCGTGGGGTGGTGGAAGACGGCCACCTGGCCGTCAAACTGGTAGATGGCCCCGAAGACCAAGGGCTTATTTAGAAGCACGCAGGCGTCGTTTGTCAGGTAGCGGGTGGGGAAGTTGTCGGAGGCGTCCACCACCAGGTCGTAGCCCTTCAGGATCTCCAGGGCGTTTTCCGAGGTGAGGCGCACCGGGTAGGCCTCAATCTCCACCAGGGGGTTGAGGGCGGAAAGCCGCTCCTTGGCCACCAGGGCCTTGGGCTGGCCCACGTCCTGGGTGGTGTAGAGGACTTGGCGGTGGAGGTTGGAGAGCTCCACCCGGTCCATCTCCACGATGCCCACCCGGCCCACCCCGGCCGCCACCAGGTACTGGAGGACGGGCACGCCAAGCCCCCCCGCCCCCACCACCACCACGGAGGCCCTCTTGAGCCTCTCCTGCCCCTCGGGGCCCACCCCGGGCAGGATCATCTGCCGGTGGTAGCGGTCCAGCTCCTCCTTGGTCCACATCTAGGCCTCCCGGGTGCCGAAGCCGGGGGGGAGGAAGTCGGGGTAGTCGGGGTTGCCCTTGCGGTCGGGCGCCTTGGGGATCAGGTCCGAGGGGTGGGGCTCCCCCTTGCGGCAGTAGGGGCAGTCGTGGCGCACCTTGTAGCGCACGGGCTTGGCGGGGATGCCCAGGGCGATGGCGTGGGGGGGGATGTCCCGGGTGACGATGGCCCCGGTGCCCACCATGGCGTCGTCCCCAATGCGCACCCCGGCCAGAACGGTGGCGTGGTAGGTGATGCGCACCCCGCTGCCGATGACCGTCTCCTTCAGGGTCACGTCGGGGGAGGCCAGGACGTGGTGGGTGTGGCTGTAGACGTTGACGTAGTCGGAAAGGGAGGTGCCGTCCCCGATCTTGATGCCCCCGATGTCGTCCAGAAGCACGTAGCGGTGGACCACCACGTCGTCCCCCAGCTCCAGGTTGTAGCCCACGGAAAACTCCACGTTCTGGAAGAACTTGGGGTTTCGCCCCACCCGCTTGAAGATGAAGGGGGCCAGGGCCCTCCTTATGGCCACCCCCGAGTGCACGGACTGGCCGATGGGGGTGAGGTCCAGGACCTTCCAGAACCAGAGGAGGGGCTTCACCTTCTTGAACTTTTCCGGGTCCGTGGCGGCGTAGTACTCGGCCTCAAAGGTGATGCCCTCGGGGTCCAGGGCCATGGCCAAAAGGGGGCTCACCTCCAGAAGCTCCTCGTAGGGCCTGCCGTAGAGGAGCCTGGAAAGCTCCTCCCGGACCAGGGCGTTCCGGTCCACCCCCGGGTCGGAAAGCCGCTCCACCAGGCCGCCGATGTACCGATCCAGGGCCTTCTGGTGCAGGGGGGCGATGGTCTTGGGAAGAAGCCAGGGCATAGGCCTATGGTAAAGGGGAAGGGGAAGTCTGGGGTGGCGGGGCTCACCCCACCGAGGCCCGGTAGCCCAGCTCCCTTAGGGCCTCGGGGTCCTTGCGCCAGTCGGGGTAGACCTTGACCTCGAGGTCCAGGTAAACCTTGCGGTTCAGGAAGACCTCCAGCTGCTTCCTGGCCGCCTGGCCGATCTCCTTCAGCTTTTTCCCGCCCTCGCCGATGACGATGCCCTTCTGGGAGGGGCGCTCCACGTAGACGACCACCTTGATGTAGAGGACGCCGTTTTCCCTCTCGGCCACCTCCTCCACCTTGGTGGCGATGGCGTAGGGCACCTCGTGCCACAGGCGCTTCATGGCCTCTTCCCGCACGATCTCCGCCACCCACTCCCCGAAGGTCTGGTCGCTCTTGGCGTGGTCCTCGGGGTAGTAGAAGGGGCCCTCGGGCATGAGGGCGAGGAGCTCGGCCTTGAGCCCGGCCACCTGCTTCTCGTCCAAAGCGGAGAGCATGCGGGGCTCGGCCTCGGGCAGGAGGGCGTGGTAGGCCTTCAGGGCCTCCTCGGGGTACTTGGCCTCGTCCAACTTGTTGCCCACCAGGAGGATGGGCACCTTGCCCACCAGGGGCTTCAGGGCCTTGGCCACCAGCTCGTCCTCCGGGGTGGGGGGGTGGCGGAGGTCCACCACCCATACCACGGCGTTCACGTCGGCAAGGGCCTCGTAGACCTCCTGGTCCATGAACTCGCCCAGGGCGTCCATGGGCTTATGGAGGCCCGGGGTGTCCACGAAGACGATCTGCCGCCTTCCCTCGGTGAGGATGCCCCTAAGGCGCTTCCTGGTGGTCTGGGGGCGGGGGCTTATGGGGGCCACCTTGACGCCCAGCAGGTTGTTGAGGAGGGTGGACTTGCCCACGTTGGGCTTGCCCACGATGGCCACGAATCCGGAATAGGTTTTCTCTTCCATGGTGGTTAGGTGATCCCGGCCCTGGGATTTGCCCAAGGGGCAGGGGCCGGACCTTCCAGGTCTTTCAGTATACTCCAGACCGTGGACCCTCTGGCCCTGGCCTTCCTTCCTGGGATCGGTCCCAAGAGGCTTCTAGAGCTTCTGGGGGCGGAAGACCCCAAAAAAGCCCTGGCGGAGCGCTTTCCCCAGCTCCTGGAGAGGCTTTCTGAGGCCGAGGCCCGGGCGGAGGCCGAGAGGCGCCGGGCGGAGGAGCTTAGCCTCAGGATCCTGGGCCTTTGGGAGGAGGGGTTTCCCGAAAGCCTGAAGCGCCTGCCTCAGCCCCCCACCCACCTCTACCTCAAAGGGACCCTGCCGGAGGAAGGCCAGGCGGTGGCCGTCGTGGGCACCAGGAGGGCGGCTCCCTGGGCCCTCTCCTTCGCCCGCAAGCTGGCCCGGGCCTTGGCGGAGGCGGGGGCGGTGGTGGTCTCGGGCCTGGCCCGGGGCATTGACCGGGAGGCCCACCTGGGGGCCCTCGAGGCGGGTGGCCGCACCCTGGGGGTGCTGGGAAGCGCCCTGGACCAGATCTACCCGCCGGAGCACCGCCCTATGGCGGAAAGGATGGACCTCCTCTCCGAGTTCCCGTTGGGCACCGGCCCCAAGCCCGAGCACTTCCCCCGCAGAAACCGCCTCATCGCCGGGCTCGCCCGGGCGGTCATCGTGGTGGAGGCTCCCCTCGAGTCCGGGGCCCTCATCACCGCCCGCTACGCCCTGGAGCTAGGCAAGGAGGTCCTGGCGGTGCCGGGAAGGCCCACGGACCAGGGCTCCCTGGGGGCCAACCGCCTCATCCAGGACGGGGCCTACCCCGTCCTCGCCCCGGAGGACGCCCTCGCCTACCTGGGCTTTTCTGGCAGGCGCAAGGAGGTCCCCGAGCTTTCCCCGGAGGAGTCCCGGCTTTACGAGCTCCTCCGCCAGGGGGAGGCTTTGCCCGAGCACCTGGCAGAGGCCCTGGGGATGAGCCCGGAAGGGGTCATCTCCCTCCTCACCCTCCTGGAGCTCAAGGGCTTGGTCCAGGCCCTCCCCGGGGGGCGGTACGGGGCCACCTGACCGGTTCAAGGGAAACCCCCGCCGAGGAAAAGGCCTCGGCAGGGGTGTTGCTCGGCCTTACTTGGCTTTTTCGTAGAGCTTCTTGGCGATCTCGTAGAGCTCCCCGGGGTGGAACTCGGGAGCGAACTCGGCGGCATCGTGGCCGGCGTCAAAGACGGGGCCGCCTGCGGGAGGCCCGTCCACCACCACCACTTCGCTGCCGTCTTCCGGCGAAGGGCCGGCCCAGATGAGGCCTAAGTCCTTGTAGTCTTCCTGGCTGAAACGGTACAGGTTCCGGTGGAAGCCCAGGTCCATGAACTTTTTGGCCTCGGGAATCTTGCTGTTCTCAATACGGGGGATGGGAAGCATCTTGTTCATCTCCACCCCGGTAAGGGTTTCCAAGGCCTTGCCGTAGGCGGCAGCGTGGACCCCACCCCGCACCAGGAGGTACCCGATCATCTCCCGGGCCACAGGGTTGTCGGTCATCTCGTAGACCCGGAGCTTGTGGGTGCGGGCCGCCACCTCCAGGAAGAAGTTGTGGAGTAGGTCTAGAATCAGATTACCGCTGGTGAAGACGTACTCCCCGTGCCAGTGCTCCCCCATAGCCCCCATTACCAGGCTGTTGCCCCCACCGGCGATAAAGTGGGCGACGTTGCGGGCGTCCTTGGCAAAGCCTAAGGGAGCGGTCACGGGATCCACTCCTTCTTCCAGGTCCTTCCCCGGATTCTTGGCCAGAAGGGAGTTGATGGTGGCCGCCACCAGCTCGATGTGTCCCAGCTCCTCCGTGGCGATGTTGGCGATGAGGTCGTAGTAAGGCTTGAGGGCCTTCTTCCCCCGGAAGTTGAAGGACTGGTACATGTAGTTCATCAGGGTGGACATCTCTCCAAACCGCCCCCCTAGAAGGGCCTGCACCGCCGCTGCGGCGTTGGGGTCCTGTTCCTTGGGCATGGGAAGCTCTATCTGTAGCCGATCAATCCTCAGGAACATGCTTTTCACCTCCCGAAGGCCGGCGGGGTTTTCCCCGCGGCCACTTTCCACCTTAGGGAAGGATCGTCCATAATTCCAATAGATTCTTTTAGGAGTTGCATAAACTAGATTTATGCGTCTGACCCTAGACCAGCTTCGCTCGCTGGTGGCCTTGGCGGAGGAAGGGAGCTTCACCTTAGCGGCGGAACGGGTCTACCTGAGCCAGCCCGCCTTGAGCATCCAGATCCGCAAGCTGGAGGAGGCCTTAGGGGCTAAGCTTTTTGACCGAAAAAAGGGGACCCTGACCGAGGCGGGCCGCGTGGCCGTGGCCCAAGCCCGTAGGGTTTTGGAGGAGGTGGAAAGGCTTACCCTTCTGGTCCGGGGTGAGGAAGCCCCCTTTCAGGGGCCTTTCCGCCTGGGGGTGATCCCCACCCTCACCCCTTATCTCCTCCCCCGGCTCCTCCCCAAGCTCCAGGAGCGCTATCCCGGGTTGGAACTGGAGATTAGGGAAGACCTCACCCCAAACCTCGTCCAGGCCCTCCAGGAAGGGGGTCTGGATGCCGGACTCGTGGGCACCGAAGAAAACCACCCAGGCCTGAGGGCCACACCCCTTTTTCGGGAGGCTTTTTGGGCCTATGTTTCCCCAAATCATTGGCTTTATTCCAGAGAAAGCATCCATCCCTTGGAGATTCCCCAGGAGGACACATGGGTTCTCTCCGAGGGCCATTGTTTGCGGGACCAGGTCCTTTCCGTATGCCGCCCCAGCTTGACCAAGCGGCGGGTGGAGTTTCAGAGCGGCAGCCTGGAAACCTTGCTTCTCCTGGTGGAGGGTGTAGGGGGGCTCACCCTTTTGCCCGAGGTGGCCCTTTGGACCCTGCCTGAGGCCAAGCGGGCCCATTTGCGCCCCCTGACCCCCCCGGGAGCGGGGCGCACCGTCTACCTGCTCCTGCGCGAGGGGAGCCTTAAAACCCGTGTGGCCCAAGGGGTGGCCGAGGAGGCGGTAAGGACCTTTCAGGCCTTACGCCTCGAGGCCCAGGCGTAGAAAAGCGTTATGATGAGGGCGGAGGTTAGCCATGACCAAGCCTGAGCCCAAAGGCGGCGATGTCCAGATCCGGGCGGGCCTCATCTGGTTCAACGGCAAACTGGTTCCCCAGGAGGAGGCCAAGACCAGCGTCCTATCCCACGCCCTCCACTACGGCACCAGCGTCTTTGAGGGCATCCGGGCCTACGAGACCCCCAAGGGCCCCGCCATCTTCCGCCTCAAGGAACACGTCAAGCGCCTTTACAACTCGGCC
Source organism: Thermus aquaticus (assembly GCF_001280255.1). NCBI lineage: Bacteria > Thermotogati > Deinococcota > Deinococci > Thermales > Thermaceae > Thermus > Thermus aquaticus. The sequence goes on along the minus strand of NZ_LHCI01000106.1, from coordinate 162,106 downwards.
AAGGTCCTGCGCATGGAGATCCCCTACACCCCCGAGGAGATGGAGGAGGCCATCAAGGAGGTGGTGCGGCGAAACGGCTACAAGAGCTGCTACATCCGCCCCCTGGCCTGGATGGGGGCCAAGGCCCTAGGGGTGAACCCCCTCCCCAACAACCCCGCCGAGGTCATGGTGGCCGCCTGGGAGTGGGGGGCGTATCTGGGGGAGGAGGCGGTGCGCAAGGGGGCCAGGCTCATCACCAGCTCCTGGGCCCGCTTCCCCGCCAACGTCATGCCCGGCAAGGCCAAGGTGGGGGGGAACTACGTGAACTCCGCTCTGGCCAAGATGGAGGCCCTGGCCGCCGGGGCCGACGAGGCCCTCCTCCTGGACGAGGAGGGGTACGTGGCCGAGGGGAGCGGGGAGAACCTCTTCTTCGTCCGGGACGGGGTGATCTACGCCCTGGAGCACTCGGTGAACCTCGAGGGCATCACCCGGGACTCCGTCATCAGGATCGCCAGGGACCTGGGCTACCAGGTCCAGGTGGTCCGGGCCACCCGGGACCAGCTCTACATGGCCGACGAGGTCTTCATGACCGGCACCGCCGCCGAGGTGACCCCGGTCTCCATGATTGACTGGCGGCCCATCGGGGAGGGGACCGCTGGGCCCGTGGCCCTGAGGCTTCGGGAGGTCTACCTGGAGGCGGCCACCGGCCGTCGGCCCGAGTACGAACACTGGCTCACCTACGTGAATGGGCAATAGGCGGTTGCGGAAAAGCGTGGAGAGCTACCAGGCACGCATCCGCGAGCACCAGGCCAAGATAGAAGAGGAGCTGCGTCGCCTCGAGCCCAGGTGGGAGCTCATCCGCTACTGGGAAAAGGAGATTCGGGCCTACCAAGGACGGGTGGAACGGCTCCTCCGCAGAATGGGAAGGAGGTAGGATGCCCAAGGCGGAATCCCGGAAACGAGCGCGTAAGGAGCGCCTGCGGGAGGTCCTGGAAGTTCTCCTGGAGGAGCTGGATGAGGCCTCCCGGGCCTTCCAGAGCGCTTGGAAAAAGGCCAAGGAGAATCCTGAAGACGAGGAGGCCTGGGGGGAGCTTCAGGTCTGGGTTTCCGTGATGGGGGTCAAGGCCAAGTCCCTGGAAGAACTACTGGAAGAGGAGGCCTTCCTCACTTCCTGAGCCAGTCTTCCAGGATCTTTTGGTAAAGCTCCGGGTCCAGGCGGGGCCGGTCGTAAAGCCCTGCCTGTAGCCTCTGCCTTTGGGCCTCAAAGAGGATGACGGCGGCGGCCACGGAAACGTTCAGGCTCTGCACCATGCCCAGCATGGGGATGTGGATGAGGCCGTCGGCCAGGGCCAAGGCCTCCTCGGAAACCCCCCACTTCTCCGCTCCCAGGACGATGGCGGTGGGCCTGGTGTAGTCCACCTCCCGGTAGTCCCGGGCCCCCTCCTTTAAGGCGGTGGCGTAGACGCTGAAGCCCCCCTCCCGGAGGTGCCGGAAGGCCGCCTCCGTGGTGGGGTGGACCTCCAGGTAGACCCACTTGTGGCTTCCCCCGCTGGTCTCGTTGAAGGTGGGCACGCCCCCCGTGGGGTTCACCGCGTGGGCCTGCAGGATACCCACGGCGTCGCAGGTGCGCAGGATGGCGGAGAGGTTGTGGGGCTTGTGGACGTTTTCCATAAGCACCGTGAGGTCCGGCTGCCTGCGCCTGAGGACCTCCTCTAGTCGCCTTCGTCTTTCCAGGGTGCGCTCCTTCATGGCTGCCTCAGCCGGGCGATGAGGGGCTTGAGAAGCGCCCTTTTTAGCTTGAGGGCCTGGCGGTTGACGATGAGCCTGGCGGTGGACTGGGCCAGCACCTCCACCTCCACTAGGCCCGCCGCCCTTAAGGTAGCCCCCGTCTGCACCACGTCCACCACGGCGTCCGCCAGGCCGGTAAGGGCCGCCAGCTCAATGTTGCCGGAAAGCTCCACCACGTCGGCCAGCCAGCCCCTTTCCTTCAGGAGCCGGGTGGTGAAGAGGGGGTACTTGGTGGCGATGCGGCGGATGGGGGAGGTGTCCCCGGGGCGGCGGACGAGGGAGAGGCGGCAGGCCCCGAAGCCCAGGTCCACGGGCTCGTAGACATCCCGGTCCGAGTCCAGGAGGATGTCCTTCCCCACCACCCCCAGCTCGGCGATGCCCAGGTCCACGTAGACGGGCACGTCCTTATTGCGCAAAAGGAGAAGGGCCACGCCCCCCTCCTTCCCGTGGAGGAGGGCCCGCTCGTTCTCCACCTGGGGCAGGTCCAGGCCCGCCTTCTTCAGGGCCTCGTAGGCCTCCTCAAAGATTCTGCCCTTGGGCAGGGCCACGGTGAGGAGGTAGCGCCTCATTCCACCCTCCAGATCTCTTCCCCCCGCGCCAGGTAGGGGATGCCCCGGGCTTTGGCGTGGGCCACCGGGTCTTCCCCGTGGAAGAGCTCCACCCTTTTTTCCTTGGCGAAGCGGCGCAGGGCCTTCAGGTCCAGGGCCAGAACCTCCGGCGGAGCCTCCCCTTTGGGGGGCTTGAGGGCTTCCAGGAGCCTCTCCACCCCCAGGGCGAAGCCCGCCGCCTTGGGCAGGAGGGCCCCGTCGTACCGCCCGCCCCCCAGAAGGGGCAGGCCGAAGCCCGGGGTGTAGGCCCGAAAGAAGATGCCCGAGTAGTACTGGTAGCGCCGGGCCATGCCCAGGTCTAGGAGGACGGGCCTTTCCAGAAGCTCCAGGGTCTGGCGCAGGCCCCTCAGGGCCTCCCGGGCTCTTTTGGGAAGGGGCAGGGCCTCCGCCTCTTCCAGGACCTCCTTTTCCCCGTAGAGGTCGGGGAGGGCGAGGAGGGTCTTCCTGGCCTCCGGGCTCACCGGGTGGCGGTCCAGGAGGGCCTTTAGCTCCGGGAGGTTCTTGCGGTGGATGGCCCGCTGGGCCTCCTTCTTGGCCTCCTCCGGCAGGCCGGAGGCCTTGAGCGCCTCCCCCACTAGGCTGGGGAGGCCCACCTCCACCACGCCCTCCACGCCCAGGGCCTCGAGGGCGGCGAAGGCCAGCTCCAGCACCTCGGCGTCCGCCAGCGGCCCCGTGGCCCCGATGAGCTCTAGGCCCACCTGGGTGTACTCCCGAAGGCGCCCCAGCTCGGCGTCGGCCTCCCGAAGCCAAAGCGCCCCGGCGTACTGGAAGCGGCGCACCCCCTCCCCCAGGTGAGGCCTGAGGAGCTTGGAAAGAAGGGTGGTGAACTCGCTCCTTAAGGCCAGGACCTCCCCCGTCCTGTCCACCAGCTTGAAGGCCCTCTCCGCCAGGGGGTGCTGGGGGTCGTAGGCCTCGAGGGCCGGAAGCTCCACGGGCTCGTAGCCGTGGCGGTAAAAGAGGTCCTGAAGCCGCCCCACGACCTCGGCCTTGAGCCGGGCCTCGGGGGGGAGGAGAAAGCGGGTGCCCTCGGGGATCATTCCTTGACCAGGATCTCCACCATGAGGAGCTTGTCCTTCTTCCCGCCCGCCAGGGGGCCCTCGGTGGGGGCCAGGCGCTTCACTACGTCCATGCCCTCCACCACCTGGCCGAAGATGGTGTACTGCCCAGTGAGGTGGGGGGCGGGCCCCAGGGTGATGAAGAACTGGCTCCCGTTGGAGTTGGGGTCCTGGGTGCGGGCCATGCCCACCACGCCCTCCCGGTCAAAGGCCAGGCCGGGGGCGATCTCCAGGCCAAAGGCGTAGCCGGGGCCGCCCCGCCCGGTACCGGTGGGGTCCCCCGTCTGGGCCACGAAGCCGGGGATGACCCGGTGCCAGTCCACGCCCTCAAAGTAGCGGTGGAGGGCCAGGAAGACGAAGGAGTTCACCGTGTTGGGGGCCTCTTTTTCCAGAAGGTCTATGAGGATGTCCCCCTTGGCGGTCTTGAGCCGGGCGTAGTAGTCCTTGCCGGGCTCCAGGACCGGCCTGGGCGCGGAGAAGGTGCGAACGGGGGTTTCCGAGAGGTAGGGGAGGGGCTTCATGCTCTCACCTCGGCAGGCGCTCAAAAGCGCAAGGAGAAGGAGGAGAAAGGGCCGCACCCCCATAGCCTACACCCGGGGCAGGGTGATGCCCTTCTGGCCCTGGTACTTGCCCTGGCGGTCCCGGTAGGTGACCTCCGGCCTCGGGCCCTCGAGGAAGAGGAGCTGGACGATGCCCTCCCCGGCGTAGACCTTGGCGGGCAGGGGGGTGGTGTTGGAGATCTCCAGGGTCACGTGCCCCTCCCAACCCGGTTCCAGGGGGGTCACGTTGGCCACGATGCCGCACCGGGCGTAGGTGCTCTTGCCCAGGGCGATGGCGATCACGTTTTCCGGCATGCGGATGTACTCCACGCTCCGGGTCAGGGCGAAGGAGTTGGGGGGGATGATGACCTCCTCCCCCTCGTACTCCACGAAGCTCTTGGGGTCAAAGTTCTTGGGGTCCACCACCGTGGAGAAGACGTTGGTGAAGATCTTCCACTCGGGGGCGGCCCGGAGGTCGTAGCCGAAGCTGGAGAGGCCATAACTAATGACCCCTTCCCGCACCAGGCGCTCCTCAAAGGGCTCAATCATGCCCTTTTTCGCCATCTCCCGGATCCACCAGTCCGGCTTCACCATGCCCTCAACTATACCGGCTAGACTGGCCTTATGCGAAAGCTCTGGCCCCTCCTTCTCCTCCTCGCCGCCTGCGGCACCCAGGACCCCACGAGGGTGGGGGTGGAGCCGCTGCGCCTCACCGCCACCAGCCTTCCCCCCGCCTACCTGGGGGAAAACTACGCCTACGCCTTCAGCGCCGAGGGGGGGGTGAGGCCCTACAGCTTCGCCCTAGAGGGCAGGCTCCCTCAGGGCCTCACCTTCCAGGGCGGGCGCGTGAGCGGCGTGCCCAAGGAGAAAGGGCAGTTTCCCCTCATCCTCACCGTGGAGGACGGGGCCAAGAACAGCCGCACCGCCCGCCTCACCCTCACCGTCTCCGATCCCCCGCCCCCCAGGCTCACCTTGGTCCAGCCCCCGGCCCAGGTGGAGGGACCCTTCCTCCTCCTGGGCCGGGTGGAGGTGCGGGAGGCCTTGGGCTTCCAGCTGGAGGTGGTCCTCAAGGACCTCAGCCCGGACCTGAGCGGCTTCAAGGGGGCAAGCCCCGTCTATCTCCTGGACTACGACCCCGAAACTGACCTCCTGCGCCTGGACATGGCCTTCTCCAAGCCCCTCAAGGACCAGGAGGCCTTCCGCCTCCTCCTCGCCCCCAGCAAGCCCCTCACCCCCAGGCTCTCCCCCAAGGTGGTCCTCTACGACAAGGAGGGCAAGCCCCTGGGCCAGCCCCTGGCCCGTAGCCGGCCCTTCGCCGACCTCCTGGCCCTGGCCCAGAACTGGGGCAAGGAGGGGAAGGAGCTCAAGGGGGACCTGGACGGGGACGGGAAGGTGGGGGAAGGAGACCTCAGGCGCCTGGCCGAGGGGTACTTCCCCAAGGCAAAGCCTCTGCCCCAGGAGCCCAAGCCGGGGGAAGGGCAGGCCCCTTAGAGGGCCCTTCGGATGGCCTCGGCGTCCTCCTTGCGGTAGCCGTAGAGGGTGACCTCCAGGGTGTCCGGGGCCTTCTTGATCTCCTCCAGCATGACCCGGGCTACCGCCTCCACGGGAAGCCCTCCCACCCCGGTTCCCAGGAGGGGGAAGGCGACCGTCTTGAGGCCCAGTTCCACCGCCTTTTCCAGGGCGCTCCGGGTGGCCTGGCGCACGGTTTCCAGGCTGGCGGGCTCGTCCCCCAAAACGGCGGCGTGGATCACGTAGCGCACCTTCAGGTTCCCCGCCCCGGTGACCGCCGCCTCGCCCACGCGGATCTTGCCGATGCGGTCGCACTCCTCCTGGATGGAGGGCCCACCCTTCCTGAGGATGGCCCCCGCTACGCCGGCTCCCAGCTTCAGGTAGTTGTTGGCGGCGTTGACGATGGCGTCCCCATCAAACTCGGTGATGTCGCCTTCGGCGATGCGGATGCGGGCCATGGCCTTATTTTCCCGTACAATGGGCCTGATGTCACGGGATCTTCTGGGCCTCGAGGGGCGGATCGTCATGGTAACCGGGGCCGGGCGGGGCTTCGGGCGGGCCATCGCCCACGGCTACGGACGCAACGGGGCCACGGTCATCGCCGTGGACCCCGACGTGGAGCTGGCCACCAGCGTGGCCTCGGAGGTGGAGGCCCTGGGGGCCACGGCCATCCCCATCCGCGGGGACATGAGCGTGGTTCTGGACGTGACCAGCACCTTTGAAAAGGTGGAGGAGCTTTTTGGCCTTTTGGACGGCATCGTCCACGTGACCACCGCCGAGAGCAAGACCCCCTTCGTGGAGCTTCTGGAAGGGGAGTGGTACGACCTCATGAGCCAGGATGTCAAGTCCAGCCTCTACGTCCTGCAGCAGGGCCTGAGGCACCTGGCGGGGGGCGGCTTCGTCACCCTGGTCCTGCCCCCTGCCGCCCGCATAGAGCCCCACACCCTCTCCGTGCGCAAGGCGGTGGAGGGCCTTATAGAAGGGACTACCCGCACCTTTCCCGGGGTGCGGGTGAACGGGGTGGTCCCCTCCCGGGACCCGGTGGGCGAGGCCCACGACCAGGCCCTGGTGCGGGCAGCCTTGGCCCTGGGGTCCATGGTGGCCGAGGGGGTCCGGGGGGTGGTTTTGGAGGTGCAGCTCCCCGAACCCCCCATGGCCCCCGAGATCTACGAGATGTTGCGGGAAGTGCCATGAAGTGCCCCTACTGCGGCCATCCCGACACCCGGGTGGTGGACTCGAGGCCCTCCGACGAGGGAGCCGCCATCCGCAGGCGGCGGGAGTGCCCCTCCTGCGGCCGCCGCTTCACCACCTACGAGCGCACCCAGCTGGAGCCCCTCATGGTCATCAAAAGGGACGGCCGCAAGGAGCCCTTCAACCCCGACAAGCTCCTTAGAGGCCTCCTCCTCGCCTGCGAGAAGCGCCCCGTGGACCAGGAGGCCCTGAGGCGCTTCGCCTACACCTTTGAGGACCAGGTCGCAGGCCCGGAGATCACCTCTGAGGAGATCGGCCTCAAGGCCATGGCCTTCCTCAAGGACCTGGACCAGGTGGCCTACATCCGCTTCGCCTCCGTCTACCGGGAGTTTGACTCCGTGGAGCGGTTCATAGAGGAGATCCGCCAGCTCTTTGCTGAACTTCCCCGGGTTGACAAGAAGGAAGGGGCTTGGTAGGATAACTGTCGCTGCGCGGGCGAAAGCCCAAGCAGGGGGACCTTGAAAAGGGGAGAACGCAGGGCTAACGCTAGCGTTTAAACGCCTCAAGGCGTTTTTTTGGTGGAGAGTTTGATCCTGGCTCAGGGTGAACGCTGGCGGCGTGCCTAAGACATGCAAGTCGTGCGGGCCGTGGGGTATCTCACGGTCAGCGGCGGACGGGTGAGTAACGCGTGGGTGACCTACCCGGAAGAGGGGGACAACATGGGGAAACCCAGGCTAATCCCCCATGTGGACACATCCTGTGGGGTGTGTTTAAAGGGTTTTGCCCGCTTCCGGATGGGCCCGCGTCCCATCAGCTAGTTGGTGGGGTAAGAGCCCACCAAGGCGACGACGGGTAGCCGGTCTGAGAGGACGGCCGGCCACAGGGGCACTGAGACACGGGCCCCACTCCTACGGGAGGCAGCAGTTAGGAATCTTCCGCAATGGGCGCAAGCCTGACGGAGCGACGCCGCTTGGAGGAGGAAGCCCTTCGGGGTGTAAACTCCTGAACCCGGGACGAAACCCCCGATGAGGGGACTGACGGTACCGGGGTAATAGCGCCGGCCAACTCCGTGCCAGCAGCCGCGGTAATACGGAGGGCGCGAGCGTTACCCGGATTTACTGGGCGTAAAGGGCGTGTAGGCGGCTTGGGGCGTCCCATGTGAAAGGCCACGGCTCAACCGTGGAGGAGCGTGGGATACGCTCAGGCTAGACGGTGGGAGAGGGTGGTGGAATTCCCGGAGTAGCGGTGAAATGCGCAGATACCGGGAGGAACGCCGATGGCGAAGGCAGCCACCTGGTCCACTCGTGACGCTGAGGCGCGAAAGCGTGGGGAGCAAACCGGATTAGATACCCGGGTAGTCCACGCCCTAAACGATGCGCGCTAGGTCTCTGGGTTATCTGGGGGCCGAAGCTAACGCGTTAAGCGCGCCGCCTGGGGAGTACGGCCGCAAGGCTGAAACTCAAAGGAATTGACGGGGGCCCGCACAAGCGGTGGAGCATGTGGTTTAATTCGAAGCAACGCGAAGAACCTTACCAGGCCTTGACATGCTAGGGAACCTGGGTGAAAGCCTGGGGTGCCCCGCGAGGGGAGCCCTAGCACAGGTGCTGCATGGCCGTCGTCAGCTCGTGTCGTGAGATGTTGGGTTAAGTCCCGCAACGAGCGCAACCCCTGCCGTTAGTTGCCAGCGGGTGAAGCCGGGCACTCTAACGGGACTGCCTGCGAAAGCAGGAGGAAGGCGGGGACGACGTCTGGTCATCATGGCCCTTACGGCCTGGGCGACACACGTGCTACAATGCCCACTACAGAGCGAGGCGACCTGGCAACAGGGAGCGAATCGCAAAAAGGTGGGCGTAGTTCGGATTGGGGTCTGCAACCCGACCCCATGAAGCCGGAATCGCTAGTAATCGCGGATCAGCCATGCCGCGGTGAATACGTTCCCGGGCCTTGTACACACCGCCCGTCACGCCATGGGAGCGGGTTCTACCCGAAGTCGCCGGGAGCCTTAGGGCAGGCGCCGAGGGTAGGGCCCGTGACTGGGGCGAAGTCGTAACAAGGTAGCTGTACCGGAAGGTGCGGCTGGATCACCTCCTTTCTAAGGAGCATGAAGCCCTGCGTTCTCCCCTTTTCCAGGTCCCTTGGGGGCGCCTTCGGGCGCCCCTTTTTTTTGGCCGGAAGCGAGGGGGAAGGTGCGTAGGAAAAGGCACGTGGCCAGGGCCAAAAAGCGGGTGGTCTCCGCCGGGGGCGTGGTCTTGCGGGGAACCCCCCCGGAGGTGCTGGTGGTCTCCTTGAAGGGGGGGCGGGTGGTCACCCTGCCCAAGGGGCAGGTGGAGCCCGGGGAGCGCTACGCGGAGACGGCCGTACGGGAGGTGCGGGAGGAGACGGGGGTGGAGGCGGCCCCCCTGGTCCCTTTAGGCAAGGTGCGCTACTACTTCACCGTTAAGGACGAGGGGGAGCCCGTCACCGTCAGCAAGGAGGTCCACTACTTTCTCATGGCCTACCGGGGCGGGGAGCCTAGGCCCCAGCTCTCCGAGGTGGAGGCCGCCTACTTCCTCCCGGTCTCCGAGGCCCTAGAGCGGCTTTCCTACCCCAACGAGCGGGAGATGCTGAGAAAGGCCCTGCTACGCTTCCGGCCGCAGTAGGCTCCAGGCGGCTTCCTCGGGAGTGAGTTCTCCCCGGGCCACCCGGGCCACCAGGTCCTCGGCGGCCTGGGTTCTGCGGCGGCCCCACTCCTGGATGACGCTCTCCACCTCAAAACGGGTCCTTTCCAGCCGGTGGGCCTCGAGGAGCCCGTGCTCCTTTAGGTGGCGGTGGTGGGCCTCGAGGCCCTCAAAAAGGGCCTCCACCCCCTCTCCGGTGGCGGCCACCGTGGGGTAGATGGGGGGGCGCCAGCCCCCGGGCCGGGGAGGGGAGAGCTCCAGGGCGCCCTTGAGCTCCTGGATGAGGCGCTCGCCCCCGGGCAGGTCAAACTTGTTGACGGCGAAAATGTCGGCGATCTCCATGACCCCGGCCTTGAAGGCCTGGACGGCGTCCCCTGCCGCCGGGGTCAGGACCAGGAGGGTGGTGTCGGCCACCCGGGCGATGTCCACCTCGCTCTGCCCCACCCCCACGGTCTCCACGAAGATGCGCTGGAAACCAAAGGCCTCCAGGAGGCTTAAGGCGGCCACCGTGGCCCCGGCCAGGCCGCCCAGGGCCCCCCGGGAGGCCATGGAGCGGATGAAGACCCCGGGGTCCTGGTGGTGGCGCATCATGCGGATCCGGTCCCCCAGGATGGCGCCCCCGGTGAAGGGGCTGGAGGGGTCCACGGCCAAGACCCCCACCCTTTCCCCCCGCTTGCGGGCCTCGAGGATGAGGCGGTCGGTGAGGGTGCTCTTGCCCGCCCCCGGGCTTCCCGTGATCCCCACCACCTTGGCCTGCCCCACGCCCCTCAGGCGCTTGAGGAGGGCCTGGCCCCAGGGGTGGCCGGACTCCACCAGGGTGAGGGCCCGGGCCAGGGCCCGGGGGTCCCCCTGGCGGAAGCGGCGCTCCAGGTCGGCAACCCTTTCGTCCTGGGCCTCGGTCATGCCGTCATTCTACGTTTTTTGGCAAGGGCGCGCTATTCCGCCAGGGCGATGCAGGCCACCTCCACCCGCACCCCCCGGGGGAGGGCCTTCACGGCCACCGTGGCCCGGGCGGGGTAGGGCGGGGCGAAGTAGCGGGCGTAGACCTCGTTGAAGCCGGGAAAGTCCTCCATGTCCACAAGGAAGCAGGTGGTCTGGACCACGCGGGAAAGGCCCGAGCCCGCCGCCTCCAGGATGGCCTTCAGGTTCTCCATGACCCTTTCCGTCTGGGCGCGGATGTCCCCCTCCACCACCTCCCCTTCGGGGGTCAGGGGGATCTGGCCGGAGACGAAGACCAGGCCTAAGGCCCTGATGGCCTGGGCGTAGGGGCCGATGGCCTTGGGGGCTTTGTCGGTCTGAAGGGCCTCCATGGCCTCATCCTACGCCAAAGCGGTAGAGCCTGCCCAGGGTGTTGACCACCAGGACCTCCTGGGCCAGGGGGAGGGGAGGGACCTGGACCGAGCCCAGGCCCGTGGCCTCAAAGACCACCTGGCCCCTTTGGTCCACGGCCAGAAACCGCCCCTCCTCTGTGGCCAGGAAGACGTGGCCGCTGGCGTAGCTTAAGCCGGCGGTCACCTTGCCCACCTCGAGGCTCCACGCCTCCTCCCCCGTGGCCTGGTCCAAGGCCCTCAGCACCCCGTCCCAGGCGGCCACGTAGACCCGCTCCTCGTCCAGGGCCAGACCGCCCCAGACCTCCCCCTCCAGCTCGGCGTTCCAGAGGGTTTCCCGGCTTAAGGGGTCAAAGGCGTAGATCTCCCCTTCCCAGGTGGGGATGAAGAGCCTTCCCCTGAAGGCGGCCACCGGGGCGTGGATGGCCCCGGCCCGCACCTTGTAGCGCAGGACCCCGGTTTCCGGGTCCAGGGCGTAGAGCCAGCCGTTCTCCGCCCCCACGAAGAGGAGGCCCCGGTAGAAGGTGGGGCTGGCGGCGAGGTGCCCCCCGGCGTGGAAGCGGAAGAGGGGCTCGTCCTTCCGGTAGGCGTAGAGGGTCCCGTCCCGGCTGGCGATGTAGACCCTGTCCCCCAGGACCAGGGGGGCGGCGGTGACCTCGGCCCCGGTGCTTGCCGTCCAGTCCAAGGCCTGCCCGCGGAAGCGGCGCACCTTGCCGTCAAAGCCTCCTATGTACACCCCGCCCCGGGCCACGGGCGGGCTGGAGGCGGCGTCGGGGAGGGGGTGGCGGCGCACCTCCCCCGTGTGGAGGTCCACCTCCAGAAGGTGCCTTTCCGAGCCCAGGTAGACCCGCCCCTGCAGGTGGACCATCTCCCCCGGCCAGGCGGTCTCCCCGCCCAGGTCCAGCCGGGCCTTGAGGCTAAGGCGCCGGGGGTCGGGGCCAAAGGGGTAGTGGCCGGAGCGGCTGGCCCCGGCCCGGGGGGTGGCCAGGCGCAAGGCTTCCAGGTCCCGCAAGGGCCCTTGGAAGAGGGAGGGGTGGCCCGGCCTCTCCTCGGGGTGCTTGGCCAGAAGCCCCAAGACGGCCTCGCTCACCCCCCTGGGGATGGCGGGGTTTAAGGCCTCCGGGGGCTTGGGCTCCTCGTAGACGTGCTGGAAGAGGATGGCCTGGTCGTTTTCCCCCTCAAAGGGGGCCTTGCCGGTGAGGGTGCGGTAGAGGACCGCCCCGAAGCTGTAGAGGTCCGCCTTGGGGGAGAGGGGGAGGCCCTTGGCCTGCTCGGGGGCCATGTAGGTGGGGGTGCCCAGGGTGTAGCCGGTGCGGGTGAGGTGGCGGCTCTCCTGGAGGATGTAGGCCAGGCCCAGGTCCATGACCTTGGGGTGGCCCTCCTTGGTGAGGAGGATGTTTTTGGGGGTCAGGTCCCGGTGGATGACCCCTTGGGCGTGCAGGTGGGCCAGGGCCTCGAGGACCTGCGTGGCCGCCCTCAGGATCCTTTCCCCTTCCGGCCCCTCCTCAAAAGGGCCCAGGGCGTCAAAGGGGCCCCCGTCCACCAGCTCCATGACGAAGTAGGGCCGCCCCTCCTCCTCCCCCAGGTCCAGCACCTGGACGATGCCCGGGTGAAAGAGGCGGGAAAGGGCCCGGACCTCCAAGAAGAAGCGCTCCCTTTCCGGGGGCAGGGCCCGGGCGTGGAGGACCTTCACCGCCACCAGCCGCCCCAGGCGCTCGTCCACCGCCCGGAAAACCTCGGCCATCCCCCCCTGGCCCAGGGGGGCCTCGAGGCGGTACCGCCCGCCCAGGACCACGGCCGTCATTCTATTCTTCCTCGGGTTCCAGGCGCTTTAAGAGCTCGGCCAGCTCCTCCTTATTCCCCTCCAGCTCTTCCACGATCTTGGCGATGGCCAGCCGCACCACCTCGGACTTGGAGACCAGGCGCTCCGGGCTGGAGAGGGCGTAGGCGGCCCGGGTGAGGAGGGCGTCCTGCTCCTCGGAGATCACCACCTGAAGCCGTTTTTTTTCCTTCTTGGGCATATCCCCCTTGGGGCCAAGTGTAGCAAAGCGCGCATCGCCTTGACAACAGGGTATTTGGGGCTTATCCTCGCCTTGAGTAAGGTGTGTATGATGCACAAGGACCCGGGGAAGGGCAAGCGGAGGATCCTGCGCGTGGAAGGCGGCGTGCCCCTTTCCGGAGAGATCCGGGTCTACCCCGCCAAGAACGCCGCTTTGCCCATCCTGGCGGCGAGCCTCCTCACCGCCGAGCCCATCACCCTGGTGGAGGTGCCCAAGCTCAGGGACGTGGAGGTGATGCTGGAGCTCCTCGCCCACCTGGGCACCCATTACCGCTGGGAGGGCCGCACCCTCCACCTCCACACCCCCGAGATCCGGAATACCGAGGCCCCCTTTGAGCTGGTGGGGCAGATGCGGGCCAGCTTCATCGTCTGGGGGGCCCTTCTCGCCCGGGTGGGGGAGGGGACCGTCCACATGCCTGGGGGGTGTGCCTTCGGGGCCCGCCCCGTGGACCAGCACCTCAAGGCCCTGAGGGCCCTGGGGGCCGAGGTGCAGGAAAGGGAGGACGGCGCCTTCCACGCCCGCCGGGTCCGGCCCCTTTCCGGGCGGGTGGTCTTTGACCTGCCCACGGTGGGGGGCACGGAGCAGGCCATGCTGGCCGTGGCCCTGGGCGGGGAGGCCACCTTGGTCCAGGCGGCGGTGGAGCCTGAGGTAGAGGACCTGGGCCGCTTCCTCCGCATGCTGGGGGTGGAGGTGCGGGGTCTGGGAAGCCCCATCCTCCACGTGCGGGGGGCCAAGCGCCTCGGGGGCGGCACCTACCGCATCATTCCCGACCGCATAGAGGCCGGAACCTACCTCCTGGCGGCGGCGGCCACCCGGGGGAGCGTCACCCTCACCGAGGCCCGGCCCGACCACCTGGACGCCCTTCTGGACAAGCTGGCCCAGGCGGGCCACCAGGTGGAGGTGGGGCCCGACTGGGTCCGCCTCACGGCCACCCCTGCCCCCAAGCCCTTCCAGGTGGAGGCCCGGGAGTACCCGGGCTTTCCCACGGACCTCCAGCCCATCGTCACCGCCTATTTGGCCACGGTCCCCGGGCAGAGCGCCGTCACCGACCGTGTCTACCCCGACCGCTTCACCCACGTTGGGGAGCTGGCCCGCCTGGGGGCGGAGCTATACCTGAGGGACCGCACCCTTTTGGTGAACGGAAAGCGCCTGCACGGGGCCCAGGTCAAGGCCCTGGACATCCGGGCCGGGGGCGGGCTGGTGGTGGCCGCCCTAGCGGCGGAAGGGGTATCGGAGATTGAGGGGGTGTACTTCCTGGAGCGGGGCTACGAGCACCTGGAGGAGCGCCTACAGGCCTTGGGGGCTAAGGTGGGCCTCGAGGAGGCCCTTCTGGCCGCCGCTGACTGATGGGCCTTTTTGGGGCCCCCGCCGTGGCCAGGGCCACGGCGGGGCACTTATACCCTTGTTTCCTGTTTCCTTCGGCCTACCATGCCTGGTAATACCCTCGTCCCATTCCGTTTCGCCTTGCCTCAAAGCGGGGCGGATGACTTGGGCGACATGTTCTGCCCGCGCCGCCAAAAAAGGAAAGGCTTCCGCCCACGCACTCAAAGGCTTCTCACGCAGCAACAATTGGCGCAATCGCTCACCCAACGGCGTCCCGCCAGGTTCGGCGGTGACGACAACCGCAAAACCTTCCTGTCGCAACCGTTCGGCAAAGGCGCTTGCGACCGTTGTCTCCCCGCTGCCGTCAATGCCCCCCACCGTGATGAACAAACCCTGCGTCAGGATGCCTCCTCCAAATCGGTGCTCACAAAAACAGCTCTATCATTCTGCCAATGGCGTCGTCGCAAGCACGAAAAGCATGTTCACCGCCACAGTTGGCAGCAGCGAGGAAAGCCGCGTTGCGATTAGGTGCCAGCCAGATCACGGCAAACCAAAGGGTGTTGCTGCCTGCATGGGTGAAGGCAACGCCTTTCGCCCAACTTCGCTTCACGACGAGCCAACCCAACGCGTAGCCTTGCTGGAACGGGTCGTCGTGCAACTTTCGGAAAGTTTCGGGTTTCAAAAGCAACCCTTGCTCTCCTCGCGCCCCTTTCAAATGCAATAAGGCAAACCTTGCCCAGTCATTCAACGAGCAGTGAACGCCTCCTGCTGGGGCAAGGGCTGGTGGGTTATCGGCTTCTGGGCTGGGCGCAATAGGCCGGCACTGACGCCATGAATGGTAATGCCCATAAACCTTTGGTGGTGCGCCAAACCCGACAGACTCCATGCCTAACGGTTTAAAGAGTTCTGCGCTCATCAACTCTTCCCACGACCGCCCCGTTACCGCCTCCGCCATCGCCGCCGCCACGACATAGCCGGCGTTGGCGTAAACCATCTTTTCGCCAGGCGGATAAGCAGGTGGTCGCGAAAGCAGCCACCCCACCACGCGGCGCCGTTGCTCCCGCATCGGTTCCGTCAACCTCCTCAACCTCGGAAAGATGACGGCATCAGGTTTTCTGTCGTCAGGCAAACCCGACCGATGAGCAAGAAAGTGATAAAGGGTTGCTTGGCGAAATTTCGGATGCAAGCGGTCTTGAAGGTCAGGGAAAGCCTCAGCGACCGTCGTCTCCCAGGCCAACACCTTTCGCTCCACCAACCTCGCCAGCATCGTCGCAGTCATGGCTTTGGTGCACGAGCCAAGATGAAAGGCGTCGTCGCGGCTAACCGACTCTTTACCTCCTACTCGGTACACTCCCACCGCGTCATAAATGACCGTCCCATCACCGCTCGCGAAAGCCCCTGCTAATGCGGGGACGCCATGCTTTTGGCGGGTAGCGGTCAAGGCATCTCGCAGTAACCGATCGGGTTTCTTCTCGCCCACCTTGCCCAATTTGGCACCTTGACCAGCACCAAGCCCCATATTTGCCAACCAAAAGAGAAACAGCCGTCGGTTCATCTGCGCTCCCTCCAATCTGTCAAGCCCCTGCATTTTTTGCCTCAGAGGCTGTCGTAAAAGTCCTCCACAGGCAGTCACACGGCCCTGGCCAGCCGCCTCACCAACAATCGTAGCGTGCCCAGATAAACCCAGGCCTCGCTTACCCCAGGGTTCTCCTCATAGTCCTTGGCAAGACGCCGGTTCCGCCCCAGCCAGGCAAAGGTCCTTCTCCAGCTCCAAACCCAGGGAAGAAGCCGTCTCCTTGAGGCCCCGGTACCCCCAGTCCACGAAAAGCTTCCGCACCCGTGGCCACAAGGAGAGGTCCATTCCCGCAAGCAAGGCCCGCCCACCCCACTT
>NZ_LHCI01000106.1:117550-146158 GCF_001280255.1 Thermus aquaticus | reverse complement strand
CCCCCTCCTTCTGCCACTGGCGAAAGTAGTGGTAGACGGTGGACCAGTGGGGCAGGTCATGGGGCATGGCTCGCCAGGGGATGCCGTTCTTCAGGACGTAAAGGATGGCGTTCATGATCTCTCTTCTGGACACCTTGGCGGGCCGGCCGCCGGGCTTGGGGGCGGGAATGAGGGGCTCCAGGAGGGCCCACTCCTCGTCGGTTAGGTCGCTGGGGTAACATCGTCTAAGGGTCACCCTTCAAGGATACCACCCTTTTACGACAGCCTCTCATAACACTTGAGTTTAATGCGCGCAAGGGTCCTTGCCCCGGGCGGGCCCAGCCCCTATACTGGTAAGGGTATGGACCTGGAGCTTCTCAACGAGCGCCTGGCCAGTCTCCGGGGGTATCTTTGACATCCCCGGCAAAGAGGCCCGGCTAAAGGAACTGGAAAAGCGGCTGGAAGACCCCACCCTCTGGCAGAACCCGGAGGAGGCGAGGCGGGTGAGCCAGGAGGCGGCCCGCCTGAGGCGCACCGTGGAGACCTTCCGCTCCCTGGAAGGGGACCTGGAGGGCCTGATGGAGCTCTGGGAGGAGCTCCCCGCCGAGGAGCGGGAGGCCTTGAAGCCCGAGCTTTTGGAGGCGGCCAAGAAGCTGGAGGCCCTTTACCACGAGACCCTTCTCAACTTCCCCCACGCCGAGAAGAACGCCATCCTCACCATCCAGCCCGGGGCTGGGGGCACCGAGGCCTGCGACTGGGCGGAGATGCTCCTTCGCATG
Source organism: Thermus aquaticus (assembly GCF_001280255.1). Classification (NCBI taxonomy): domain Bacteria; kingdom Thermotogati; phylum Deinococcota; class Deinococci; order Thermales; family Thermaceae; genus Thermus; species Thermus aquaticus. The sequence continues at coordinate 145,400 of NZ_LHCI01000106.1, read as the reverse complement.
TACACCCGCTTCGCCGAGAGGCAGGGCTTTGAGGTGGAGGTGGTGGACCTGCGGCCCGGGGCGGAGGCGGGGGTGGACTACGCCCAGATTTTGGTCAAGGGGGAAAACGCCTACGGCCTCCTCTCGGCCGAGGCCGGGGTTCACCGCCTGGTGCGCCCCTCGCCCTTTGACGCCTCGGGGCGCCGCCACACCTCCTTCGCCGGGGTAGAGGTCATGCCCGAGGTGGACGACACCGTGGAGGTGGTGATCCGGCCCGAGGACCTGCGCATAGACGTTTTCCGCTCCCAGGGGCACGGGGGGCAGGGGGTCAACACCACGGACTCGGCGGTGCGCATCGTCCACCTGCCCACGGGCATCACCGTCACCTGCCAGACCACGAGAAGCCAGATCAAAAACAAAGAGCTGGCCCTGAAGGTCCTCCGCTCCCGGCTTTTTGAGCTGGAGTGGAAGAAGAAGCAGGAGGAGCTTCAGAAGCTTCGGGGTGAGGTGCGGCCCATTGAGTGGGGGAGCCAGATCCGCAGTTACGTCCTGGACAAGCAGTACGTGAAGGACCACCGCACGGGCCTCATGCGCTTTGACCCCCAGAACGTCCTAGACGGGGACCTCATGGACTTCATCTGGGCGGGCCTGGAGTGGAAGGCGGGCCGCCGCCAGGCGGCGGAAGAGGTGGAGGCCGAGTAGCCTACCGGCCCAGGGCCTTGTGCGGAAGCTCCCGCACCCGGGACTCCTCGGCGGGGGTGAGCTGGGTGAGGGCGAAGGCCACGGGCCAAGGGTTTCCCTGGTCCAGGCGGGCCTGGTCGCTAAAGCCCAGGATGGCGTAGCGGGTCTTGCACTCGTGGGCGGGCTGGAAGAAGCAGAGGGCCTTGCCCTGGTGGGTGTAGGCGGGCATCCCGTACCACAGCCTCAGGGTGAGTCCTGGGACCTCAGACCGGATCAGGGCGTGTAGCCCCAGGAACAGGGAGCGGTCGGGCCCAGGCCAACCCTCCGCCTGGGCCAGAACCGCTTCCTCCTGGCCCTTTTCCGGGGTGACCTTGGCCCGTTCAGTAGACGTCTTCCGGGGCCTTGTACACCTCCCCGGTGAGCCAGTAGATGACCCTTTCGGCGATGTTTTCCAGGTGGTCCCCAAGCCGCTCGTAGCTTCGGGCCACCCGCATCAGGGTCAGGGCCTTGGTGATGGTGCGGGGGTCTTCCATCATGTAGGTGAGGAGCTCCCGGCTGACCTCCTCGTAAAGGGCGTCCACCTGGTCGTCCATGGAGAGGACCTGGCGGGCCAGCTCCGGGTCGCGCTCCGCCACCGCCTTGGCCAGGGTGTCCATCATCTCCAAAAGCCTCCGGCCCATCTCCGGCAGGGTCACGTAGCGCTTGAGGGGGGGCTCCTGGGCCAGGACGAAGGCGTCCTCGGCCACGTGCATGGCGTAGTCCCCGGAGCGCTCCAGGTCGGTCAGGGCCTTGATGACGGTGAAGATGAGCCGGAGGTCCGAGGCCACGGGCTGGTGCCGGGCGATGAGGGTGATGGCCTCGTTCTCAATCTTGAGCTCCAGGGCGTCCACCTCCTGGTCCTTGCCGATGACCTCCTGGGCTTTGGCCCGGTCGCCCTCCACCAGGGCCTCGGTGGCCTTCTGGGTCATCTCCCGCACCAGGGAGAGCATCCTGAGGCTTTCTTCAATGAGCTGGTTCAGAGCCTTGTCCAAAGCTTCGCGCATACCGCCTCCCTTTCTCAGTCTACGGGCAGGCTGACGCCGAAAACGTTCTCCTCCCCCTCCCTTCTGGCGTAGGCCTCCCCGCCCAGGGCCCGGGCCAGGCGGCGCACCAGGTGGAGGCCTAGCCCCTGGCCCGGCTCCAGGTGGCTCCCCCGCCTTCCCGGCAGAAAGAGGGGCTCGTACTCGGGAAGGGCCTCCCCCCGGTCCCGCACCTCCAGGTGGAGGCGGTCCTCCTCCAGACGGGAGAGGAGGCGGATGGGGTCTTGGCCGTACTTGAGGGCGTTGTCCAGGAGGTTGAGGAGGATCTGGAGGAGGGCCTCCGGGTCGGTGGAGAGGGTGTGAGGGAGGTGGACCTCCACCCGCCTTCCCTTTAGCCTTTCGGCCAGGAGCTTTTCCAGACGGGACCAGACCTCCTCCAGGGCCACGGGGCGCCGAGGGCCGGGCCGGATGGGGGAGAGGCCCTCCACCAGGCGGGCAAGCCGGGCCACCTCGGCCTTGAGGAGGTCCAGGACCTCCTTTTCCTGCCTGGTCCTGGGGGTGAGGGCCTCGAGGAGGGGCCCCATGCCCGCGAGGGGGGTGCGGAGCTCGTGGGCCAGGGTCACCGCCGCCTCCTCCAGGTCCTTGAGGCGCCTTTGGGCTTCGGTCTGGTCCAGGAGGTAAAGCCGCCCCGGAAGCGCCCGGACCAGAAGGAGGTGGTCCCGGACCTCCAGAAGCCTCTCCCCCCCGTGGAGGGCCAGGGCCTCGAGGCGGTGGTCCCGGAGGGCCAGGATCAGGGGTCGGCCCAGCACCTTCTCCCGGTTGACGCCAAGAAGCTGGGCCGCCTTGGGGTTCAGGTAGACCACCTGCCTTTCCCGGTGGGCCACAAAGCCCTCCAGGGCCTCTTCCCAGGCCTCTTCCAGAAGGCTCACGCCCCCTCCTTGAAGCGGTAGCCCACGCCCCGCACCGTCTCCAGAAAGCGGGGGGCCTTGGGGTCTTCCCCGAGCTTTTCCCGTAGCTGCAGGATGTGCTGGTCCACGGTCCTGGGGGTGCCCAGGTAGTCCGGGCCCCAGATGGCCTCCAGAAGCTCCTCCCGGGTGTAGACCCTTCCCGGGCGCTCCGCCAGGAAGGCTAAAAGCTCAAACTCCCGGCGGCTTAGGGAAAGGGGCCTGTCCTCCAGGGTGGCCTCCATCCGCTCTAGGTCCAGGAGGAGGGGGCCTCGCCTGAGGACCTTGCGCTTGCCTGCCCGGCGGAGGAGGGCCTCGAGGCGGGCCAGGAGCTCCTCGGTGGCGAAGGGCTTCGCCAGGTAGTCGTCGGCCCCCCGGGAGAGGCCCTCCACCCGGTCCCGTACCTCGGCCCGGGCGGTGAGCATGAGGACGGGCAAAGAAGGGTAGGGCCCCTGGCGCATCCTCTCCAGGAGCTTGGTGCCGGGCTCGCCGGGGAGCATCCAGTCCAGGACCACGGCCTCGGCCTCCTTCAGGAGGGGCCAGGCGGCCTCGGCGCTTTCCGCCTCCAGGACCCTGTGGCCCGCCCGCTCCAGCGCCAGGCGCACCCCCAGGCGCACCGCGGGCTCGTCCTCCACCACCAGCACCGTGGCCACGCCCTCAGTCTAGCCACCCTTCTGTCAGAACTCGGTCAGGAACCTTGCTTGACAGTTCTCCTCGCCCCGTGCTACCCTTCTAAAGGCCGGGGGCGGCTAGCTCAGCGGAAGAGCGCTCGCCTCACACGCGAGAGGTCGTAGGTTCAAGTCCTACGCCGCCCACCAGCTCCAGGACACAATACTTCCCCCCACGGTAGCGTGGGGGGAATCCCTTTAGCCGGTTTATCAACTGGTCTATCGGTTCACGAAATGGCCCGAGGGCCGGGAAAGAGGAGGTCTTCCAGGTCCAACACATACCCCCGGCGCTCCTCCTCCAGGAGGTGGCGGTAGACGTTCAGGCCGAGCTAAGTGCCCGCACTTTGGTTTCGCAACATAGGGTGCCCAAGTCTGGGCTGTGGAAGGGCTTTTCTGGGGCCCCCACCGCGGCGAAAGCCGCGGTGGGGTACTTAATTGCCTTCCCCGCTACTTCGGGGGCTTTAGCCCATATCGGAAAGTGCTGTATGGCCCAGCTCAAGGGCTCGGGGTGGACCAGGTTCCACCTACGCCCCCAGGCGAGAAGGGCTTCCCGAAAGTCCCTTAGCTTTGCCAGGGACTCTTCATAGCCGGGCACGCCCGTTAGGGCTTCCAAGGCCTTTCCCAGGCTTTCCCAGTCGTGGATGTACCAACCGGGGCGGTCCATGTGGGGGGCGGCTTCCCGGTAGACCGGCACCAGGCGGGCCAGGTCCTCCAGGGCTTCCGGGGCTATCTCCTCTAGGGCCTCTAGAACGTACCTCCAGGCGTTGCACCTACGCCACGCCTCAGCGTCCTCCATATTCCCATTCTATCCGTGCTCGTGCGGTATCCTACGGATATGCGGGTCCTCAAGATAGGGGCCTTTTGGGACGGGGAAGCTGGGGTGTGGGTAGCGGAAAGCCAGGACGTGCCCGGCCTTGCTACGGAAGCTCCCACCCTGGAGGAGCTTCTTTCCAAGCTCGCGGTAATGGTGCCGGAGCTCCTTGAGGAGAACGGGGTGAGGGTAGAGCCCCCGGTGGTGCTTCACCTGGAGGCCACCCGGCCCCTGGTTCTCTCCTAATTCCTGCGCCTTTTCGCAAAACTTCTGACCGGAAGGTGGCTTTCAAAGGAGGTGGCTGGAAGAGGGCGCGGCCGCCTCGGAAGAGGAAGGGCAGGCCCAGCGGCTTGCCCTCGCGGAGATCTCCCAGCAAGAGGAGGAGAGGTGAGCTGAGGTCCCCTAGGGTGGGCGCAGGGGGTCCCCCTGGACCTTGGCCCGGGGAAGCGGGTAGGCTAAGGAACATGTACGAGGGGAAGATCCTCTACGAGGGCCTCACCTTTGACGATGTGCTCCTCCTGCCCGGCTACTCGGAGGTCCTGCCCAAGGAGGTCTCGGTCAGGACCCGGCTCACCCGGCGGCTTTGGCTCAACATCCCCATCCTCTCCGCCGCCATGGACACGGTGACCGAGGCCGACATGGCCATCGCCATGGCCCGGGAGGGGGGGCTTGGGGTCATCCACAAGAACCTCTCCATAGAGACCCAGGCGTCCATGGTGCGCAAGGTGAAGCGCTCCGAGGCGGGCATGATCCAGGACCCCGTCACCCTGCCCCCCACGGCCACCCTCGAGGACGCCGAGCGCCTCATGCGGGAGTACCGCATCGGCGGCCTTCCCGTGGTGGACCTTTACGGGAAGCTTTTGGGCCTGGTCACCAACCGGGACCTCCGCTTTGAGCGGGACCTGAAGCGCCCCGTCAGCGAGGTGATGACCCCGCTGGAGCGCCTGGTCACCGCCCCGCCCGGCACCACCCTGGAGGAGGCCGAGGAGATCCTGAGGCGGCACAAGGTGGAGAAGCTTCCCCTGGTGGACGAGGCTGGGCGGCTCAGGGGTCTTCTCACCCTCAAGGACATCGTCAAGCGCAAGCAGTACCCCAATGCCGCTAAGGACCCTATGGGCCGGCTTTTGGTGGGGGCGGCGGTGGGGGCGAGCCGGGACCTCCCTGAGCGGGCCCAGGCCCTGGTGGAGGCTGGGGTGGACGTGCTGGTCCTGGACTCGGCCCACGGGCACTCCAAGGGGATCCTGGAGGCCCTGGCCTACCTGAAGGAGACCTTCGGGGATAAGGTGGAGGTCATCGCCGGGAACGTGGCCACCCGGGAGGGGGCGAGGGCTTTGGCCGAGCGGGGGGCGGACGCCGTGAAGGTGGGCATCGGTCCCGGCTCCATCTGCACCACCCGGGTGGTGACGGGGGTGGGCGTGCCCCAGATCTCGGCCATCCTCGAGGCCGTGGCCGGGGTGGAGGGGCTGGACGTGCCCATCATCGCCGACGGGGGCGTCAAGTACACCGGGGACGTGGCCAAGGCCATCGCCGCCGGGGCCCACGCGGTGATGCTGGGGAGCATGCTGGCGGGCACCGACGAGGCCCCTGGGGAGGAGGTCTTAAAGGACGGCAGGCGGTACAAGCTCTACCGGGGCATGGGCTCGTTGGGGGCCATGAAGCAGGGCTCCGCCGACCGCTACTTCCAGGATCCCGGCAAAGGCGGGGAGACCGAGGCCAAGAAGCTGGTCCCCGAGGGCATTGAGGGCATGGTGCCCTATAAGGGACCGGTGGCCGACGTCCTCTACCAGATCGTGGGGGGCTTGAGGAGCGCCATGGGCTACGTGGGGGCCCCCGACATAGAGACCTTCCGCAAGAAGGCCCGCTTCGTGCGCATGACCATGGCGGGGCTCATTGAGAGCCACCCCCACGACGTGGTGGTGGTCAAGGAGGCGCCCAACTACTCCCGCTAGACGCTTAAGTACCCCACCGCGGCGAAAGCCGCGGTGGGGGCCCCAAAAAAGTCCCGACTTGGGCACCCCATGTTGCGAAACCCAAGTGCGGGCACTTAGTCGCCGAAGAGCTTGTTGAAGGCCTCGCCGCTCCCCTTTTTGGGAGCCAGGCGGTAGGTGCCCTCCTTCTCCTCCAGTCTGCCCTCCTCCACCAGGGCCCTAAGGGTGTCCAGAAGCTCCTTTCTGGAGAAGGGCTCGCCTTCGTCCTCCAGGTAGCGCTCTATGTCCTTGAAGGTGGCATAGCGGAGAGCCTCCACCGCTCGCATGACCCAGGCCTTGCGGTCCATGGCACCATCCTACCCCGGGGGCTTTGGCATCCTTAGGGGGTGGACCCTTACCGGGAGTACCAGGACTACGTGATGGCCTCGAGGCTCCTCGTGGCCCTGGGGCTTTCCCGGGAGGTCCTTTCCCTTTCCCAGTACGCCCGCCTGCGCCTCCTGAGGATGGAGCTAGCCAGAAAGGGGGACTGGCGGGCCCTAGAGGGCCTGGACCAGCGCCTGCGCTACGGCTTCTGGACCAACCCCTTAAGGCTTCGGGACTTCCTGAAGAGGGCCCCCGCCGCCCCCTACCTGGCCTCGCCCGAGGCCTTTGAGGCCCTCCTCTTCCCCGAGGAAAAGACCAGGCTGGCCTACCCGGGCCAGGCAGGGGAGTACTACCTGGGGTTTTTGCGCCTTCCCCACCTCCTCATGGACCCTGAGGGCTTTGAGGCGGCCCTGCGGGAGCAGGAGGAAAGGGCGTTGGCTCTCCCCCTCTTCCTAAACGCCTTCCACAGGGTCCAGGGGCCTTGAGAGCCCCGACGTGGCCGGAGCCACGTCGGGGGCCCCAAGGCGTGTCCCCGTCTTGGAAGGCCCGTGGTTGACCCCCCTGGGCCCACCGTGTATAATCCTGGGAACGACGCGCATATCTTTGCCCACCCCAATCCCCTTGCCCAAAGGAGCCCGAAGATGACCTGGAAGGAAGCCTACCCGGATATCCCCCTAGGCCAGGACGCCTGCGGCATCATCGCCATGGCGGAAAAGAGCGGCAAGCCCTCCCACCGCATCGTGCGGCGCACCCTGGAAAGCCTCTACCGTATGGCCCACCGCGCGGGGGCCATCCGCGGCGAGGGGGACGGAACGGGAATCCAGACCGACATCCCCCGGGAGCTATGGGCGGGCTTCCTGGAGCGGGCGGGGTACGACCCGAGGCTCGCCTTCAACCCCCGCTTCTTCGTGGGGCACTTCTTCGTGCCCAAGGGGGAGGAGGGACGGCTTCCCGAGTTCTGGGACCTCCTTAAACGGGAGGGCCAGCGGCTTGGCGTGCGCCCCATCCACTTCCAGAGGGGCGAGGTGGTGAGCGAGGTCCTGGGCCCCGTGGGGCGGCGCACGGAGCCCCTTTTCCTCCAGGTGGCGGGGCTTTCCCCGGACGGGGATGCGCCTTTGTGGGAGCTTGGGCTTCGCCTCGAGGCCCAGTTCCCCGTCCACGTGGTCTCCCTCTCCACCTACAGCGTGGTCTACAAGGTGCGGGGAGCGGCGGAGCTCCTCAAGCGCTACTACCCCGAGCTCTCCCGGCCCGAGTTCAAGAGCGCCATCGCCCTGGGCCACAACCGCTACTCCACCAACACCCTCTCCACCTTTGAGCAGGTCCAGCCCTTTGGCCTTCTGGGCCACAACGGCGAGATCAACACCATTGAGCGCCTCAGGCGGGAGCTGGACTTCCTGGGCATCCCCCGCACCGGGGGCTCGGATTCCCAGGACCTGAACCGCATGCTGGAGGGCCTCATCTACCGCTATGGCCTCACCCTGCCCGAGGCCATGGACCTGGTCTTCCCCCCCATCCTGGGCGAGGTGAGGGGCCTGCCCGAGGAGCTGCAGGACCTCTACATGGCCCTCCGCCAGCGCTTCGGCCCCCTGGCCCAGGGTCCGGCCGCCATCGTGAGCCGCCACCAGGACGAGGCCGTCTTCGCCACCGACGCCATGGGCTTGAGGCCCCTCTGGCAGTTTGAGACCCCTTACGAGGTGGTCTTCTCCTCGGAAAGGGGGGTCTTCAGCGCCGAGGAGTTCGTCTCCGAGCCCAAGCCCCTGGCCCCGGGGGAGAAGGTCTACCTGCGCCTCACGGAGGAGGGGGCCAAGGTCCTCCCCTTTGACCGCTACCAGCGCCTGGTGCTGGAGCGCCTTGCCGCCAGGACCCGGGTGGAGGGGTACCGGGTCCACCTCCAGGGGCCTTTGCGCCAGGCCCCGCCCCCCGTGGCCGGGGGGAGCGAGGCCCAGGTGGAGGAGAAGCCCGCCCCGCCGCCTTTGGGCGTGGAGCGGGCCTACGGCTGGGACCGCTGGGACGGGGCCTACCTGGAGGCCCTGGCCAAGACCGGGAACGAGCCCATCGGCTCCCTGGGCTACGACGGCCCCCTGGCCGCCCTGAACCCGGAGAAGCCCAACCTCTCCGAGTTCTTCAAGGAGACCGTGGCGGTGGTGACCAACCCCGCCATTGACCGGGAGCGGGAGATTGAGCACTTCTCCACCCGCACCCTCTTGGGCCGCCGCCCCCTGCCCAACGGCCGGGGTGGGGGAAGGGTGGAGGAGCTCCTCATCCCCATCGTCCTGGAGAGCGACCAGGCCCTGGCCGAGGCTTTTGGCACCCTGACCCTCGAGGAGGTCAAGGCCCGCTTCCAGACCGCCACCCTTGTCCCCCAGTTCACCGTGGAGGAGGGGCTCTTGGTGGGCCTTAAGCGCCTGGAGGAGGAGGCGGTGCGGGCGGTGGAGGCGGGGGCCGAGGTCCTCATCCTCTCCGACCGGGAGGCCTTCCAGGGCGGGGTGTGGATTGACATCGGCCTGGCGGTGGCCGCGGTGAACCGGGCCCTCATGAGGCGGGGGCCGGACGGGGTGGCCTTAAGGCGCAAGACCTCGCTTTTGGTCCACTCCGGCGGGGTGCGGAACCTCCACGACGTGGCCTTCCTCCTGGGCCTGGGGGCCGAGGCCGTGGCTCCTTGGCTTCTGGAGGAGAAGGCCCGGGCCCTCGAGGGGAGGAAAGGGGTGGCGAACGCCCTCGAGGCCCTCAGGAAGGGCCTGGAGAAGGTCATCTCCACCATGGGCATCCACGAGCTCCGGGGCTACGGCAAAATCTTCAGCTCCCTGGGTCTGAAGCCGGAGCTGGCCGAGGTCTTCGGCACCCGCAACTTCCTGGGCTCCCGGGACGGAGGGTACGGCTTCTTGGAGCTGGAGAGGACCCTCCTGGAGCGGGAAGGCTTCTTCCGGGCGGAGAAGGTGCCCCCGGCCAAGGACTTCCGCTTCAACCCCAGGATCTACAAGGCGGCCCAGGAGGTGGCCACGGGCCAGGCCCCCTACAGCCACTTCCAGGAGAAGGTCCGCTCCCTGGAGCGGGAAAGCCCGGTGGCCGCCAGGCAGCTTCTGGAGGTGCGCTTTCCCGAAAGGAGCGAGGTGGCCCCGGAGGAGGTGGACCTTTCCGTGAAGGGGCACTCCCTGCCCTTCGTCATCAGCGCCATGAGCTTCGGTTCCCAGGGGGAGGCGGCCTTCCGGGCCTACGCCGAGGCGGCCAAGCGCCTCAACATGCTCTGCATGAACGGCGAGGGCGGTGAGATCCCCGACATGCTGGGCAAGTACACCCACTGGCGGGGGCAGCAGGTGGCCTCGGGCCGCTTTGGCGTCCACGCCTACATGCTGAACTCCGCCAGCGTCATAGAGATCAAGATCGGCCAGGGGGCCAAGCCCGGGGAGGGCGGGCACCTGCCGGGCAAGAAGGTCTCCCCCAAGGTGGCGGCCGCCCGCAACGCCGTGCCCGGGGTGGACCTCATCAGCCCCTCCAACAACCACGACCTCTACTCCATTGAGGACCTGGCCCAGCTCATTGAGGAGCTGAAGACGGTGAACCCCAAGGCCCTGGTCTCGGTGAAGGTGCCGGTGATCCCCGGCATCGGCACCATCGCCGTGGGCATCGCCAAGGCGGGGGCCGACGTCATCACTCTCTCCGGCTTTGAGGGGGGGACGGGGGCGGCCCGGCTCCACGCCCTCAAATACGCCGGCCTTCCCGTGGAGCTGGGGGTGCGCCGGGCCCACCGGGCCCTGGTGCGGGCGGGGCTTCGCGACCGGGTGGAGATCTGGGCCGACGGGGGCCTCAAGACCGCCTACGATGTCCTGCGCATGGTCCTCCTGGGGGCGGACCGGGTGGGCATGGCCACCATGGCCATGGTGGCCATCGGCTGTACCATCTGCCGCGGCTGCCAGCTGGACACCTGCCACGTGGGCATCACCACCCAGATAGAGACCGTGGAGGAGGCCCTGGCCCACGGCCTGAAGCGCTTCGTCCCCCAGGACCTGGAGCGGGCCGTGGAGCAGCTCACCCGCTTCTTTGAGGCCAAGGCCGAGGCCCTGAGGGAGCTGGTGGCCGCCCTGGGGGCGCGTTCCCTCCAGGAGCTGAGGGGCCGGGTGGACCTCCTTTACCAGCGGGACCACCTGGAGGAGCTGGACCTCAGCTACTTCTTCCTCCCCGTGGAGGAGCCCGAGTGGCTCAAGGACACCTCGGCCCACGTCCTGAGGAAGCCCCTGAACCAGCTCACCCGCACCATCACCGAGGTGGTCATGGCCGCCTACGGGGAGGGGAGCAAGCGCATGGTCTTCCAGGAGGGTCCCGTGGACTCCACGGACCGGGCGCTCGGGGCCCATCTGGCGGGGGAGATCGCCCGCAGGAGGCTTTACGGCAAGGGGTTTGACGCCGAGGTGGAGCTCCGCTTTGACGCCGGGAGCGTGGCCGGGAACGGCCTCGCCGCTTTCAACGTGGAGGGGATGAAGGTGGTGGTGGAGGGCGGGGCCCAGGACGGCGTGGCCAAGAGCGCCTTCGGCGGCACGGTGGCCGTCTTAAAGGGCAGGAACCCCTACGGGGCCTACGTGGACGGCTCGGTGGGCAAGAGCTTCGCCTACGGGGCCATCGGCGGGCTTCTGATCGTGGAGGGGGTGGCGGACAGCCGCTTCTGCATCCGGCTCTCCGGGGCCGATGTGGTCCTGGGCGGGGAGCCCGAGCGCCCCTTGCGGGACGAGCTGGGCAACCTGGCGGCCCGGGCCCAGGCCAAGGGCTTCGCCTTTGAGTACATGACCCGGGGCCGGGCCCTGGTCCTGGGGGACCCCGGGCCCTGGATCTGCTCGGGGATGACCGGGGGGCGGGTCTATTTGCGCCACTGGCCGGAGATGGGCCTCACGGAGGAGGCCATGCGCCGCCGCCTGGCCAAGGGGGCCAAGGTGGCCGTGAAGCCCCTGGACGCCCGGGGGGTGGAGGACGTGCGGGAGCTTCTTGGCGCCTACATCCGGGTCCTTAGGGAGAACAGGCGGGAGGAGAAGGCGGTCCGGCTGGAGAGGCTTCTGGAAGACCCCGTCCGGCACTTCCGCATGGTGGAGCCCGTGAGCCAGCAGGTGGACCAGGGGGTGAGCACCGAGTAGCCTCTGGGCCCTAGACGCTGGGGGGACGGGCAAGGTACATTTGTCCCGTGGACCCCGGTGAGCTCCTGGACCTCCTCAAGCGGCGCACAGGCTTTACCCAGACCCATGCCGCCATTCTGAAGGAGCTGGGGGAGGTCATGGCCCCCATCGCTCCCGAGGTAGCCCTGGCTTTCTACGACTACCTGGGGCGGGACGAGGAGCTTTCCAGCATCCTCCACGCCGTGCCGGGGCGGGTGGAGAGGCTTTACGGCACCTTCGCCGCCTGGTACCGGGAGCTCTTCTCGGGCACCTACGACCGGGCCTACGCCGAAAGGCGGAGGCGCATCGGGCTGGTGCACGCCAGGCTGGGCATCGGGCCTAGGGCCATGGTCCCCGCCATGGGCCTGGTGCAGGAGCTTTCCCTGGAGCACCTGCGGAGCGCCCTGCGGGGCCTCGAGGTCTTCAGCGCCGTGGAGGCCTTTGAAAAGATCCTGGCCATAGAGGTGGCCCTGGTGGAGGAGAGCTACCTGGAGGCCCTCGCCCGCGGCCTTCTCCTGGGCCACCGGGACGTGGGGGAGGCCCTTAAGGAGGGGGCCAAGGCCCTCCTTTCCCCCTAGGCGTCCCGGGCCAGGTCGTTGAAGCGGACGTGGCTGGCGTGGAACTGAAGCTCCACCGTGCCCGTGGGGCCGTTTCTCTGCTTGCCCACGATGATCTCGGCGATGCCCGCCTTCTCCGAGTGGGGGTTGTAGTACTCGTCCCGGTAGATGAACATGACCAGGTCGGCGTCCTGCTCAATGCTGCCCGACTCCCGGAGGTCCGAGAGCATGGGGCGCTTGTTGGGCCTGGCCTCCACCGCCCGGGAGAGCTGGCTTAGGGCGATGATGGGGATGCCTAGCTCCCGGGCCAGGGCTTTGAGACCGCGGGAGATGGCGGCGATCTCCTGCTGGCGGTTTTCTCCCGACTTCCCGCTCCCGGGTCCGGACATGAGCTGGAGGTAGTCTATGATGATCAGCCCCACCTGGTTCTGGCTCACCAGCCTGCGGGCCCGGGCCCGGACCTCCATCAGGGTAAGGTCGGGGGTGTCGTCAATGTAGATGGGCGCTTCGGAGAGGCGGCTTGCCACGTCCACCAGGCGGGAGAAGTCCCGGTCGGTGAGCTGGCCCAGGCGGACCCGGTTCATGTCAATGCGGGCCTCGGAGCACATCATGCGCAGGGTGAGCTGGGCGGCGGGCATCTCCAGGGAGTAGATGCCCACCCCCACCCCCTCCTTCAGGGCGGCGTTCTGGGCGATGGTGAGGGCGAAGGCGGTCTTGCCCATGGCGGGGCGGGCGGCGATGATGTTTAACGAGCCTGGGCCCAGGGTGCCGATGAGCTGGTCCAGCTCCTTGAAGCCGGTGCGGACCCCGGCCACCTCCCCCTTGTTCTGGAAGAGGGCCTCAATGTGCTCAAAGGTCTCGTGGACCAGCTCCCGCATGGGCCTGGCCTCGGTGTCGGTCTTGGTGAGGGCCACCTCCAGGATCTTCTTCCCGGCGGTGTCCAGGATCTCGTCCAGGCTCCCGGCCTCCTCGTAGGCCAGGCGCATGGCCTCCCCCGCCGCCTGGATGAGCCGCCTCAAGGTCCACTTCTCCGCCACGATGCGGGCGTAGTGCTCGGCGTAGGCGGCGGTGGGCGTGGCTTCGGAGAGCTGGAGGAGGTAGGCGGTGCCGCCCACCTCTTCCAGCTGGCCCCTGCGGGAAAGCTCCTCGGAAAGGGTCACCAGGTCCACGGGCCTGCCTTGGCTCCTTAGGGCCTGCATGGCGGCGTAGATCTTGCGGTGGGCCTCGGCGTAGAAGGCCTCGGGGGAGGGGAGGAGGCCTTCCACCTCGTCCATGACGTCGGAGTCCAGGAGAATGGAGCCCAAGACGCTTTGCTCCGCCTCGAGGCTGTGGGGGGGAATAGGGCCTTCCATAAGCCCTACCAGGCTACGCCCTCCCCCCCTTCCGGCGAAAGGGGACTATCCCTGAGGGAAGGATTGCCCCGCGATAGCCCTTTTGGGCCCCTCCCTCTAAGGCTTCTCAGGCGGGGCCTGTTAGGGTGGGAGGGTGCGGCTTTGGTGGCTTCTCTTCCTTCTCTTCGCCTGCCGGGCCCAGGGCCTGCCCGAGGCCTACGCCCTTCTGGAGACGGGGAGGCTCGAGGCCCTGCGCCAGGTGGCCCAGGGCGGGGGGTACGCCGCCCTCTTGGCGGGCTCCCGCCTGGCCCAGCGGGAGGAGGTCCCCTTGGCCGAGCGGGCGGAGTACGCCTGGCGCTACGCCCTCTTCCTGGAGGGGGTGAGGGCCTTGGAGCCCGGTTGGGAGGCCAAGCCCGCCTGGCGGGTGGCGGCGCCCCTTCTGGAATGGGCCAAAGACCCCCGGGCCTTTTCCGCCTGGGAGAGGCTTCTGCCCGAGCCCGAGGCCGTGGCCGCCCTCCTCCGCCTGGGGGAGGGGGAGAGGCTTTGGGAGGCCCTCTTCCGGGGGCGGGCCTATGAGGCCCTGCTGGCGGTCCTCCCTTCTGACCAGCGGCCCGACCTGAGGGCCCAGGCCCTCTTCCGCCTGGGGCGCTACCGGGAGGCCCTGCCCTTCTACCGGGCCTGGGCGGAGGCGGACCCCAGGGGGTACCTGGGCCTGGGGTACGCCCTGTGGCGGCTGGGGCAGCGGAAGGAAGCCCTTATGGCCTTCGCCCGCTACGACCACCCCGAGGCCCGCTTGGGCCAGGGGCGGGTTCTGGAGGAGATGGGGCTTTGGCTGGAGGCCGTGGAGGCCTACCGGAGGAGCACCCCCGAGGGCCTTTGGCGGGCTACGGCCCTTCTGGAGCGCCTGGGGCTCAGAAAAGAGGCCCTGGAGCTTTACCTAAACCTGGCCCAGGGGGACAGCCTCTACGCCGACGACGCCGCCCTCAGGGCCTACGTTTTGGCGGGGGAGCTGGGCCTCGAGGAGGCCAGGGAGGAGGCCTACGCCCGGCTTCAGGGAGGGCTTGGCCTCCTCCTGGGCAAGACCCCGTCCCCGCCTCCGCCCGCTTCGGAAGGCCCCCCGCCCCCGGAGGCCCCCCAGGTGGCGGCCCTGGTGGCGGCCGGGAAGGAGGCCTACGCCCGGGGGGAGGTCCGCTACGCCCTCTGGACCCGGTCCCGGGACTGGCCCTCCCTGGTCCCCCTCTTGTACCGCCTGGGGATGTACCGGGAGGGGATCCGGGCCGCCTGGCCCACCGCTTTGGCCTACCCCCGGCCCTACCGGGCGTGGGTGGAGGCCTACGCCAGGAAGGAGGGCCTTGACCCCGACCTCCTCTACGCCCTCTTCCACGTGGAAAGCCGCTTTGACCCTCAGGCGGTGAGCCCCACGGGGGCCTTGGGCCTGGCCCAGTTCCTCAGGGGCACCTGGGCCGATGTGGCCCGGATGCTGGGGGAGCCCCCCGCCGACCCCTTTGACCCCGAAAGCGCCATCCGCTACGCCGCCCGCTACCTGGCCTGGCTCCTGGAGCGGTGCGGGGCCTTCGCGGGCCTGGAGCGGGTGGCCTGCGCCCTCACCGCCTATAACGGCGGCATCGGCTACACCCTGAGGGGGATAGCGCAGCAAGGGGGGCTATACCCCTTCCTCCGCTTCCAGGAGCGGGACGAGCCCCGGGAGTACCTGGCCAAGGTCCTCTCCGCCTACGCCGCCTACCGGGCTATCCCTTAGCCCCCCGCTCCGTCCAGGCGATGAGGGGCTTGAGGGCAAAGGGGGCGAAGAGGGTCGTGAAGACCACCATGAAGAGGACGATGGCGTACTCCTCTTCGTTGACCGCCCCGGCCGCCAGGCCCAAAGCGGCCACGATCAGGCCCACCTCCCCCCGGGGGGCCATGCCCACCCCCACGGTGAGGGCGCTCCGCACCCCCTGGGTGAGGGCCCCCAGGAACCCGCCCAGGACCTTGCCCAGGATGGCGATCACCGTCACCACGCTCCCCGCCAGGAGGACGGCGGGGCTTGCCAGGGCGGAAAGCTCCAGCCGCACCCCCACCATGGCGAAGAAGATGGGGGCCAGGAAGCTCTCCACGGCGAAGATGGGTTCCTCCAGCTTGTACTTCTCCCGCACCTCGGAGAGGAGCATCCCCCCCAAAAAGGCCCCCACGATGGGGGCCAGCCCGATGCTGGCCGCCAAGGCCGCCATCCCCACCCCCAGGGCCAGGGCGAAGCCCAGGGGGCTGCCCACGGGAAGCCGGTCTAGGGGCAGGCGGGCCACCAGGGTGGAGAGGAGGACGGCCAGGCCCACGAAGACGACGGAGAGGACCACCAGTTGCGCGATGGCCCCTGTTTCCACCTGCCCCGTCCTGGCCACCCCGTTCACCACCGCCAGGACGATGAGGCCCAGGATATCGTCAATGACCGCCGCCCCCAGGATGACCCGGGCATAAGGGCGGGAGAGGACCCCGAGCTCCTGCAGGACCCTGGCGGTGATGCCCACGCTGGTGGCCACCAAGGCGGTGCCCAGGAAGAGGGCGGGGAGGGTCTGAAAGCCGATCTGGAGGCCGTAAAGGTACCCCCCCACGAAGGGGAAGGCCACCCCCAAAACCGCCACCAAAAAGGCCTCCTTGCCCACGGCCAGGATGTCCTTGAGCCGGGTCTCCAGGCCCACCATGAAGAGGAGGAAGATGGCCCCGAGCTCGGCCAAAAACTCCAGGACCTCTCCCTCGTGCACCAGGCCCAGAAGGGCCGGGCCCACTAGGATGCCCGCTAGCACCTCCCCGATGACCACGGGCTGGTTCAGGCGCTTAAAGACGTAGGCCATAACCTGGGCCGCCAGGAGGAGGTAGAAGACCTCCAGGATGTGCCCCGCGCCGTGCATCACTGCCTCCCCAGGATCAGTTTCAGAATGTCGCTCCGGGTGAGGATGCCCACTACCTTATCCTCCTGGTCCACCACGGGGAGGTGGCGGACCTCCGTGGTGAGGAGAACCTGAAGGGCCTTCCCCAGGGGGTCCTCCGGGTGGACCCGGGGGATCTCCTTGAGCATCACCGCCTCCACCGGGGTGCTCTGGTAGCGGCGGTAGATCTCTTGAAGGGTATCCTCGTCCACCCATTCCCCGAAAAGCTGTAGGGCCTCCACGTCGGAAAAGGGGACGTTCTCCGGCCTGGGGAGGAGCTCCTCCACCTGAAGGAGCCCCACCAGGCGGCCTATTTCGTCCACCACCGGGAAGCCCCCGTAGCGCGTTTCCAGGATTTTGCGGGCGGCCTCTGCCAACGTGGCTTTGGGGCTCAGGGTCTCCGGAGCCCTGGTCATGACCTCGGCGACCTTCATGGCCTAAAGTCTACCAGCGCCGCGGGCGCCGGGCCATGCGGGGGCCAGCGTAGACCCCAAAGAGGAACCCCCCCAGGTGGGCCCACCAGGCCACCCCCGGCAGGCCCAAAAGCCCCTGGAAGAGCTGGAGGAAGGCCCAGTACCCCAGGTAGACCCCCGCCGGGAAGGTGACGAAGAGGGGGAAGATGAAGAGGACCACGGAGACCACGTAGGCCCGGGGGAAGAGGACGTAGTAGGCTCCCAAGACGGCGGAGACCGCCCCGCTGGCCCCGATCATGGGCACGGTGGAGGCGGGCGTGAAGAGGCCCTGGGCCAAGGCGGCCGCCACCCCGCCCAGGAGGTAGAAGACGAGGAAGCGCCCGTGGCCCATCCGGTCCTCCACGTTGTCCCCGAAGACCCAGAGGAACCACATGTTGGAGAGGATGTGGAAGAACCCTCCGTGGAGGAACATGCTGGTAAAGAGGCGGTACCCCTGTCCCAGGGGGTCCTGGAAAAAGAGGGCGGGGACGAAGCCGTAGGCCTGGACCACGGCCTCCAGGCCCCAAGCCAGCTCCAGGAGGAAGGCCAGGGCGTTGGCCAGGACCAGGCCCTTGACCACCCAGGCGGGGCGGCGGGCGTAGTTGAGGTCGTAGAGGGGGAACACCTAGCGGCCTCCCGGCTGGCCTCCTTGGCGGTAGGGGAGGGGCACGTACTGGACGCTGGGCCGCTGCCCCTGGGGCTGGGGGTAGAGGTCCATGAGTTCGTAGACCTCGAGGGGCATCTCCGTGGAGACCCTGAGCCCCAGCTCCCGGGCCTGGGCCACGTCAATGGGGTAGTCGTGGGTCCAGGTGCCCTGGGAGAGGATGTGGGCCACCTCCTCGGCCTTATCCTCGGGCATGTGCTTTTTGAGGAGGTTCTTCACCGTGGCCTTGACCTGCCTCAGGGCCTTCTCGGCCACGTCGGCCAGGATCAGGGTCTGGTCGTCAATCTCCTGTATGGGCTTCTTCTCCAGGACCTTGAGGACGCTGGCGGCGGGGTACTGGCCCAGCTGGGGGTCCACGGGGCCTAAGACGGCGTTTTCGTCCATGACGATCTCGTCAGCGGCCAGGGCGATCAGGGTCCCCCCGGACATGGCGTAGTGGGGGACGAAGACCGTGACCTTGGCGGGGTGGCGGAGGAGGGCCTCGGCGATCTGCTCCGCCGCCAGCACCAAGCCCCCCGGGGTGTGGAGGACGAGGTCTATGGGCACGTTCTTGTCGGTGAGGCGGATGGCCCTCAGGACCTGCTCCGAGTCGTCAATGTTGATGAAGCGGCTGATGGGGATGCCCAAAAAGCTCACCGCCTCCTGGCGGTGGATCAGGGTGATGACCCGGCTTTTCCGCTTCTTCTCTAGCTCGGCGATCTTCCTGGCCCTGGTCCCAAGGAGCATCTGCTGTTGCAGGTAGGGGCTGAGGGCGGAAAGGATGAAAAAGAGCCAGAAGAGCTGGAAAAAGATGTCCATAGGTGCCTCCGAGGGTCAGCTTACTTCAAGGGTAGATAAGATGCCAAGGCGGGCCTCAGCCAGGCCTGGCCGAGACCGGGCGCTTCTTCTCCTTGGGGAAAAGGGCCTGCCCGATCTCGGGGGCGAAGCGGATCAGGAGGGCCCCAAGAGGGACGGAGAGGAGGACCATGAGCACCGCCACCTGGGCCACCAGCGGGTAGCCCTGGGCCAAGGCCAGGCTACCCAGGACCAGGTTGAACTCCCCCCGGGGGACCAGGTAAAGGGCGGCGTAAAGCCGCCGCTTCCGGCCCAGGCCCGCCCTGGCCCCGCCCAGGTGGTTGAGGGGGAGCTTGAGGAGAAGCCCCAAAAGGGCCAGGCCCGCGCCCACGGGGGTGAGGCCCCGCAGGAGGCCCGTGGCCTCGGCCCCCACCACCAGGAAGAAGAGGGCCACCCCCAGGTCCCGCACCGGCCCGAAGAGGTGCTCCAGCCTCTCCCTGAGGCCCAAGGAGGCGGCGATCATCCCGGAGAGGAAGGCCCCCACGCCTTCCGAGGCCCCCAGGGCGTGAAAGAGGAGGGCGGTGCCGGTGGTGAAGGCGGCACCCAGGAGGAGGACCAGCTCATCGGAGAAGCTCTCCATGAGGCGCACCAAGTGGGGTCCCAGGAGGCGGGCGAAGGCCAGGTAGGCCAGGGCCAGAAGCACCCCGGCCAGAACCCCTCCCGGCCCATGCCCGCCCAGAAGGGCGAGAAGAAGGGCGATGACCAGGTCCTCCAGCACCAAGACCCCCAGGACCACCTCGCTTTCCGGGTTAGCGGCCCGGCGCAGGTCAATGATCAGCTTGACGATGACGGCGCTGGAGCTTATGTAGATGATGCCGGCGAGGAGCGCGGCCCCCCGGGCGTCCAGCCCGGCAAGAAGGCCCAGGAGAAAGCCCAGAGGGAGGGCCAGGGCATCGTAGAGGCCAGCCCGGGTGGCCCGGCCGGAAAGCTCCTTCAGCCGGTCGGGGCCGAACTCCAGGCCCACGGAGAAGAGGAGGAGGAGAAGCCCCAAGGAGGGGAGGGGTTCCAGCTCCTCCACGGGGAGACGGTGGCCCATGAGGAGGCCCGTGAGGAGGTAGACAGGAAGGGGCGGGAAGCCGAAGCGGTGCACCAAGGCCGCCCCCAGGGCCAAAAGCCCCGCCGCCAGAGCGAAGGCCTCCAGGGAAGGGTGCATCAGAGGCTCCTCTTCAGGGCTTCCACCGCCTCCCGGGTGCCCGCCACCACCAGGGTGTCCCCCACCTCCAGGACCACCTCCGGCCCCGGGTTCGGCACCAGGGGCGCCCCGGGCCGGTCCACGGCCAGGAGGTGGGCCCCGGGGGGCAGGGGGATCTCGCCCACCCGCTTGCCCGCGAGCCGGGAGCCCGGCAGGACCTTGATCCACTCAATGACCTTCTGGCCCAGCTTGCTCTGGGTGTCCCCCACCGCCTCGGGGTGGAAGAGGACCCCGGCCAGAATGGCCCCCACCTCCCGGGCCTCCTCGTCGGTGAGGTCCAAAGCCGCCCTCGGCTCATCGTCCTCTCCCGCCTCAAAGTACTGAAGCTCCCGCTTGCCCGAGCTGTGCACCACGATGACCAGCCGGTCCCCGCTTGCCACCGTGATGGTGAACTTCCGCCCCACGCCAGGCAGGGCCACCTCTTCCACCTTCATGCCGACCTCCTAGGGGAAAACCGCACCGCCAGGGTGCGCCCCGCCACCAGGGCCAGGATGCCCAGGGTCCAGAGGAAGAGGTCCAGGCCCGAAAGCTTCTCGGCGAAGAGGTTCAGGAGAAGCTCCCGCAGGGTGAGGGCCACGGCGATCTCCAGCAGGACCTCGAGGCGCACCCTTTCAAACTCAAAGTACTCCACGAAGACCCGGACCAGCTCCAGGACGATCACCAAGCTGAGGACGTTGGTGACCAGGTCCTTTAACCCCAGCCGCACCGTGGGCTCGGTGACGGTGAGGCCCAGCTCCAAGAAGGTCCGGACCACGCCCACGAAGAGCCCGATGAGGAGGGCCACCACCACCAGGTTGAAGACCAACTGGGTGGCCCTCCGGTAAAGGCTGAGGAGGAGGTCCTGGGCCATCCTAAAGGAGGAGGTTGAAGACCCGCTCCGCCCGCTCGTGGTGCTGGGTCTGAGGGTTCTTGAGGGCGGGGTCCAGCTCCTTGAGGACCCGGGCGTAGGCCACCACCAAGGCCCCGGCGATCTCGGGCAGGAGCCTTTCCACGTCCTCGGAAACG
This sequence comes from Thermus aquaticus, assembly GCF_001280255.1. Classification (NCBI taxonomy): domain Bacteria; kingdom Thermotogati; phylum Deinococcota; class Deinococci; order Thermales; family Thermaceae; genus Thermus; species Thermus aquaticus. The sequence continues at coordinate 124,913 of NZ_LHCI01000106.1, read as the reverse complement.
GTGAGGTCCAGAGGGGGCAAGGCGGCCAGGGCGTCCAGCACGGGCTTCAGCTCCAGGGCCACGTCCATCTGGCGGAACTCCCGGATGGTCTCCTGGAGGCCCTTGGTGATGGGCAGGTCGGGCTCAAAGATGATGTCCCGGCCGTTGTACTTGGCGTTCCTTTCCGCCACCACCAAGAGGTCGTGAATCTTGTTGCGGAGGAAGTCGGAAAGGCGCTTTAAATCGTCCTTGTCCACGTCAAGACCGGCGGCCAGGCGGAAGAGCTTCTCAAACTCGGCGATTTTCATCAACATAACACCACCCCGAAGGCAAGTTTAGGTTTTAAGTCTGTCTGTGTCAAGTCTTTTGCTATTAGGGCGCCCACAAAGAGGCCGGGGGCCTAAGTGCCTGCACTTTGGTTTCGCAACATGAGGTGCCCAAGTCTGGGCTGTGGAAGAGCTTTTCTGGGGCCCCCGCCGTGGCTCTTGCCACGGCGGGGCACTTAGGCCTCCTCTACCGGGATCCTGAGGGGGGGCTCCTGAGGACGCTTTTCCCGGGGGATCTTGATCTCCAGCACGCCCCTTTTGAGGCGGGCTTCCAGGCCCTCCTTCTTGGCGTCCTTGGGCAGGAGGTAGGCCCGGTAGATGCGGCCGTAGACGATCTCCGCTAGGTGCTTGGCGCGCTTTTCCTCCCGCTTCTCCCCCTCTATGACCAGCTGGTCCCCCTCGAGGCGCACCTCCAGGTTCTCCGGGCCCAGGCCCGGCACCTCCACCCGCAGGAGGTAGTGGTCCTCGTACTCGGACAGCTCGGAGAGGGGCTCCAGAACCTCGCCGGTCTCCTGGAAGGCCTTTTCCAAAGCCTCCTCCACCGCTTTGCGGAAGCGGGAACGGCCAAAGGGCCAGATCTTTTCCAGCATGGCTTCCCTCCCTCAGCCCAGGTAGGGCTTGAGCCTTTCCTCTAGAACCCGCTTGGGCAGGAAGCCCACCCAGGTGGCCACGGGGTTTCCCCTCTGGAAGAGCATCAGGGTGGGGATGGACATCACCCGGTACTGGGCGGCCAGCCTGGGGTTTTGGTCGGTGTTGACCTTGACCACCTTCAGCTTTCCGGCGTGCTCCCGGGCCAGCTCCTCCAGAACCGGGGCCACCAGGCGGCAGGGGCCGCACCACTCTGCCCAGAAGTCCACCAGGACCAGGGGAGCCCCCGCCACCTCGGCGGCGAAGCTCCCTTCGCCCGCCTCCACGATCCAGGGAAGGGGGCTCTTGCAGGCCCCGCAGACGGGCACCTGGCCGGGAGGAGGGGTGCGGAGGCGGTTTTTGGCGCCGCAGTTGGTGCAGGTGACGGTGCTCATAAGGAATACCCTTGTTTCCTCACCATGCCTGGTAACTTCCCCAGGAACCTTTTGCCGGGGCCCCCATGCTGGCTTGGGCCAGCATGGGGTATAAGGCCCCGCCTAAAGGCGGGGCCTTTCCTTAGCGGACGTTCCCCGTCTCCAGCTTCCTGGACCGGAGGTCCAGAAGGCTGTACTCCCCCTCGGAGAGGTCCCCGGGGACCACCACCCAGCTCGCCCCCAGCATCTCGTGCTTCTGGCCCCGGCCCGCCACGAGGGCCACCAGGGGGTTATGGGTCTTGATGAGGTGGGCCACCTCGTGGGAGCCGCCCTCTCCCAGGCCCTTGTGGAAGGGCCGGGTGTAGAAGAGGAAGATCTTGGGGTAATCCTTGAGCTCCCACAGGGTTTTCAGGTGGTACTCGGCCACCCAGGCGGGGTAGCGGAGGGCCTCCTTCTCCTCGGGCTCGCCGTCGTCCAGGATCTCCCCGCCCGCGCCGGCCACCAGGTAGGGCCCCTTCCAGAAGGTAAAGGTTTCGTGGACGTTCCGCATCTCGGGGCGGACCAGTTCGGTGTTGGCGGCCTCCCGCAGGTATTCCCAAATGGGGGCGTCCTCCGGCCCGGGGATGTAGGCGGTGGGGAGGTGGGTTTCGGAGAGGATGTGGAAGAAAGCGGCGTAGTCCCGGCTCTTGGCGGTCTTGGGCATCAGGTTGCCGATGACCACCACGGCGTCCGCCCCGGTGTCCGGGGCCACCTTGACGAACTTCTCCAAAGCCTCCAGGTCCCCCATGGGGTTAGACGTGGCCAGGATGTAGCGCACCGTCCTCCGCATAAGGCACCTCCTTTACTCCACCTGCACCTGGATCTTCTTGGGCTTGGTCTCCTCGGCCCTGGGGACCAGAAGGTGGAGCACCCCGTGGCGGAAGCGGGCCTGCACCCGGGAGAGGTCGTAGGTGGCCGGGATGTTGAAGCTCCGGGCGAAGGTGCCGTAGGGGCCCTCGAGGCGGTGGTAGGCCACGCCCTCCTTCTTCTCAAAGGGCCTTTCGGCCTTCACCGAGAGGACCCCTTCCTCGGCCACGACCTCCACCTTCTCGGGATCCACCCCGGGGAGGTAGACGAGGAGGTGAAGCCCCTCGCCGTCCTCCATCACGTCCACCAGGGGGGCGTACACCCTGGGCCCCTGCTGGGGCGCGCCCAGCGTCCGGACCAGCCTCTCCTGCAACTCCTCCAGCTCCCTGAAAGGATCAAACCGGATCATCTTGCTACCTCCTTTCACCACCTCAAGAGCGCGGCCATGCCACCGCGCTCAAGAAGCCTTCTTTCCGCCTCGCCGCGCACGAACTCTAGCTTGGCCGCGTACCCGGCGGCGAGCTCGGGAAGGACCACGGCCAGGGGCTTTTTCTCGGGGTTCTGGCAGTAGGCCAGGGCCTGGGCCTCCTCGGCCAGATAGAGGCCGTCGCAGGCGTAGAGCTCCTTTTCCAGGTGCCAAGGCAGGACCCAAAGCTCCACCCGGCCTTCCTGGACCCGGGCCAGGACCTCGGGGCCGAAGGCCGCCTTGGGGTAGGCCTCCTCCAGTTCCTCCAGAAGCCTCACCTCCGCTTGGCGCTCCACCTCCTCCAAGACGGGCTCAAGGCGCTTCAGGACTTCGCCTGGGCTTGCGCCGGGGTGGGGCAGGGAGGGAAGCTCCGCCACCACTTTCTCCTTAAGGCGCTTGGGCAGGTAGCCCAGGAAGAGCTTGGTGTGCTCCTCAGGGCCCATGAGGAGGAGGCGGGTGAAGCCCCTCTCCTCCACGTGCCTTACCAGCTCGTGGGCCAGGGCCTTGTAGAAGCGCTCCTCCCAGGCGGCCAGGCGCTTGGCGAAGAGGTCCTGCCCCGCCCCGCCCCGGGCGATGCCGCCCAGGTTGAAGCGGCGGCCTGGGGCGTCCAGGGAGAGGCGGCGCCAGGCCTCGGTGTCCAGGGCCAGGAAGGCATCCTTGACCTCGGCGATCTCGCCCAGGAAGACCTCAAAGACCCGCCAGCGCTCCTGGTCCACGTAGACCACGCCGTAGCGCTCGTACTCGTCCAGGGCGTAGACCAGGGGAAGGAGGAAGGGCTCCCCGTAGTGGGCCAGGGCCCCGTCGGTGAGGAGGCGGCTCGTCTTCTCGTCCACAAAGGCCGTCTTCACCGCCCTCACCAGGGGGAGCTCCACCTGCAAGGGGAAAAGCTCCAGGCGCTCCTGATCGGCGAAGAGGGCCAGGGTCTTGGCCTGGATGACCTCGTGCTGCAAAAGCTCCAGGACCTTTTCCGCCAGGGCCTCGGGCACGGCGAGGGCCTTCATGGCGTCCTTGGCCCTGAGGGCGTAGGCCCTGCCGGCGTTGTCGGGCTTGGCGGGGTTGATGTCCAGATAGAGGGATAAAGCCGGGGTCTTCAGGTCCTTCAGGGACTCCTTGATGCGCCGGACCTCTTCCTTGCCGATCATACCCCACCTCCCAAAAGGGCCACCACCTGGCGGATGGCTTCCTGGTTCAGCTTCTCCTCCTGGCCGAGCCGGGTGAAGAGGGCCTCCAGCTCGGGGTCGGGGAGGGTGCTCTCCAGGTAGTAGGCCCGGTCCAGCCCCTCCCACCCCACCTCCTCCGCCTTGGGGGTGGGAGGGAGGGGCGCCTTCAGGCGGTGGAGGGCCTCGGCCAGGGCCTCGGCGTGGGCCCGCTCCCTTTTCGCCACCTCCAGGAGGCGGGCCTTGAGGTGGGGGTAGGGCACCCCTTCCGCCGCCCGCTCTGCCCGAAGGGCGTCTAAAAGCTCATCCTGGTAAGCCTTTTGCAGGATCTCCACCACGCCCATGGCGCCTCCTCAGGCCGAGATGCGCTCGGCGGCGCGGAAGGAGAGGCCCTCGAGGCCCACGTCCACCAGGACCCGGTCCCCCTCCTTGATCTCCCCGGCCAGGATCTTCTTGGCCAGGGGGGTTTCCAGCTCCCGCTGAATGACCCGCTTCAGGGGCCTGGCGCCGAAGACGGGGTCGTAGCCCCTTTGGGCCAGGAAGTCCTTGGCGGCCTCGCTGAGTTCCAGGGTGATCCGCTTTTCCGAAAGCCTCGCCCGGAGGTTGGCGAGCTGGATGTCCACGATCTGGCGGATCTGCTCCCGGGAGAGGGGCCGGAAGACCACGATCTCGTCCAGCCGGTTCAGGAACTCGGGGCGGAAGTGCTTCTGCAGGACGCCGAAGACCTCGTCGCGGATCCGCTCGTAGGGCAGACCCTTCTGGATGCCCTCCAGGATGAGGGGGCTACCCAGGTTGGAGGTCAGGATGATGACGGTGTTGCGGAAGTCCACGGTGCGCCCGTGGCTGTCGGTGAGGCGGCCGTCGTCCAGGATCTGCAGGAGGATGTTGAAGACGTCGGGATGGGCCTTCTCAATCTCGTCAAAGAGGATGACGGTGTAGGGCCGCCGGCGGACGGCCTCGGTGAGCTGGCCCCCTTCCTCGTAGCCCACGTAGCCGGGAGGGGCCCCGATGAGGCGGCTGACGGCGTGCTTCTCCATGTACTCCGTCATGTCAATGCGGACCATGGCCTCCTCGGTGTCAAAGAGGGTGGCGGCCAGGGTCTTGGCCAGCTCGGTCTTGCCCACGCCCGTGGGGCCCAGGAAGAGGAAGCTCCCGATGGGGCGGTTCGGGTCCTTGAGGCCGGCCCGGGCGCGGCGGATGGCATCGGCCACGGCCCTTATGGCCTCGTCCTGGCCCACCACCCGCTTGTGGAGCTCCTCCTCAAGCCTCAGGAGCTTCTCCCGCTCGCCTTCCAGGAGCTTGGCCACGGGGATCCCCGTCCAGCGGGAGACGATCTCGGCGATGTCCTCCTCGGTGACCTCCAGGCGGACGAAGCGGGCGTTCTTGAGCTTCTCGGAGAGGGCTTCCACCTCGGCCTCGAGGCGGGGAAGCTCCCCGTAGCGGAGCTCGGCGGCCCGGTTCAGGGCGTAGTGGCGCTCGGCCAGCTCAATCTCCCGCCTCACCTCGTCCAGGCGGTGCTGGGCCTCGCGGAGCTTCTTCAGGATCTCCCTCTCGGCTTCCCACTCGGCCTTGAGCTTCTCAATCTCCTTGGTGAGCTCGGCGATCTCGGCCTCAATGGCCTTGAGGCGCTCTAGGGAGTCTGGGTCCTTCTCCTTCTTCAGGGCTTCCCGCTCAATCTCCAGCTGGAGCTTCTTGCGCTCCAGGGTGTCTATCTCCTCGGGAGCGCTCTCCAAGGCCATGCGGAGCCTGGCCGCCGCCTCGTCAATGAGGTCAATGGCCTTGTCGGGGAGGCGCCTTTCCGTGATGTAGCGGTGGGAGAGAACCGCCGCCGCCACCAGGGCGGGGTCGGAGATGCGCACCCCGTGGTGGACCTCGTACTTCTCCTTGATGCCCCGCAGGATGGAGATGGTGTCCTCCACGCTGGGCTCTTCCACGTAGACGGGCTGGAAGCGCCTCTCCAGGGCGGGGTCCTTCTCAATCTCCCGGTACTCGTCCAAGGTGGTGGCCCCGATGAGCCTGAGCTCCCCGCGGGCCAGGGCGGGCTTCAGCATGTTGCCGGCGTCCACGGCCCCCTCGGCCTTGCCGGCGCCCACCACGGTGTGGATCTCGTCAATGAAGAGGATGATCTCCCCCTGGCTCGCCACCACCTCCTGGATGACCGCCTTCAGGCGCTCCTCAAACTCGCCCCGGTACTTGGCCCCGGCCAGGAGGGAGCCCATCTGCAAGGAGATGATGCGCTTGCCCTTGAGGCCCTCGGGCACGTCCCCTTTGACGATGCGCTGGGCGAGGCCCTCCACGATGGCCGTCTTGCCCACGCCGGGCTCGCCGATCAGGACCGGGTTGTTCTTGGTGCGCCGGAGGAGGATCTGGATGGTGCGCCGGATCTCCTCGTCCCGGCCGATGACCGGGTCCAGCTTGCCCTGGGCGGCCAAGGCCGTCAGGTCAATGCCGTACTGCTCCAAAGCGTTGTAGGTGCTCTCCGCGTGTTCCGTCTGCACGGTCTTACCTCCTCTGAGTTCCAAAAGGGCTCGTTTCAGGGGCTCGAGGCCGGGAAGGCCCGGGGTGGCCTCGGCCAAGGCCAGGACCAGGGTGTCCAGGGCCACAAAGCGGTCCTTGAGCTCCTCCATCAGGGCCTCGGCCCGGTTAAAGGCCCCGGAAAGCCGGGTCGTCAGGTACTGCCCGCCCTCGGCCCCCTCCACCTTGGGGAGGCGGGAAAGCTCCCGCTCCATGAGCTCCTTCAGGGCCTTGGGGTCGGCCCCGGCCTTCTCCAAAAGCCGCCAGGGAAGCCCTCCAGGGTCCTTCAGCAGGACGGCCCAGAGGTGGGGGGTGTCTATGGCCTGGTGCTGAAGCTTCCGGGCCAGGACCTGGGCCTGGGCCAGGGCTTCGCGGGCGGCTTGGGTCCAGCGTTCCAGGTTCATCCCCTACCTCCTCTCGCTAAAGCTAGCATATCACCTAACATGGATATTGTCAAGTTGATTGATAAAAAAGGTGGGCGAAGTCCGACCCTAGGAAGAAGCGGCTCCTAAACCCAAGTTTAGGGGAGGTTGTGGGGAAGGATGTCCCGCTAAGTACCCCGCCGCGGCAAAAGCCGCGGTGGGGGCCCCAGAAAAGCCCTTCCACAGCCCCGACTTGAGCACCCCATGTTGCAATGTATCTTGCCCTCTGAGGGAGGTCCTACCGCCTATGTTGCCGGGCTCCCACGCCCGCGACTTTGATCGGTAGCCACCCGCCCCGGCCTCCCCGCCGCACAGTATCCCGGTCGTCAAAGACCGCATCCACATGGACGGCCCACGGGGTCGGGTGGCCACCTCCCTCAGTCTACCCAAAGGAGAAGGACCATGCTCTGCGCAGGCATTGACATCAGCAAGCCCCACCTGGACCTGGCCCTGGTCTCCACCACCGCCAAGCCCACCCGACTCCGCTTCCCCAACACCCCGGAAGGCCGCCAAGCCCTCCTGGCCGCCCTGGCCCACCACCGCCCCACCTGGGTGGCCCTGGAGCGGAGGGTCTGTTGCCCCCTTCCCTGGAGGCCTTCGCTCTGGCGGCGGGGCTTTTGGCCCTGGGGGCGGCCCTGGTGCACCGCTTCGG
>NZ_LHCI01000106.1:101545-116176 GCF_001280255.1 Thermus aquaticus | reverse complement strand
GGGCGGAGGTGCCGGAGATTCCGCGGGAGCGTGGGTTCAAGCCTTTACCTAAGAGGTGGGTGGTGGAGAGGACCTTTGCCTGGCTGGGGCGGAACCGGCGTCTTGCCAAGGACTATGAGGAGAACCCTCTGGTAAGCGAGGCCTGGGTCTATCTGGGCATGCTACGATTGTTGGTGAAGCGGCTAGCCAGGGCCGCGTAACTGCCCCTGGAGGACTTTTACGATAGCTTCTTACCTCCTTGAGCGAGGGGGCGCGGCAGACTTGACCGATATGCGGCTCGTGGAGTAAAGGAGGGGCATGACCCTGCGTGAGGCTCTATCCCAGATCCCCGACCCCCGGGCCCGCAACCGGCAGTACCCTCTGTGGGGTCTTTTGGCTCTCATCCTGGTGGCCTTCCTCTCCCGTGTGGACTCCCTGAGGGGCGTGGAACGCTGCAAGATAGGCCTTGCGGCCTGACCGCCCGCGCCAACCCCCATCTTCTACCCCACCTCGGCCTGCGCAAGCCCCCGGGCCACACCATCCTCACCCTCCTCCTCCACCGCCTGGACCCGGAGAAGCTCCAGGAGGCCCTCCTCCAGGTCTTTCCCGGGGCGGACCTGGGGGAGGTCCTGGTGGTGGACGGGAAGCACCTCAAGGGAAGCGGCAAGGGGAAAAGTCCCCAGGTCAGACTGGTGGAGGTCCTGGCCCTGGGCCGCTTTGGGGCCCCTACCCCAAATGAACCGCCGGACCACCCTGGCCCAGGCCAAGGCGGAGGGGAGGGAGGACCAAGCCCTTTTGGAGCTCCTGGACCGCCTGGGGGCGGAGGGGCTCAAGGGGAAGGTGGTGGTGGGGGACGCCGGGTACCTGTACCCGGAGTTAGCGGGGAAGGTGGTGCAAAAAGGGGGGCGTACCTCTTCGTCCTGAAGGGGAACCGGGGGGAACTGCTGGCGTGGGCCTTGGAGGTGTTCAAGGGCATGGAGGAGAGGCGGCTTCCCGGCGAGACCGAGGCGGTGTGGAACCTGGTGCGGGATGGGGAGGTGTGGACCTACCGAGTTTGGGCCTCCCCCTACTTGCCGGAAGAGATACGGGCCTTTCCCGGGTGCGGGCAGGTGGTGCGGATGGAGCGGGAGGTGGTGCGCAAGGGGACGGGGGAGGTAAGGCGCGCGGTGAGCTACGCCCTCACCAGCCTGGGGCCGGAGGTGGCGGATGCGAGGCGGCTTGGGGAGCTTCTCCTTTCCCGGTGGGAGGTAGAGAACCGGTCCTTTTGGGTGCGGGACGTCCTCTTCCGCGAAGACGCCTGCCAGGTGCGGGGAGTGGGGGCACAGGTCTTGGCGGCCCTCCGGGCCTTTCTGGTCTCCCTGCTCCACCGCCAGGGGGTCAGGGAGAAGAAGGCGGCCCTGGAGGCCCTCGCCTTCAACCCCCTCGCCCCCCTGCGCTTCCTGGGGCTCTATGCGGTATAGCGGTCAAGTCTGGGGGTGCGGAATGTGGGTTGCAGATTGGGCTCAGAGGTTCCACCCCCCCGCCACCTCCAGGACCTGCCCCGTCAGGTAGGGCTCGTGGACGAAGAAGAGGACGGCCCGGGCGATCTCCTCCAGGAGGGCCAACCGCCCCATGGGGATCTCCTGGATGGGCTTGGAGATGGAGTTCTCCGCCACCCCCGGGGCCACCACGTTGGCGGTGATGCCGGCGGTGGCGAAGCGCTTGGCGATGGCCTTGGTGTAGAGGACCACCCCGGTCTTGGCGATGGCGTAGGGCGTGATGTGGGGCCGGGCGAGGAGGTTCTGGGCCCCGGCGTAGCCCAGGTTGACGATGCGGCCATAGCCCTGCGCCACCATGAGGGGGAGGACCTTTTGGGTGAGGAGGAAGGTGGCGGTGAGGTTGGTGTCCAGGATCCAGCGCCACTCCTCCAGGCTCACCTCCTCTATGGGCTTGTAGAGGTAGTCGCCCACGTTGTTGACCAGGACCCCAACCCCCCCCAGGTGGTAGCGGACCTCCTCCACCAGGCCCGCCACCTCCTCCTCCCGGGTGAGGTCGGCCCGGACCTTGATGGCCCGCACCCCCAGGGCCTCCGCCTCCTGCCGCGTGGCCTCGGCCAGGCCCTCGGAGGTGCGGTAGTGGACGGCCACGGCGAAGCCCTCCCGGGCCAGGGCCAGGAGGATGGCCCGGCCGATCCCCTTGGCGCTTCCCGTCACCAGCGCGACCCTCATGCTCCCTCCAGGTAGCGGGCGAGGAGGACCCGGGTGAAGCTGTTTAAGGGGTAGCCAAGCCCCGCCTCAGGCTCCACCCAGGCCCACTCCAGAATCTCATGGTTGGGGCGCACCTCCCCTTCCCCCTTGGCGAAGTAGTTGAGGAGGAGCATGTGGCTGGGCTTGTGGAACTCGGGGCTGAAGAGGGCCTCCTGCACCAGGGCGAAGCGAATCTCCCGAAGCTCTAGGTTGACCTCCTCCCGGATCTCCCGCCTCAGGGCGGCCTCGAGGCTCTCCCCGTAGCCCACCTTCCCCCCGGGCACCCCCCAAAGCCCCCGCCACTTGGCGGTGCGCACCAGAAGCACCCGGCCTTGCTTTTCCACTAGGGCCCCCACCGTGGGGATGGGATACTGCGGAGGATTCTCCATAGGTACCAAAGCCCAAGATACAGGGCCTGAAGGAGGACGAAGGTGAGGTAGGCCCCAGGCTGGTGAAAGGCCAGGAAGAGGCCCATGAAGAAAAGCTGGGTGGTGAGGCCCAGGTTCACCACCCCCGCAAGGGCGGCCTCGTCAAAGAAGCGCCTGGGGTCTAGACGAAAGGACTTCAGAAGAAACCCCTCCAAAGCGGTGATGGCCCGGTCCTGGGGCAGGAAGAGGAGGCGGTAGACCCCCCGCAAAAGGGCAAGGAGGGGGCCACTGGGGTCCTGGGCCTCCTCCGGGAGGGGAAGCCCCCGGTGGAGGCGGTAAAGCCTTTCCAGGTTGAAGTCGTAGGACTGGACCAGGGTGAAAACCAAAAAGGCCAGAAGGGCCATCCCCCAGGCTCCCGTCCGCACCCCCAAGGCCAGGAAGAGGGAGAGGTTGCCGAAAAAGTCCAGCTCGGTGTCCAGGTAGCGGCCCAGCTCCGTGACCTCACCCCTGAGGCGGGCGAGCTGCCCGTCGGCGTTGTCCAGGACCGTCTTCACCTGCAGGAGGAGGGCGGCCGGGAGGTCCTCGCCCACGAGGACCAAACAGGCGGCCAGGAGGACCAGAAGGGTGTGGAAGAGGACCAGGTGGTGGGGCCTCACCGGGGTGGGAAGAAGCGCCCGCACCACCAGGTGGGCCAGGGGGCGGAAGAGGACGATGTTAAGGAACTCGTGGACCGGCCTGGCCTTGGCCCCGGGCACCATGGCTAATCCTTAAGATGCTCCAGGATCCTGGCCACCACCTCCTCGAGGCCCATCTCGCTGGTGTCCAGGATCAGGGCCTCGGGGGCGGGGGCGCTTTGCGCCCGGTCCTTTTCGTCCCTCTGGAGGAGGTCCCGTAGGACCTCCTCGTAGTCCCCGGGCCTTTCCTTGGCCCGCCTTTGGGCCCGGACCTCGGGACGGGCGGTGAGGTAGAACTTGTGGGGCGCCTGGGGAAAGACCGCGGTGCCCATGTCCCGCCCCTCGGCCACAAAGGGCGGGGGCACCTCCTTGAGCCTGGCGTTCACCCAGGCCCGCACCCCGGGGAGGCGGGCCACCTGGGAGACCACCCGGTCCACCGCCTCGGTGTGGAGGTGGGGGGTGAGGTCCTCGCCGTCCGCCAGGACCCGGTTCCCCTCCCTATCGGGCAGGAGGCGCACCCTCTTGGCCTGAAGCAGGGCCAAAAGCCCCCCCTCGTCCTCCGGGTCCACCCCCGCCCTCAGGGCCAGGTAGGCGGCGGCCCGGTAGAGGAGGCCGCTGGAGAGGTAGGGGACCCCCAGGGCCTCGGCCACCCGCTTGGCCACGGAACTCTTCCCCGAAGCCGAGGGGCCGTCTATGGTCACGATGCCCCGCATAGGCCAAGGAGGTCCCGGAAGAAGCCGGGGTAGGAGATCTCCGCCCACTCGGGCTCCCACACCCTAACCCCCACGGGGAGGCCCGCCACGGCGAAGGCCATGGCGATGCGGTGGTCGTGGAAGGACTCCACCTCGCCCCTCCGCACCCCGCCTCCCCGGATCCTAAGCCAGTCCGGCCCCTCCTCCACCTCCACCCCCAGGGCCCGGAGGTTTTGGGCGATGGAGGCCACCCGGTCGGACTCCTTGACCCGAAGCTCGGAAAGGCCCGGGATAAAGGTCTCCCCTTCCGCCCAGGCGGCGGCCGCCGCCAGGATGGGCACCTCGTCCACCATGAGGGGGATGAGGCCCTCGTCCACGGCCACGCCCTTCAGGGGGCTATGCCGGGCCCGGACGTAGCCCACGGGCTCCCCCGCCTCCCCCTCGAGGACCCGCCACTCCACCTCGGCCCCCATGGCCTTCAGGACCTGGAGGAGCCCGGTGCGGGTGGGGTTCAGGCCCACCCCTTCCACCACCACCTCCGAGCCCGGGGAGATAAGGGCCGCCACCAAGAAGAAGGCCGCCGAGGAGAAGTCCCCGGGGACGGTGAGGTCCTTGGCGGGGAAGGGCCCCGTCTTGGCCGTCCTCACCCGGCTCCCCGCCACCCAGAGGGGGAGGCCAAAGTGGCGGAAGAGCCTTTCCGTGTGGTCCCGGGTGGGGGTGGGCTCCTCCACCTCCGTCTCGCCCTCGGCGAAGAGGCCCGCCAGGAGGAGGGCGCTCTTCACCTGGGCGCTGGGCACGGGCAGGGTGTAGCGGATGCCCCGCAAAGGCCCACCCCGCACGGCCAGAGGGGCCTTCCCGCCCCCTTCCCGGCCGTCAATCCGGGCCCCCATGGCCCTTAGGGGCTCGGCCACCCGGGCCATGGGCCGCCGCCTCAAGGAGGCGTCCCCGGTGAGGACGGCGAAAAGCCCCTCCTGCCCCGCCAGGATGCCCAGGACGAGGCGCATGAGGGTGCCGGCGTTGCCGCAGTCCAGGACGTCCTCGGGCTCCTTTAGGCGGAGGCCCCTTCCCCGCACCCGGAAGTGGGGGCCCTCCTCCTCTATCTCCGCCCCCAGGGCCCGGAGGACCCGAGCGGTGGAGAGGGTGTCCCCCGCCTTCAGAGGGTAATAAAGCCGCCCCTCCCCCTCGGCCAGGGCCAGGAGCATGAGGCCCCGATGGGTCACGGACTTGTCCCCGGGCACCCGCAAGGCGCCCCTCAGGGGGCTGCAGGGGCCGAGGTCCAAAAAGGGCCGGTCCATGCCCCCTAGTCTTCCCGCCCTTCAGGGCTTTGGTCAAGGCCGGGGGCGGCGCCCAGGAGAAGCCCCTCCCCCTGGAGGCGCACCTCCTCCCCCGGAAAGAGGAGGAAGGTGGCGGGGGGCCGGAGGACCTCCCCAGGAAGCCAGGCCTCCCCCTCCAGGAGGGTGAGGATGAGGGGGGCCTCGGGCCTCAAGGTCAGGCCTCCCCGGAGGGGAAAGCGGTAGAGGGCGAAGTGGGGGGTCTTGAGAAGCCTCTCCCCGCCCGGCACCGGCTCCGGCCGGACCGGAGGGATGGGGGTGGGCTCCAGGAGGGCCACCTCCAGGGCCTTCTCCAGGTGGAGCTCCCTGGGGCGGCCGTAGTCGTAGAGGCGGTAGGTGAGGTCCGAGGGGGTCTGGACCTCGTAGACCCGCACCCCGGGGCCCAGGGCGTGCACCACCCCGGCGGGGAGGTAGACCACCTGCCCCGGGACCACCCGCACCCGCCGGAGGACCTCCTCCAAGCGGCCCTCCTCCGCCCGCCTGCGCGCCTCCTCCCGGCTTAAGGGCCTCTTTACGCCGTAGACGATCTCCCCTGGGGAAAGGACGTACCAGGCCTCGTACTTGCCCGGCTTCCCCTCCACCCTTAGGGCGTAGGCGTGGGGCGGGTGCACCTGGACGGAAAGCCACTCCGCCGGGTCCAAAAGCTTCACGAGAAGGGGCTCCTCGCAGAGCCACACCTCCCCGATCCCCGGGCCATAGCCCAGGGCGCTTCCTCCCCAGATGCGGGGGATAGGCTTGGGGACACAGGGCCGCATAGGGATTAGCATAAGGGGTATGCGCGACCTGGACCGGGAGGAAACCTATCTGGTGGACCGGCGGGGCCTGGCCCTGGAGCTCAGGGACCTGGTGGGCACGGGGCCCGTGCCCCAGGGGACCTACCCGGGCCCCCACGGCGTTTTGGCCTACGGGGAGGGGCGCTTCGCCGCCGAGCTCCTGGCCTTCCCCGAGTGGGTGGAGGAGGGCACCCTCTTCCTCCTGGAAGGCGGGTACGACCTGGGGGAGGCCGCCGCCATGGGCCTTCTGGCGGAAAGCGGCCGGGCCAGGGTGGTGCGGGTGGGCTTCCGCCAGGGCGTGGACGTCCACGTCCCCCCGAGCCCCCTAAGCCCCTACCGCTACCTCCGCTTCCTCCTCCTGGCCACGGGGCAGGAGGAGGCCCTGAAGGAGGTGGACGAGAAGCTTCTTGGGGAGAGGCGGCGGCTCGGGCCCGAGGTGCCCCTGGAGGAGAACCCCGCCAAGTTCCTGGCCTACACCCTCCTGGAGCGCCTTCCCCTCTTCTATAGCCCCTTTTTCCGCCCCCTCGAGGCGGCCGCCCAAAGCCTCACCGCCCGCATCGGGAAAAGCCTCTCCCTGACCCCGCCCTTTAGCGCCCTGGAGTTCTTCCTGACGGGCCTCGAGGCCCGCCACGAGCAGGGCGACCCCCTGGCCGCCGTCCTCCTGGGAGGGGGGGAGGCCGTGGCCTTGGCCAAGGAGATCCTGGAAACCCGGGTGGACGCCGTCGCCGAGGTCCCCCCGCCCGAGGGAAGCCGCCTGGCCCAGGCCGTGGCCCTCTGGTACCGCCTGGCCTGGACCGCCTACTACCTGGCCCTCCTCTACGGCGTGGACCCCTCGGACCAAGAGGTCTTGGAAAGGCTCAGGGAGGTGAGCTAGGTGGAGATCCCCCCCTTCCCCAAGCCGGGGAGCCTGGAGGAGGCCCTGGCCCTCCAAAAGGCCCTGGCGGGGAAGGTGGTGGTGGCGGGAAGCCTGGAGGGCGTGAGGCGCATCGCCGCCCTGGACGCCTCCCACAGGCGGGGAAAGCCCCTTTTGGCCGTGGCCGTCCTCTACGACCTGGAAAGGGGCCCCCTCTTCGTGGGCAAGGGCGCGGTCCCCGAGGAGGAGCTTTTCCCCTACGTTCCCGGCTTTCTCTCCTTCCGGGAGGCCCCCGCTTACCTCCTGGCCCTGAAGGCCCTGCCCGAGGCCCCGGAAGCCCTTCTGGTGGACGGGCAGGGCATCGCCCACCCCCGGGGCCTGGGCATCGCCAGCCACCTGGGGGTCCACCTGGACCTTCCCAGCGTGGGCGTGGCCAAGAGCCTCCTCTATGGCCGCCCGGAAGGCCCCCTACCCCAGGAAAGGGGAAGCGCCGTCCGCCTCCTCTCCCCCGAGGACAGGCCCATGGGCTACGTGTACCGAAGCCGGGCCGAGGCGAGACCCCTTTACGTCTCCCCCGGGCACCGGGTGGGCCTCGAGGAGGCCCTAGCCTTCGTCCGCGCCCTCCCCACCCGCTTCCGCCTGCCCGAGCCCCTGCGCCTGGCCCATTTGGAGGCGGGCAGGGCTCTGAAGGCCTTAGACTGAGGCCCGTGGAAAGGCCCAACCCCGTCTACCGGGCGGCCTGGCCCCTGGCCCGCTTCCTCCTCCACCTCCTCTTCGGCTACCGGACGGAGGGCGCGGAAAAGGTGCCCGAGAAGGGCCCGGTGATCCTGGCCGCCAACCACCTTTCCATCCTGGACCCCATCGCCATCGGCGCCGGCATCAAAAGGCCCGTGAGCTTCCTGGCCCGGGCCGACGTCTTCCGCCTGCCCGTCCTCTCCTGGCTCCTGCCCCGGCTCTACGCCATCCCCGTGGAACGGGGGACCGGGGACCTTTCCGCCATCAAGGGCGCCATCCGGGCCCTGGAGAGGGGCATGGCCTTCGGCATCTTCCCCGAGGGCACAAGGAGCCGCTCGGGCAGGCTCCAGCCCTTCAAGACCGGGGTAGCGGCCATCGCCTTCCGCACCGGAAGCCCGGTGGTGCCCGTGGCCGTGGTGGGCTCCGAGAAGGCCTGGCCCGTGGGCCGGAAGCTCTTCCGCCTGCGCCGGCCCATCCGGGTGGTCTACGGCGACCCCATCCCCGTTCCAAGGAAAACCAAGGTTTCCCACCAGGAGCTGGAAAGCCTCACCCGGGAGATAGAGGCCCGGGTACGGGAACTTCTACCCCCCCAGTACCGCTAGAGGCAATGCTTTCACTATCACACATTACTATACATGGCGGAAGAAATAGGACAGGGTATTGCGGGAAGCGAAGTCGGCGTGATATAGTCCGCCCGGAAGGGAAAAGAGGAAGGAGGTGAAGAATGGCAGCAAAGAAAACGGTAACCAAAGCGGATCTGGTGGATCAGGTGGCGGCGGCGGCCGGTCTCAAGAAAAAGGACGCCAAGGCGGCCATTGACGCCTTCCTGGCCAAGGTGGAAGAGGCCCTGGCCGCCGGCAACAAGGTGCAGCTCACCGGCTTCGGGACCTTTGAGGTGCGCAAGCGGAAGGCCCGCACCGGTGTGAAGCCCGGCACCAAGGAGAAGATCAAGATCCCGGCCACCCAGTACCCCGCCTTCAAGCCGGGCAAGGCCCTCAAGGACAAAGTCAAGAAGTAAGCTATTCCCTTCCCCCGGGGGGCTTGGCCCCCCGGGTTATCCCTTAGGCCCCGCCCAGGGCTCCGCCGGGCTTGATCTTGGGCACCACCCGGGGGGCCTCCTTTTCCTCCTTGGGCTCCTCGGGGACCTCCAGGGGAAGGCCCTCCACCACCCGCTGAAACTCCTCCGCCGTCAGGGTCTCCCGCTCCAGGAGGGTCTCGGCCACCCGCTCCAGGACCTCCCGCTTGGCCCGAAGGAGGTTAAGGACCCTTTGGTACTGCTCCTCTATAAGCCGCCGCACCGCCTCGTCAATGCGCTTGGCCGTCTCCTCGGAATACTGGCGCACGTCGTACCCGCCCAGGTAGGTGTCCTCCCGGAGGGCGTAGGCCACGGGGCCGAACTCGGGGTGCATGCCCCACTCGGTGATCATGCGCCGGGCCAGCTCCGTGGCCTGGCGGAAGTCGTTTTCCGCCCCCGTGGTCACGTCCTCAAAGACCAGCTCCTCGGCGGCCCGGCCGGCCAGGGCCACGGCGATCTGGTCCAGAAGGCGCTTTCTGGACCAGTGAAGCATGTCCTCCCGCCTGGGCATCATGAAGCCCAAGGCGCGGCCCCGGGGGACGATGGTGACCTTGTGGACCCCGTCGGCGTGCTCCAGGAAGTGGGCCGCCAGGGCGTGGCCGGCCTCGTGGTAGGCGGTGATCTGGCGGTCGCGGTGGGTGAGGACCAGGCTCTTCTTGGCGGGACCCATCATCACCCGGTCGGCGGCCTCCTCCAGGTCCTTCATGGTGATCTTCTTCCGCCCCTCCCGGGCGGCCAGGAGGGCGGCCTCGTTCAGGAGGTTCTCCAGGTCCGCCCCCACGAAGCCCGGGGTGCGCTTGGCCAGGAGGGCCAGGTCCACGTCCTCGGCCAGGGGCTTGCCCCGGGCGTGGATCCTGAGGATCTGCTCCCGCCCCTTCACGTCGGGGGCGTCAATGGCCACCTGGCGGTCAAAGCGGCCCGGGCGCAGAAGGGCGGGGTCCAGGACGTCGGGGCGGTTGGTGGCGGCCATGACGATGATGGTGGAGTCCTTCTCAAAGCCGTCCATCTCCACCAGAAGCTGGTTCAGGGTCTGCTCGCGCTCGTCGTTGCCGCCCCCCACGCCGCTCCCCCGCCGCCTGCCCACGGCGTCAATCTCGTCTATGAAGACGATGCAGGGGGCGTGGCGCTTGGCGGTCTCAAAGAGGTCCCTGACCCTCGCTGCCCCCACGCCCACGAACATCTCCACGAAGTCCGAGCCGCTGGCGGTGATGAAGGGCACCCGGGCCTCCCCGGCCACCGCCCTGGCGATGTGGGTCTTGCCCACCCCGGGAGGGCCCACCAGGAGGACGCCCTTGGGGATCCGGGCCCCCATCTCGTGGAAGCGGCCGGGGTTTTTCAGAAACTCCACGATCTCCTTGAGCTCCTCCTTGGCCTCCTCGGCCCCGGCCACGTCCTTGAAGGTGACCTTGGGGGCCTCGGTGAGGACCTTGGCCCGGCTTTTGGTGAAGCTGAAGGCGGAGTCGGAGGGCCCGGCCCGGCCGGTGCGGGAGAAGTAGTAGAGGGCCCCTATAAGGAGACCCACCAGAAGAAGGGGCCAGAGGAAGCCCAAGGCGTTCTGCGTCTGGGGGGGCTCCACCCGCACGCTCACCCCCTGGCGCATCCAGGCCTCGAGGGTGGCGTTGTCCGGGGGGCTGGCGGCGTAGGTGGTGAAGCCCGAGCCGTCGGTGAGGGTGCCCTGGATGCGGGTCTCCCCCGAGCGGACCACCACCTCCTTGACCCGGCCCGCCTTCAGGTCCTCCAGGAAGGTGGTGTAGTTGACCGCGCCGCTAGGGGGGGCCATGGTGCCCGCGAGGCTGAAGGCCCAGGCCAGAAAGAGCAGGCCCAGGACGAAGACCAAGAAGTTCAGGGGAACCCGAGGCATGTCTTCCCCTAGGGTACACGCCCCATGGGGGTTCTGGGTAGCCCAGGACACCATGACAAGACTTCGCTCAACTCGCTTGACAATATAGGCAGGCATCGGGTATGCTGGTCCGGAGAGGTGAGGTTATGGCCAAGGCAGTGGGCATTGACCTGGGCACCACCAACAGCGTGATCGCCGTCATGGAGGGCGGCAAGCCGGTGGTTTTGGAAAACGCCGAGGGGGAGAGGACCACCCCCAGCGTGGTGGCCTTCCGGGACGGGGAGACCCTGGTGGGCCGGATGGCCAAGCGCCAGGCGGTCCTGAACCCCGAGGGGACCATCTTTGAGGTCAAGCGCTTCATCGGGCGCCGCTACGAGGAGGTTCAGGAAGAGGCCAAGCGGGTCCCCTACAAGGTAGTCCCGGGGCCCGATGGGGGCGTGCGCATTGAGGTCAAGGGCAAGCTCTACACCCCCGAGGAGATCAGCGCCATGATCCTCCGCAAGCTGGTGGAGGACGCCTCCAAGAAGCTGGGCGAGAAGATCACCAAGGCGGTGATCACCGTGCCCGCCTACTTCAACAACGCCCAGCGGGAGGCCACCGCCAACGCCGGGAGGATCGCGGGCCTCGAGGTCCTACGCATCATCAACGAGCCCACGGCCGCCGCCCTGGCCTACGGCCTGGACAAGAAGGGGAACGAGACCGTTCTGGTCTTTGACCTGGGGGGCGGCACCTTTGACGTCACGGTGCTGGAGATCGGCGAAGGAGTCTTTGAGGTGAAGTCCACCTCCGGGGACACCCACCTGGGCGGCTCCGACATGGACCACGCCATCGTCAACTGGCTGGCCGAGGAGTTCAAGCGGGAGTACGGGGTGGACCTGAAGGCGGACCGGCAGGCCCTCCAGCGCCTCATTGAGGCGGCGGAGAAGGCCAAGATTGAGCTCTCCAGCACCCTGGAGACCACCATCTCCCTCCCCTTCATCGCCCTGGACCCCGCCACCAAGACCCCTCTGCACCTGGAGAAGAAGCTCACCCGGGCCAAGTTTGAGGAGCTCATTGAGCCCCTCCTCAAGCGCCTCCGGGGCCCCGTGGAGCAGGCTCTGAAGGACGCCGGCCTCACCCCCGCCCAGATTGACGAGGTGATCCTAGTGGGCGGGGCCACCCGGGTGCCCGCGGTGCAGCGGGTGGTGAAGGAGCTTCTGGGCAAGGAGCCCAACCGCTCCGTGAACCCCGACGAGGTGGTGGCCATGGGGGCCGCCATCCAGGCGGGCGTCCTCATGGGCGAGGTGCGGGACGTGGTCCTCCTGGACGTCACCCCTCTCTCCCTGGGCGTGGAGACCAAGGGCGGGGTGATGACCGTCCTCATCCCCAGGAACACCACCATCCCCACCCGCAAGTGCGAGATCTTCACCACGGCAGAGCACAACCAGACAGCGGTGGAGATCCACGTCCTGCAGGGGGAGCGCCCCATGGCCCAAGACAACAAGAGCCTAGGCCGCTTCCGCCTCGAGGGCATCCCGCCCATGCCCGCCGGGGTGCCGCAGATTGAGGTCTGCTTTGACATTGACGCCAACGGCATCCTCCACGTGACCGCCAGGGAGAAGTCCACCGGGCGTGAGGCCTCCATCACCATCCAGAACACCACCACCCTCTCCGAGGAGGAGATCCAGCGGATAATCGCCGAGGCTCAGCGCCACGCCGAGGAGGACCGGCGGCGCAAGGAGCACGCCGAGCTCAAGAACGCCCTGGACACCGCCAGGGTCCAGGCAGAGCGGGTCCTCAACGAGAAGTCGGGCTCCCCCGAGGCCAAGGCCCGCCTGGAGGCGGCCATCGCCAGGGCCAAGGAGCTGGTGGAGCGGGACGCCCCCGACCCCGAGCTCAAGGCGGCCACGGAGGAGCTCCTCCAGGCGGTCCAGGCCTACGAGGCCTCGGCCACGGCGGGGACCACGGGAGGCCGCCCGGACGACGTGATCGACGCCGACTACAAGCCCGCCGAGTAAGCCCACGGGAAGGCCCCGCCCCTGGGGGCGGGGCCTTCCCCTCAAGGAGGGAAGCATGGAAGAGAGGAACCTGGGGGAAAACGCCCTGGAAAAGGACCTCAACGAGGTGGCCCAGGAAGCCGAGGCCCTGGAGGCCCGCCTCAAGGCGGCCGAGGAGGAGCTTAAAAGCCTCAAGGACCGGTACCTCCGCCTCCTGGCCGACTTTGACAACTACCGCAAGCGCATGGAGGAGGAGCTAAAGGCCCGGGAGCGGGAAGGGGCCCTCAAGGTCCTGAGGGCCCTCCTCCCCGTCCTGGACGACCTGGACCGGGCCCTGGAGTTCGCCCAGGCCAACCCGGAGAGCATCCTGCAGGGGGTGAGGGCGGTGCGGGAGGGCTTCTTCCGCATCCTGGCGGGCCTAGGCGTGGAGGAGGTGCCGGGGGAAGGCCAGGCCTTTGACCCCAGGTACCACGAGGCCATCGGCCTCCTCCCGGGGGAACCCGGCAAGGTGGCCAGGGTCTTCCAGCGGGGCTTCCGCATGGGGGACAGCCTGGTGCGCCCCGCCCGGGTGGCCGTGGGCGAGGAAAAGCCCGAGGACGAAGCGGGGGTGGAGTAGGCCATGAAGGACTACTACGCCATCCTGGGCGTCCCCAGAAACGCCACGCAGGAGGAGATCAAAAGGGCCTACAAGCGCCTGGCCCGGCAGTACCACCCCGACGTCAACAAAAGCCCCGAGGCCGAGGAGAAGTTCAAGGAGATCAACGAGGCCTACGCCGTCCTCTCCGACCCCGAGAAGCGCAAGATCTACGACACCTACGGGACCACCACCCCGCCCCCTCCCCCGCCGCCCGGGGGTTACGACTTCTCCGGCTTTGACGTGGAGGACTTCTCGGATTTCTTCCAGGAGCTCTTCGGCGGGGGGCTTTTCGGCCGAAGCCGCCGGCCCCGGCGGGGGCGGGACGTGCGGGCCGAGCTGCCCCTCACCCTCGAGGAGGCCTTCCACGGAGGCGAAAGGGTCCTGGAGGTGGGGGGCAGGCGGGTCTCCGTGCGCATCCCCCCCGGGGTCCAGGACGGGGCCACCCTCCGGGTTCCCGGCATGGGGGGACCCGGGGACCCCCCGGGGGACCTCCTCCTCACCGTGCGCCTCCTCCCCCACCCCCGCTTCCGGCTGGAGGGGCAGGACCTCTACGCCACCCTGGACGTCCCGGCCCCCATCGCCGTGGTGGGGGGCAAGGTGCGGGCCATGACCCTGGAGGGCCCGGTGGAGGTCACCGTCCCCCCCAGGACCCAGGCGGGCAGGAAGCTGAGGCTCAAAGGCAAGGGCTTCCCCGGACCCACCGGCCGCGGGGACCTCTACCTGGAGGTGCGCCTTACCATCCCCGAGCGCCTCACCCCCGAGGAGGAAGCCCTTTGGAAGAGGCTAGCGGAGGCCTACTATGCTCGCGCGTAGCGCCTGGCTTTCCCTGGAGGCCCTAGAGGAACACGGCCTCTCCCGGAGCGCCGTGCGGGCCTACGTGGAGATCGGCTTCGTGGAGCCCTTAGAGGTGGGGGGCACCTGGTATTTCCGCCGGGAGGACCTCCTGCGCATGGCCAAAGCGGAGCGCATCCGCAAGGACCTGGGGGCCAACCTCATCGGGGCGGCCCTGGTGGTGGAGATCCTGGAGCGCTCCCAATAGGCTCCGGTACGCCCTTTTGGGTCCCACGGCGGGGTACTTAGAGGCTGTCGTAAAAGGGTGGTATCCTTGAAGGGTGCCTCTTAGACGATGTTACCCCAGCGACCTAACCGACGAGGAGTGGGCCCTCCTGGAGCCCCTCATTCCCGCCCCCAAGCCCGGCGGCCGGCCTGCCAAGGTGTCCAGAAGAGAGATCATGAACGCCATCCTTTACGTCCTGAAGAACGGCATCCCCTGGCGAGCCATGCCCCATGACCTGCCCCACTGGTCCACCGTCTACCACTACTTTCGCCAGTGGCAGAAGGAGGGGGTGTGGGAGAAAGCGGTGCAAGCCCTGGTCCGCCGGGACCGGGAGCGAGAAGGGAGACCCGCTTCCCCCAGCGCCCTGGTCATGGACAGTCAGTCGGTGGTCACGAGCGAAGCTCGTACCTTGCAAA
>NZ_LHCI01000106.1:100902-101164 GCF_001280255.1 Thermus aquaticus | reverse complement strand
AGGCCCCGCTCGTTCATCCCCGGCATCAGCACGTAACCGCCGAACGCGCCCAGGGGCCCCACGCCCACAGCGGCTTCAGGGAGGGAGAGGCTGTGGATGCGGTGGCCGTGGGCCAGGGGGATGGGTTTGAGGTCCACCACCTGGAGGAGACCCATCCCCCCGGCGAGGCGGATGGCCAGGTGGGCCAGAATCCCTTGGGCCTTTTGGGGGACCCTGTAAAAGCGGGAGAGATGAGGGAGGGAGGGGAAGTAGGCCTTCAGGG
>NZ_LHCI01000106.1:77952-100882 GCF_001280255.1 Thermus aquaticus | reverse complement strand
GTAGCCTTCTGGTGCTTTTGCTTTTTGGGGAGCTTGAAGCCTTGGGCCTGAAGGGCCTTGAGCTCGTCATCCACCCAGATGTAGGTAGCCACCAGAAGGGTTTCTGCGTCAAGATAGTAGAGGGGGTGCTCTCGGCAGGAGACCATAGCACCCCCTCTTTTCTCACACCGCAGGGGTTTGGGTCAAGTAGCACACGACGGGCTATAATGTCCCTGTCCCGGGTATCCGGGAGGGGACCTTGAAAGCCAGTTTCTTCCCACGGGGACGGCGATATTCGCCTATGCGTTCTCCCTTGACCCCTCTTCCGAAGTCTTCCCATCGGCCTAAACCCCGCAAAACGCCCACCCTTTGGCCGATGCATATTCCAAGCTTCATCTTTCTCACAAACACCCCCTCCGGCGGTGCTGTCCAGAAGGGCATTCTTAGGGGGTAAAGTTGCAAACCACTTAGCCCCGTAAGGGGATTGCGACTCCTCTACCGCTTGATTACCAGCTCGGGCCCCCAAAACACGTTGCAAACCACTTAGCCCTGTAAGGGGATTGATACTGTCTTGCCTGTCAAGCCTCCCCCTGGAGGGACTGGCTGGCGCAGTACTCCCGCAATCTCCCCTTCATCCGCCTGCGGTTCATTTGGAGTAGGGGCTCCAAAGCGGAGCTTGCGGGCAGGGCCTGTTCGTTGCGCTTTCCCCGGGACAATACTACGCCTACGACCGAGCCGGGGGAGAGAAACCGGAAAACCCCTTCGCGTGATAGCCTAGCCCTGTGGACGGCAACGCCCCTGACCCCAAGTACTGGGAAAAGATGCGCCTGGTGGCCGAGGTGCTGAAGGCGGTGGAGGGCCCCATCTACATCGCCACCCACGTGGACCCTGATGGGGACGCCATCGGAAGTTCTTTAGGGCTTTACCGGGCCCTCAAGGCCCTGGGCAAGGACGCCCGCTGGGTGGCGGAGCCTCCCCGCTTCCTCCGTTTTCTGCCCAAGGAGGACGAGTACTCCGACCCCGTGGAGAAGCTTCCTCCTGGGGCCACCCTGGTGGCGCTGGACAGCGCCGAGCCCTCGAGGGTGGTGGGGGTGCCGGTGGAGGGGTTCGTCATCAACATAGACCACCACGGCACCAACCCCCGCTTCGGCCAGATCGCGGTGGTGGACCCTTCCAAGGCGGCCACGGCCCAGATGGTCAAGGACCTCATTGACCTCCTGGGGGTGGCCTGGACGGAGGAGATCGCCACCCCGGTCCTCACCGGTATCCTCACGGATACGGGCAACTTCCGCTTCGCCAACACCACCCCCGAGGTCCTCCAGGTGGCGGCGGAGCTTTTGGGCTACGGGGTGCGGCTTCCCGAGCTCACCGACCGCCTCCAGTTCCGCCCCCCCTCCTACTTCCGCCTCATGGGCCAGGTCCTCTCCACCGTGGCCTTTCACTTTGGCGGCCTGGTGGTCACCGCCCACCTGCCCGAGGACGCCCAGCGCACCGAGGAGGACTCCGACGACTTCGTGGGCCTCATCCGCTACGTGGAGGGGAGCGTGGTCTCGGTCTTTTTGCGCAGGCGGGAGGAGGGAGTGAAGGTCTCCATCCGCTCCCGGGGTGGGGTTTCCGCCCAGAACATCGCCCTGAGGCTAGGCGGGGGTGGGCACGTGCCCGCGGCGGGGGCCACCCTGAAGGACGTGGACCTGGACCGGGCCTACGAGATGGTCCTCGAGGCCGTGGCCGAAGAGCTCAGGCGGGCGGGGTACCTCTAGGGGGGTCCCAGCGCAGGAGGGGGTGGGCCAGGAGGAGCGGGGCCACCTCCTCCCCCGGTTCCACAATGAGGCGGTGGCGGAAGTGGCTTCCCCGGGGTTCCCGGTACACCTCCAGGGTCCCCGTTTCCTCCACCAGCCAGACCTCGGGTATCCCCCCTTGGGCGTAGAGGGGGAGCTTCACCTCAAGGTCCAACTCCCGGCTGGAGAAGCTCACCTCCACCACCAAAAGGGTGTCCCCGGGCTCGGGCAGCCGGGCCCGGTAAAAGTCCTCCCGGGGTTTGAGCAGGGCCAGGTCCGGATGGGGGAGGGAGTGCTGGGAAAGGCGCAGGGGGTTCTGCACGTAGACCAAGGCCCGGTCCCCGTAGAGCCTTTCCAGCTGTTTGGCCAGGTAGGTGACCAGGCTGGCGTGCCCGCTGCCGATGGGGGCCATTTCGTACACCTCGCCGTCCAGAAGCTCTAGGCGGGCCCCTTCTGGAGCCTTTTCCAGGAGGGCCTGAAACTCCTCGAGGCTCAGGCGGTGCCGGATCATCTTTCTCCCATTTTAGGCCCCGTACTTGGCTAGCCGCCCGGCGTGGGCCAGGAGGAGGGGCATGAGCTCCACGCCCCGGAGGTGGCCCAGGCTACCCTTCTGCGCCTCCTTTTCCGTGAAGCGCCCGGCCTCATCGGCCCGCAGGTAGGGGGCCTTGAGGAGAAGGGGCACGGGGTGCCAGGAGTGGGCCTTGAGGAGGGCGGGGGTGGAGTGGTCCCCGGTGATGGCGAGGACCGTGGGCCCTAGGGCCAGGATCTCCGGCAGGATGGCGTCAAAGAGCTCAATCTTCTCCACCTTGCCCCGGAAGTCGCCGTCCTCGCCCATGGCGTCCGTCTTCTTCACGTGGAAGTAAAAGAAGTCGTACTGGTCCCAGTTGTCCCTCAGGGCCTGGATCTTTCCCGGAAGGGCGTCCCCTTCCCCCTCCACGGGAAGCACGTCCATGCCCACCAGGCTGGCCAGGCCCTTGTACATGGGGTAGCTGGCGATGGCCGCCGCCTTCAGGCCGTAGACCTCCTCCATCTTGGGGAAAGAGGGCCTTTTGGAGGCCCCCCGGAAGAGGGCCCCGTTCAGCCTGGGCTCGTCCTTCAGGGCCTCCCGGATGCGCTCCGTAAGAAGGTTCAGGACCCTGGCGGTCCTCTCCGCCTCGGGCGACAGGGTCCGGGCGGGGAGGGGCTTCAGGCCCGGCTTCTGGGGGTCGGTGTCCGTCACCTGATCGGAAAGCCCCTGGCCCCTCAGGATCACCAGGAAGCGGTGCTCGCTTTCCGTGTAAAAGTGGACCTCCACGTCCTCCACCCGGGGGATGGCCTCCTTCAGCCTGGCGATGACCCGGGCGTTTTCCTCGGTGGAGGGGCGGCCCGCCCGGCGGTCCAGAACGGTGCCGTCCGGGGCCAGCGTGGCGAAGTTGCCCCGAAGGGCCACGTCCCCTTCCCGGAAGTCTGCCCCAAGCCCCAGGGCGCTTAAGGCCCCCCGGCCCACCAGGTAGCGGAAGGGGTCGTAGCCGAAGAGGGCCAGGTGGCCGGGGCCGGAGCCCGGGGTGAGGCCCGGGTAGACGGGGGTCAGGAGGCCCAGGGCGCTTTCCTGGGCCAGGGCGTCTAGGTTGGGGGTGAGGGCGGCCTCCAGCTCCGTGGGCCCGCCGGGCTTTAGGGGAAGCCCCCCCACGCCGTCCAGGACCACCAGGACGATCTTGCTCTCGGACTTCTGGGCCAGCTCCTTGAAGACGGGGAAGAGGTCCATGGGGCCATTCTACTGGGGTAATATGGGCGGGTATGGCGAAGGAGAAGGGCCTCACCCCTCAGAGCGTGGACTTCAGCGAGTGGTACCTCGAGGTCATCCAGAAGGCGGAGCTCGCCGACTACGGCCCGGTGCGGGGCACCATCGTGCTGCGGCCTTACGGCTACGCCATATGGGAGAATATCCAGAAAACCTTGGACCAGATGTTCAAGGAGACGGGCCACCAGAACGCCTACTTCCCCCTTTTCATCCCCATGAGCTTCCTCAGGAAGGAGGCCGAGCACGTGGAGGGCTTCTCCCCCGAGCTCGCCGTGGTGACCCACGCCGGGGGGGAGGAGCTGGAGGAGCCCCTGGCGGTGCGCCCCACCTCGGAGACGGTGATCGGCTACATGTGGTCCAAATGGATTAGGAGCTACCGGGACCTGCCCCAGCTCCTCAACCAGTGGGGGAACGTGGTGCGCTGGGAGCTTCGCACCCGGCCCTTCCTCCGCACCAGCGAGTTTTTGTGGCAGGAGGGGCACACCGCCCACGCCACCCGGGAGGAGGCCGAGGCGGAGGTGCGGAGGATGCTAGGGATCTACGCCAAGCTGGCCCGGGACTACGCCGCCATCCCCGTCATTGAGGGCCTGAAGACGGAGAAGGAGAAGTTCGCCGGGGCGGTCTACACCACCACCATTGAGGCCATGATGCGGGACGGTAAGGCCCTCCAGAGCGGCACCAGCCACTACCTGGGGGAGAACTTCGCCCGGGCCTTTGACATCAAGTTCCAGGACAGGGACCTCCAGGTGAAGTACGTGCACACCACCAGCTGGGGGCTTTCCTGGCGCTTCATCGGGGCCATCATCATGACCCACGGGGACGACAAGGGCCTCATCCTGCCCCCGCGCCTCGCCCCCATCCAGGTGGTCATCGTGCCCATCTACCGGGAGGAGAACCGGGAGAAGGTCCTGGAGGCGGCCTTCGCCCTGAAGAAGGACCTCCTGGCCCGGGGCCTCAGGGCGCACCTGGACGACCGGGACCAGTACACCCCCGGGTACAAGTTCCACGAGTGGGAGCTCAAGGGGGTGCCCTACCGCATAGAGCTTGGCCCCAAGGACCTCGAGGCCGGCCAGGCCGTTCTGGCGAGCCGCCTTGGGGGCAAGGAAACCCTGCCCCTCACCGCTTTGCCCGAGGCCCTGCCCGAGCGCCTGGACGCCTTCCACCAGGCCCTTTACCAAAGGGCCTTGGACTTCCAGAGGGCGCGGACCCGCAAGGTGGAAAGCTACGAGGCCTTCAAGGAGGCCGTGCAGGAGGGCTTCGCCCTGGCCTTCCACTGCGGGGACAAGGCCTGCGAGAAGCAGATCCAGGAGGAGACCACCGCCACCAGCCGCTGCGTGCCCTTTGAGGCCGAACCCGAAGAGGGCTTCTGCGTCCGTTGCGGCCGGCCTTCCGCCTACGGCAAGCGGGTGGTCTTCGCCAAGGCCTACTGAGGAGATGCGATGCGGGTTCTGGGCCGCAGGGTCTACTGGCGCTGGTACGGGGAGGTCCTCCTATCGGGCAACGTGGTCTTGCGCATGACCGGGGACGCCGCCAAGTGGCTTCGCCCCGGGGATAGCGTCCGGCTTTCCACGGAGTTCAAAAAGCCCATTCTAGGCTTTGACGAGTACGCCCTCTGGGGCCGGTTTCCCCTCTGGCCCCCCTTCGCCAAGGACCTGGAGCATGTGCGGGAGGGCCCTTTGGGGGGCGAGGCCTACCGCTACCGCCTGAGGGCCCGGGAGGCCCAGTTTGAGGCCGACTTTGAGGCCATCGCCGAGCTGGAGCAGTATCACTACGCTTCCGAGAAGGAGGTGGTGGCCCTCTGGGTCTGCCCCCGGTGCGGCCAGACCCTGGCCGCCAACAGCAAGCCCCTTTGCGAGTGCGGGGGAGAGGCCAGGCTGAAGGAGATCAAAGGCTCCACGCCGGCGAGCCGCTTTCTGGTCCTGGAGCTTAAGGAGCGCCTCCCCTTTGAGCCCAGGATCCTCGGCTACCTGCGCCTGGACCCCCCCATCCCCAGGATGCACCGCAGGACCCCCGATGGCCGCCTGGAGCGGGACATCCGGGAGCGCATCTTCCCCCCGGACTGGTTCCACCCCACCTTTGAGGGGGGCGAGGACTGGGAGAAGGCCCTGGACCAGGTGGAGACCGCCGCCGCCCGCATCGCCCGGGTGGTGGTCCACCCCGACTACCGCTCGGAGGGTTTGGGGGCCCTTCTGGTCCAGGTGGCCCTGGACTGGGTGCGGGAGCGGGGGGCCCCGGAGGGGCGGCGGGAGAAGCATCTGGTCTACACCATCGCCCAGATGGCCCGCTACCACCCCTTCTTTGAGAAGGTGGGCTTCCGCTACCTCTTTGACACCGCCTCCGGCCGCCCCGTCCTCTTCTACCCCTTGAGCGAGGAGGCCAAAGGGCATCTGGAGCGCTTCCTGAAGGAGGACCCCTACGCCAGGGCCCACGGGGGGCGGCTTTTCCAAAAAAGCTACGGCCAGGTGGCGGGCCTGCCGGGCCCCATCCGCCTCGAGGACGTCTACAAAGGCTACCGGAGCCTCCTGGACCTGAAGGGCCTTTCCCCGGAGGTGGAGGAGGTCCTTTCCGCCTTTGGGGTGAAGGCCAGGCGAGTGGAGCGGGCCGTGTTGCGGGGGGCGGACCTCGAGGTCCCGCCCCGGAGCCTGGTGGTCCTGGCCGGGGCCAGCGGGGCGGGGAAGACCACCCTCCTCCGCCTCCTCCTGGGGGAGCCCCCGGACGCCGGGCGGGTCCTCCTCCCTGGGGGGCGGGTGGCCGCCTACATCCCCGGCGAGGTGGAGGTGCCTTTGGGGGAGCTTCCCCTTCTGGAGCGGCTTTACCGGGAGATGGGAGAGGTGCGGGCCGCCATAGAGGTCCTAAACCGGGTGGGGCTCTCCGACGCCGTCCTCTACCGGGCTAGACCCCAGGAGCTTTCCACGGGGCAGAGAGAGCGCTTCCGGCTGGCCCTCCTTCTCGCCCTTCGGCCCGACCTCCTCCTCATAGACGAGTTCGCCGCCCACCTGGACGTGCCCACCGCCAGGCGGGTGGCCCTGGGCCTGGGCAAGCTCTGCCGGGAGGCGGGCATCACCCTGGTGGCCGCCACCCACCGCCCCGAGGTGCACCAGGCCCTGGACCCGGACCTCACGGTCTTCGTGGGCTACGGGGGCCTGGTGGTGGTGCCCAGGAAAGGCTAGCCTTCCTCAAAGGTCTCGGTGAGGTCCACGAACATCACCCGGCCCGGGCGCCTGGGAACGTAGAGGGGTTTTTCGTAGCGGAAGGCGTTCTCCAGCACCCAGGCGTAAAGGGGTTCGCCCTGGGCGTAGGCCCTCAGGAAGGCTTCCTCGGCCAGGTGCTTGGCGAAGTGGGGCAGGAGCTCCTCCACGCTAAAGGGCCCCTCCACCCCCACCAGGTCCGCCTGGCCGATAAGCAGGCCCCGGCTCACGATGCCCAAAGGCCCCCGGTGGCGGGCCACGCGCTTGCGGATCTCCCAGGTCTTTTTGCCGTCCACGATGTAGCTGGCGTAGGGCTCCCGCACGATGAGCCCCAGCTTGGGTTTCTCCACCCTTCCATTGTAGATTGGAGGCCGTGGCGTGTCCTAAGGAGGGGGAAAAGGCCAAAAAGGCGCGGGCTTCCGAGATCCTGAAGGCCCTGAAGGCCCTTTACCCCGGAGCTCGGACCGAGCTCAAGCACGAGAACCCCTTCCAGCTCCTAGTGGCCACGGTCCTCTCCGCCCAGGCCACGGACAAGAGCGTGAACGAGGCCACCCCGGCCCTCTTCGCCCGTTTCCCCGACGCCAAGGCCTTGGCGGCGGCCACCCCGGAGGAGGTGGAGCCCTATATCCGAAAGATCGGCCTTTACCGGACCAAGGCCAGGAACCTGGTGGCCTTAGCCCGGAGGCTCCTCGAGGACCACGGGGGGGAGGTGCCCAGGGACAAGGAGGCCCTGATGCGCCTCCCCGGGGTGGGGTGGAAGACGGCCACCGTGGTGCTGGGGGCGGCCTTTGGGGTGCCGGGGATCGCCGTGGACACCCACGTGGCCCGCCTGGCCAGGAGGCTCTGCCTCTCGGAGGCCAGGACTCCGGAGAAGATCGCCAAGGACCTGGAGGCCCTTTTCCCCAAGGACCACTGGGTCTTCGTCCACCACGCCCTGGTCCTCCACGGGCGCTACGTGTGCACCGCCAGGAGGCCCCGTTGCGGGGCCTGCGGCCTGGCCCCTTACTGCCCCAGCCGCCAGGTCTAGCGCCACCCCATGCTGGCCCAAGCCAGCACGAGGGGCCCATTTGGGGATTTCTAAGGCTAGGCGCGGGAGCGAGAAGGGGCATAAGAAAGGAGACGCTGTGCATAAACTTTCTCCCGCCTACCGCTTTCTCTTGGCAGGCTTCCTCTGGTCCTTCGGGGGGAACCTGGTCTACTTCTTCCTCAACTTCCACCTCGAGGCCCTGGGCTTTTCCCGTCAGGCCATCGGCCTGGCCCAGGCGGTGGTCCTCCTCTCCGGGGTGGCCTTCGCCCTGCCCTTGGCCTACCTGATCCCCAGGCTGGGCTTCCTGCGAAGCCTCCACCTGGCCTTCTTCCTCACCCTCCCCGTCGTTTTGCTTTTGGGCCTTGGCCTTCTGGTCTTCCCCAGCCTGGCCCTCTACGGCCTGGCGGGGGCCCTTCTGCAGGGGGCGGCGGCGCCCCTCCTCGCCCGGCTCGTCCCCGAGGGGAGGCGGGTGGCCTTCTTCAGCCTGCAGGCGGCCCTCACCACGATGAGTGGCTTCTTCTCCACCCTCCTCGCGGGCTACCTCTCCGACCTCTTCGGGGCCCAAAAGGTCCTCCTCTTCGCCCTGCCCTTCTTCCTCCTGGGACTTCCCTTTGTGTGGGGGCTTCCGGTGGCGGAAGGGGAGAGGAGGCCTTTGAGGCTTTCCCGTCGCCTCTTCCTCTGGCTCAGGCTCCTCTTGCCCCAGGTGGTCATCGGCTTCGGGGCGGGGCTCGTCATCCCCTTTTTGAACCTTTACCTGAAGGAGAAGTTCGGCCTCACCTACGGGACCACGGGGCTCATCTTCGCCCTCTCCTCCCTGGCCACGGGGGCGGCCATGCTTCTCCAGCCCCTCCTGGTTCAAAGGCTCGGGCGGCTTGGGGCCATCGTCTTCGTCCAGGCCCTCTCCCTGCCCTTTCTGGCGGCCTTGGCCTGGGCCCCCTGGCTTCCCTTGGTCACCCTGGCCCTCCTCATCCGCGGGGCCCTGATGAACGCCGCCGGGCCCGTGTACGCCGCCTTGGTCATGGACTACCTGGACGAGGAGGAAAGGCCGGGCTTCTTCCTGGTGGAAAGCGCCTTCTGGAGCCTTCTCTTCGCCATGGCGAGCGCCCTTTCCGGCCTGGTCCAGGGGGCCGTGGGGCTCAGGGCCTTTGACCTCCTCTTCGGGGTGACCCTCGCCCTCTACGCCCTGGGCATCGCCCTTTGGCCCTGGGCCTTCCGCAAGCGGGTAGACTAAAGCCGATGCGCACGAACCTCAGCGTGGAGGAAGCCCTGAGCCTGGTCCTGGAAGGGGCCAGGGGGGAGCTTAGTGTGGAGGAGCTTCCCCTAAGGGAGGCCTACGGCCGGGTCTTGGCCGAGGACCTGGCCTCTTTGGTGGACCACCCCGACCAGGACGACACCGCCGTAGACGGCTACGCCTGCCGGGAGGCGGACACCCTTTTGGCCTCCCCCGAGCGCCCGGTGCGCCTCAGGGTGATCGGGGAGGCCCCGGCGGGTAAGCCCTTCTTGGGGGAGGTGGGGCAGGGGGAGGCGGTGGCCGTCTACACCGGGGCCCCCATTCCCCGGGGGGCGGACGCCGTCATCCGGGTGGAGGACACCCGGCGGGAGGGGGCGTACGTCCTCTTCCTGGCCCCGGCTTCCCCCAAGGACATCCGGCCCAAGGGGGACGACCTTAGGCGGGGTGAGGTCTACCTGAGGCGGGGGGACCTCCTCACCCCCGGGCGGCTGGGCCTGGCGGCGGCCATGGGCCACCCCCGGGTCCGGGTCTACCGGCGGCCTAGGGTGGGCATCCTCTCCACCGGGGACGAGGTGGTGGAGCCCGGGGAGCCCCTACCCTACGGGGGGGTCTACAACTCCAACGCCTATAGCCTCTTGGGGCTGGTCCTCGAGGCCGGCGGGGAGCCCGTCCTCCTGGGCAAGGTCCCCGACAGCCCCGAGGCGGTGATGGCCAAACTGGAGGAGGCGGGCCACCTGGACCTCCTCCTCACCTCGGGCGGGGTCTCCATGGGGGAGTACGACGTGGTGCGGAAGGTCCTGGAGGAGAAGGGGGAGGTGGTCTTCTGGAAGGTGCGCCAGCAGCCCGGGGGGCCATTGCTCTTCGCCCGGCTCGGGGGGCTTCCCGTCCTGGGCCTTCCCGGAAACCCGGTGTCCAGTATGGTGACCTTCTTCCTTTACGGGAGGCCCTTCCTCTTCCGCCTCCTAAAGCGGACCGAGCCCCCTTACGGCACCCTCAAGGCCAGGGCCGAGACCCCCTTCAAGGGGGCCAAGGGTAAAAAGGTCTTCCGCCGGGGCGTCCTCTCCTTGGCCCAGGGGCCCAGCGTGCGCACCACCGGGAACCAGAGTAGCGGGGTCCTCCGCTCCATGGCCTTCGGCAACGCCCTGGTGGTCCTTCCCCCGGACCAGGACGCCCGGGAGGGGGAGGAGGTGGAGGTCATCCCCTTGACTTTTGTGCCCTAGCTCACTAGACTGGACAGGTTTACGGGCGTCACCTCCCTTTTCGGGCGCAGGTGGGCCCGGAAAGGAAAAGAAGTGGAGTTCAAAGACTTTCCCCTGAAGGACGAGATCAAGGAAGCCCTCTACGGGCGGGGCATCACCGCGCCCACCCCCATCCAGGCGGCGGCTTTGCCCCTGGCCCTCGAGGGCAAGGACCTCATCGGCCAGGCCCGCACCGGCACCGGCAAGACCCTGGCCTTCGCCCTGCCCATCGCGCAAAGGTTGGAGGCGAGCCGGCAAAGGGGGCGGAAGCCCAGGGCCCTGGTCCTCACGCCCACCCGCGAGCTGGCCCTCCAGGTGGCCTCGGAGATGGCCGCCGTGGCCCCGCACCTGAAGGTGGTCCCCGTCTACGGGGGCACGGGCTACGGCAAGCAAAGGGAGGAGCTCCAGAAGGGGGCCGACGTGGTGGTGGCCACCCCGGGCCGGGCCCTGGACTACCTGCGCCAGGGGGTCTTGGACCTCTCGGAGGTGGAGATCGCCGTTTTGGACGAGGCGGACGAGATGCTCTCCATGGGCTTTGAGGAGGAGGTGGAGGCCATCCTCTCCGCCACGCCCCCTTCCCGCCAGACCCTCCTCTTCTCCGCCACCCTGCCCACCTGGGCCAGGCGCCTGGCCGAGCGCTACATGAAAAGCCCGGTGGTCATCAACGTGGTGAAGGAGGAGGGGGTCACCTACCGGGAGGAGGCCATCCTGGCCCCCACGGACCGCCTCGCCCTCCTCTCCGACCTCCTTTACTTGAAGGCCCCCAAGCGGGCCATCGTCTTCACCAAGACCAAGGCTGAGACCGAGGAGGTGGCCGCGGGCCTCCTCCGGCTGGGGCACGCCGCCCGGGCCATCCACGGGGACCTCTCCCAGGCGGACCGGGAGCGGGTCATGCGGGCCTTCCGGGAAGGGGAGGTGAGGGTTCTCGTGGCCACCGACGTGGCCGCTAGGGGGCTGGACATCCCCGAGGTGGACCTGGTGGTCCACTACCGGCTTCCCGACAAGCCCGAGACCTACCAGCACCGCTCCGGGCGCACGGGGCGGGCGGGCAGGGGCGGGGAGGTGGTCATCCTCTACGGCCCCCGGGAGAAGCGGGAGCTGGCCGAGCTGGAGCGGGCTGTGGGCCGCCCCTTCAAGCGGGTCAACCCCCCCACGCCCGAGGAGGTCCTCGAGGCCAAGTGGCAGCACCTCCTGGCCCGCCTGGCCCGGGTTCCGGAGAAGGACTACAAGCTCTACCTGGACTTCGCCGGCCGCCTCTTCGCCGAGGGTCGGGTGGAGGTGGTGGCCGCCCTCATGGCCCTCATCCTGGGCGGGGCCCCCAAGGAGAGGAGCCTCCTCACGGGGGAGGAGGGCTGGATCACCCTGAAGGCCACGGGGGCGAGGCTCACCCTGCCCCGGCTGGTGGCCCTTTTGAAGGAGCGGGGCCTCGAGGTGGGCAAGATCGCCGAGGCCGAGGAAGGCTTCTACCTGGACCTCCGCCCTCAGGACCTGCCCAAGGCGGCCGAGGTCCAGGGCCTCAAGCTGGAGCGGGCCAAGCGGGTGGAGAGGGTTTTGGAGACCGCCTCCCGCCCCCGCCGCCCGGCCCGGTCCTTTTAGGGGGCGCCCCGGGCTTAAGTACCCCACCGCGGCAAAAGCCGCGGTGGGGGCCCCAGAAAAGCCCCTCCACAGCCCCGACTCGGGCACCCCATGTTGCGAAACAAAAGTGCGGGCACTTAGGGATCTAGGCCCAGGGGTTTTGGGGTAGTACCTTGCGGTATGGGCGAGGACGAAGAGGACATCCACCTCCTCCGCCGGGTGGCCTGGAGGGACGAGGAAGCCCTTCTGCACCTCTACCGCCGCTACGCTCCTCGGGTCCAGGGACTCAAAAAGACCTCCGCCCAGGCTTTCCTGGGCGGAGCGTTTCCTGCTTGGTGCGCCCGGAGGGATTCGAACCCCCGACCTAGGGCTTAGGAAGCCCCCGCTCTATCCTGCTGAGCTACGGGCGCCCACACCTAGGGGATTCTACCACCCCGCGCGCCTTTGGGCAAGGCGTATAGTCTTTCTCCGGGGCAGGGCCCTCTTTCATAAGAGGGGCTTTATGTTTGCCCCGGAGAGGCCGCCTTGTGCCCGGCCTCACACCTTCGTAGCCTGGAGGGAACCATGACCGAGACCAAAGACCTCGCCACCCTTTCGGTGAACGCCATCCGCTTCCTGGCCATAGACGCCGTGGAAAAGGCCAAGAGCGGCCATCCGGGCATGCCCATGGCCATGGCCCCCCTGGCCTACCTCCTCTACCGGGAGGTCCTGCGCCACAACCCCCTGGACCCCGCCTGGCCCAACCGGGACCGCTTCGTCCTCTCCGCTGGGCACGGCTCCATGCTCCTTTACGCCGTCCTCCACCTCACGGGCTACGACCTTCCCCTGGAGGAGCTCAAGCGCTTCCGCCAGTGGGGCTCCAAGACCCCGGGTCACCCCGAGTACGGCCACACGCCGGGGATGGAGGTGACCACGGGGCCTTTGGGACAGGGGATCGCCACCGCCGTGGGGATGGCCCTGGCGGAAAGGAAGCTGGCTGCCGAGTTCAACCGCCCCGGCCACGTGGTGGTGGACCACTACACCTACGTCCTGGCCTCGGACGGAGACCTGATGGAAGGGGTCTCGGGAGAGGCCAGCTCTCTGGCAGGGACCTGGGGGCTTTCCAAGCTCATCGTCTTCTGGGACGACAACCGCATCTCCATTGACGGCCCCACCGACCTGGCCTTCACCGAGGACGTCCTGGCCCGCTACCGGGCCTACGGCTGGCACACCCTGAGGGTGGAGGACGCAAACGACCTAAATGCTCTCCGCCACGCCATCAAGCTGGCAAAGCTGGACGAGCGGCCCAGCCTCATCGCCGTCCGGAGCCACATCGGCTACGGCTCCCCCAAGCAGGACTCCCACAAGGCCCACGGGGAGCCCCTGGGGCCGGAGGCGGTGGAGGCCACCCGGAAAAACCTGGGCTGGCCCTACCCCCCCTTTGAGGTCCCGGAGGAGGTCTACCGCCACATGGACATGCGAAAGAGGGGAAAGGCCCTTCAGGAGGCCTGGGAAAGGGCCATGGAGGCCTACGCCAAGGCCTTCCCCGACCTCTACGAGGAGCTTTCCCGCCGCCTCAAAGGGGAGCTCCCCTCCCTCCCCGAGGAGCCCCCGGCCTTTGACAAGCCCATCGCCACCCGGGCTGCCAGCGGCAAGGCCCTGGACGCCATCGCCCCCAAAATGCCCGAGCTCTTGGGGGGAAGCGCCGACCTCACCCCCTCCAACAACACCCAGGCCCAGGGGATGGCGGACTTCTCCCGGGAAAACCCCCTGGGGCGCTACCTTCACTTCGGCGTGCGGGAGCACGCCATGGGGGCCATCCTGAACGGCCTGAACCTCCACGGGGGGTACCGGGCCTACGGGGGCACCTTCTTGGTTTTCTCCGACTACATGCGCCCCGCCGTCCGCTTGGCGGCCCTCATGGGCACGCCCACGATCTTCGTCTACACCCACGACTCCATCGCCCTGGGGGAGGACGGCCCCACCCACCAGCCCGTGGAGCACCTCATGAGCCTGCGGGCCATACCCAACCTCTGGGTCATCCGGCCCGCCGACGCCTACGAGACCTTCTACGCCTGGCAGGTGGCCCTGAGGCGCAAGGAGGGCCCCACGGCCATCGTCCTCACCCGGCAGGCCGTGCCCCTCCTCCCCCCGGAGAAGGCCAAGGGGCTTCTTAAGGGCGGGTACGTCCTGGAAGACGCGGAGGAGCCCGAAGGGGTGATCGTGGCCACGGGGAGCGAGGTCCACCTGGCCCTGAAGGCCCGGGCCCTCCTAGGGGAAAGGGGCAGGCGGGTGCGGGGGGTGAGCCTGCCCTCCTTGGAGCTCTTCGCCGCCCAGCCCGAGGCCTACCGCAAGGAGGTCCTTCCCCCGGGCCTGCCCACGGTGGCCGTGGAGGCCGGGGCCAGCCTGGGCTGGGAGCGCTACGCCCACAAGGTGGTGGGCCTGGACCGCTTCGGGGCCAGCGCCCCCTACCTCGAGGTCTACGAGCGGTTGGGCTTCACCCCGGAGAGGGTGGCGGAGGCCCTGCTCTCCCTCCTTGTGTAGGCACACCGCTTCCCCCCTGTGGGAGAGGAGGACGGCCCCCGCTAGGCTATTCCCATGGAGTATCTTTTCCGGCTGTTTCCCCGGGTGGAGGCGGTCATCTACGCCTTCGCGGGTCTCCTGGTGGTCCTGGGGGCGGCCTACTTGATGGTGGCCGCCGTGTTTGAGGGGATGGAGCTCCTGCGCCTCGGGAAAGGGGCCAGCCTTCCCATCTTCCTCTTGGATCGGGTCCTCCTGGCCCTGATGATGGCGGAGATCCTCTACACCCTGATCCGCTTTGCCCGCGAGGGGCAGCTCCAGGTGGAGCCATTCTTGGTTATCGGCATCATCGCCGGGGTGCGGAGGATCCTGGTGATCACCGCAGAGGGGTTGCAGAAATACCCCTTTTCCCTGGACCACCCGGGGTTCCAGGCGGTCTTGGCGGAGCTCCTCCTCCTTTCCCTCATGGTTCTGGCCCTGGCCTGGGCGTACCGCATGGTGCGCGGGGTATAGTGGGGCCGTGCGCTTTGCTCCCTCCATCCTCACGGCGGATCTATCCCGGCTTAAGGAGGTGATCGGGGAGGCGGAGGCGGCCGGGGTGGACTGGATTCACCTGGACGTGATGGACGGGGTTTTCGTCCCCAACCTCACCTTCGGCCCCATCCTGGTGGAGGCGGTGCGCCGGGTGACCAGGCTCCCTTTGGACGTTCACCTCATGATCGTCAACCCGGAGCGCTACCTGGAGGACTTCGCCCGGGCGGGGGCCGATGTGATCACCGTCCACTTTGAGGCCACGCCCCACGCCCATCGGGCGGTGCAGAAGGTGAAGGAGCTGGGGAAGAAGGCGGGATTGGCCATCAACCCCGCCACCCCTCTCTCCGCCTTTGAGGCCCTCCTGCCCGAGCTGGACCTGGCCCTCCTCATGAGCGTGAACCCAGGGTTTGGCGGGCAAAAGTACATTCCCCAGTCCACGGAGAGGCTTAGGCGGCTCAAGGCCATGCGGGACGCCCTGAACCCCGCCTGCCTCATTGAGGTGGACGGGGGGGTTAACCAGACCACGGTGGGGGAGGTTTACCTGGCGGGCGCCGACGTGGCCGTGGTGGGAAGCGCCCTCTTCAACGACAAGCCGGTAAGGGAGAACCTGAAAGCCCTAAAGGAGGTCCTGAAAAGGGTCACCGGCCAGATGTAGGCCCAAAAAGCCAAGGCCCCGCCCCCTAGGGGGCGGGGTTCTTGGTCGGGGAGGCCGGATTTGAACCGACGACCACACGCACCCCAAGCGTGTGCGCTACCAGGCTGCGCTACTCCCCGGCGCGCAAAAGCTAGTCTAGCCTCCTTAAGGCCCTGCGTCAAGTAGACTGGGGGCGTGGAGATCCGCGATTTAAAAAAGCTCGCCCGCTTCTCCGAGGAGAAGCTTTTGAAGATCCCCGTCTTCCAGTCCGAGAAGATATTCTTTGACCTCTACGCCCTCCTCCCGGGCCAGGCCCAGAAGGCCCACGCCCATGCGGGCTCGGACAAGGTCTACTACGTCTTGGAGGGCGAGGTGGTGGTCCAGGTGGGGGAGGAGGAGGCCCTTCTGGTCCCGGGCATGGCTGCCTTGGCCCCGGCGGGGGAGGTGCATGGGGTCAGGAACGAGTCCGCAAGTCCTGCCCTCCTCCTGGTGGTCATGGCTCCCAAGCCCTAATCACAGGGTTTTCACACCCAGGCCCTAGGCTGAAGGCGATGCTCCAGGCTCCCCCCTCGGACCTGGCCTTCTTGGCGGACCTCCTCGCCCGCTACCCCGTGCGGCTCGTCTACCGGGGGCAGGTTCTGCCCGAGGGCCCGGTGCGGGGGGAGAAGCTTCTGGAGGAGGGGGGGCTGGCCCTCTACTGGGAGGGCCAAAGGCCCCCGGGCCGGGAGGTGCGGGAGGCCTTGGCCCTCCTCCTGGGCGCCTTCCGGGAGGTTTTGGCCCTGAGGGAGCGGGAGCTCGCCCTTCTCCGGGCCCAGGACGAGACGGCGAGGCTTCTTAGGCTTCTCCTCCACGAGATCAAGAACCCCCTCATGAGCGTCCTGGGGGCCTTGGAGCTGGCCCTGGAGACCGAGGGGCTTCCCGAGGAGGCCAAGGAGCTTCTCCAGATCGCCGAGAAGAGCGCCCGGCGCATCCAGGAGCTTCTACAAAAGGCCCAGGACTACCTGAAGCTGGGCCAGGGGGTCCGCCTCAAGGTGGAGCGCGTGGACCTGAAGGCGCTCCTCCAGCAGGCGGCGGAGGAGGTGCGCCCCCTGGCCCGCAGGAAGCGGATCGCCCTCCGCCTCACCCTGCCCCGGGGGGAGGCCTGGGTCTACGGGGACCGGGACTGGCTCTACCAGGCGGTCTTGAACGTTCTCTCCAACGCCGTCAAGTACACGCCGGAAGGGGGGCGGGTGGCGGTGCGCCTCCTTCTGGGCCGGGACCGCTACGGCATCGCCGTGGCCGACACCGGCCCCGGCATCCCCAAGGAGGAGCAGGACAAGGTCTTTGAGCCCTTCTACCGGGCCTCCACCCGGGGGGAGGTGGAGGGGACGGGCCTGGGGCTCGCCCTGGTGAAGCGGGTCCTCGAGGCCCACGGGGGCGAGGTGCGCCTAAAAAGCCGCCTGGGCCGGGGGAGCACCTTCCTCCTCCTCCTACCCCGGCCCAGGCCGGGCCAGAGGGCCCCGGTGGGGCGGCTTCTCCTCCTCCTGCTCGCCCTCATCGCCCTGGCTCGCCTTCCCCTCTACCCGGCCCCCCTGGGCTCCAAGGCCTTTGGGGAGGTGCCCGCCGGAGAGGTGGTGCGCCTTGGGGGGTTGGAGCTTGCCTTCAGCCCCGAGGCCCGGGGGGAGGCCAGGCGGTGGCGGAGCTTCTGGGGCGGGGGAGAGCGGGTGCGGGTGGCCCTGGAGGCGGGCAGCGTGGAGGTGGTGCGGGAGGCGGCCATTCCCCTCGCCCTCTCCACCCCGGAAGGGGAGGTGCGGCCCACGGGCACCCACCTCCGCCTCTCCCGGGAGGAGAGGGGGCGGGTCTCCCTCTACCGGGGCCGGGTGGCCCTGGGGGTCGAGGCGCTTTCCGGCGGGGAGGGGGCGGTCCTGGGCACGGGGGTGAGGCGGAAGCTCCTCTCCGCTCCCCTGGTGCGGGCGGCCTACGGCCCCTCGGGGGAGGTGGTCTTCCGCTTCCTGGGGCCGGAAGGGGCCAGGGGCTTCCGGGTGGAGGTGCAAAGCGGCGAGGCCGTGGTCCTCTCGGCCAAGGCGGCGGGGCCCACCTTCACCTACGCCCCCATGGCCGACCGGGTGAGCCAGGTGCGGGTCATGGCCCTGGACCAGGTGGGCCTCGAGGGCTTCCCCTCCGACCCCCTCCCCTTCCGGGAGCGGAGGAGCTTTTACGGGGGCAAAAAACACCTCCCCCAGGACCCCGTGGGGGCCGAGGCCTATCTGAGGCGGGCGGTCGCGGCCTTCCCCGACGACGCCGAGGCGATTGGGGAGCTCGCCTTCGCCCTCTACCTCCAGGGCCGCCACGCTGAGGCCAAGCCCCTTTACGAGAAGGCCCTGGCCCTCCTGGACAGCCCCGACATCCGGGTGCGCTACGCCCGGCTCCTCTACCACATGGGGCGCTACGGCGAGGCGGAGGCGGGCTACCGCCAGGTCCTGGCCCAGGACCCCGGGAACCTGGACGCCCGCTGGGGCCTGGCGGAGGTGGTCCTGGCCCTGGGCCGGGCCAAGGAGGCCGAGCTCCTGGCCCGAGGGGTCCTGGCGGTCAAGCCCGACTACCCCCTGGGCCGCTTCACCCTGGCCAAGGCCCTTCTGGAGCAGGGGAAGAAGGAGGAGGCCCGGAGGCTTCTCAGGGAAGAGCTCAGGGCTAACCCGGACCCCGAGGTGGAGCGCTTTTTGCGTGAGGTAGGCGAGTGAGCCTTTCACAAGGCTTTGACATCCCCTTCTTATCCTGGGGATAGGAAGTGGCATGAGGGTTCTTTTGGTGGAGGACGACCCTGCGGTGGCCCGGGTCCTGGAGATGGCCCTCTCCCGGGCGGGCCATCAGGTCCACCTGGCCAGGGACTTCCCCACGGCCAAGGCGAAGCTGGCCGAGCCCTGGGACGCGATCGTCCTGGACCTGAACCTGCCCGGCGGGTTTGGCCTGGACCTCCTCCGCCACCTGCGCCAGGACCTGGGCCGGGCGACCCCGGTGATCATCCTCTCCGGCCTGAAGCAGGAGAGGACCATCCTGGAGGCCATGCGCCTGGGGGCCCAGGACTACCTCACCAAGCCCTTTAGCCCCCAGGAGCTGGTCCTCAGGCTGGAAAGGTATGTGGCGCAGGGGTGAGC
Organism: Thermus aquaticus; assembly: GCF_001280255.1. NCBI lineage: Bacteria > Thermotogati > Deinococcota > Deinococci > Thermales > Thermaceae > Thermus > Thermus aquaticus. The sequence continues at coordinate 82,285 of NZ_LHCI01000106.1, read as the reverse complement.
GCCTTTACGCCCTTTTGGTCTTCCTGGTGGTGGCCCTCGAGGCCCTGGCCCTGGGTGGGCTTGTCTGGGTGTTCTCAGGGCGGCTTCTGGGAGCCTTTGACTATCCTATGGCCAGGCTTCACCTCCTGCGGGCCCTCTTCCTCACCGCCTTGGCCCTCGTGGTCCTCGGGGCCTACATCCTCGTCTACCACGCCTACACCGCCCTCAAGGAGGCCCGGGACAAGGCCCTTTACGAGCGCTACCTTTCCGCCTTCACCGAGGCCCTCTTTTCTGGGACGGAGCCCCCGCCTCCTCCCTGGCCGGAGCCCGCCCTGGAAGCCCTTCTGCACCTGCGGGAGATGCTGAAGGGGGAGATGGGGGAAAAGGTGGCCCGGTGGCTCAGGAAGGGCCGCCCGCCCTGGGCCTTTCGCCTTAAGTCCCGGTGGGCTTCCCGCCCCGTGAGGCTGGAGGCCCTGGAGGCTTTGGGCCTGGCCCGGCTTCCCGAGACCCTGGAGGCCATCCTGCCCTACCTGGAGCACCAGGACCCCGTTCTCCGCCTGGCGGCGGCCCGGGCCGCCGCCAGGGCCGCCCAGGGGAAAGGGGTCTTGCACCTGGGAGAGGCCCTCCTGAAGGCGGGGCTTCCTAAAGGGGCCCTTTTGGAAGTCCTCCTTCTCCTGGAGGACCGGGCGGAGCCCGTGGTGGCCCTTTTCCTGGAAAAGGGGGGAAGGGGGGAGGTCTGGGCGGCTCTGGAGGCCATCGGCCGCCTCCACCTCCACGGCCTGGCGGAGAGGGTCCTGCCCTTTTTGGAGGCGGAGGACCCCGAGGTTCAGGCGGCGGCCCTCAGGGCCCTGGCCCGGCTCGGCTACCCTCCCGTGGGGTACGAGGACGTGGTCCTGGGGCTTTTGCGGAGGGAGGAGGAGTTCTTGAGGGTCCATGCGGCCCGCCTCCTTCCGCTTCTTCCCCGAAACCTGGCCCGAAGGGCCCTCTGGGAGGCCCTCAAGGACCCTTCCTTTTACGTGCGCCGGGCGGCGGCGGAGGCCCTGGCCTCTTTGGACCTGGAGCTTTTGCGGAAAGCGGGCGAGGCCCACCCTGACCCCTACGGCCGGGCCATGGCCGCCCAGGTGCTTCGGGAGGTGGCATGGAACTCCTAGCCTGGCTTCTTTACGCCTATCAGTTCTTGGTTCTCTACTATTTCGCCGTCCTTAACCTCCTCTACGCCACCTTCGCCCTCTTTGGCCTCCGGATGGTGGCCCGCTACGCCCGGGAGCTTTCGGAGCTTTCCCTCAAGGACCTCCTGGAGCGGGAGGCCTACCTGCCCGTTTCCATCCTGGTCCCCACCTACAACGAGGAGAAGACCATCGCCGCCTCGGTGAGGTCCTTCCTCGCCCTCCGCTACCCGGAGTTTGAGGTCATCGTGGTCTGCGACGGTCCCAGGGACCGGACCCTCGAGGTCCTCAAGGAGGCCTTCCGCCTGGTCCGGGTGGACTGGGTCTTCAAGAGGGCCCTTCCCACCAAGCCCATCCGCGGGGTCTACCGCTCCCTCACCTACCCCAACCTCCTGGTGGTGGACAAGGAGAACGGCGGCAAGGCGGACGCCCTGAACGCCGGGCTCAACTTCGCCCGCTATCCCCTCTTCTGCGGGGTGGATGCCGACAGCCTCCTGGACCCCGAGGCCCTCCTGAGGGCCAGCCGCCTCTTCCTGGAGGACGAGCGGGTCCTGGCCGTGGGGGGAACCATCCGCCCCCTGAACGGGGCCAGGGTCCGGGAGGGCATCGTGGAGGAGCTCCGCCTCCCCCGAGGCTTCCTGGAGAAAATGCAGATTATTGAGTACGCCCGGGCCTTCTTCATGGGGCGGGCCGGGTGGAGCGCCATGAACGCTCTGCTCATCATCTCCGGGGCCTTTGGCCTCTTCCGGCGGAGCGAGGCCATAAAGGTGGGGGGGTACCGCACGGACACAGTGGGGGAGGACATGGAGCTGGTGGTCCGCCTCCACCGGAGGGCGTGGGAAGAGGGGCGGGACTACCGGGTCCTCTATACCCCGGACCCCATCTGCTACACGGAGGTCCCCGCCGACTGGGCCACCTTGAGGCGGCAGCGGAACCGCTGGCACCGGGGCCTTTGGGAGGTGCTCTGGCTCCACCGGGCCATGCTCTTCAACCCCAGGTACGGCCGCCTGGGCCTTTTGGCCATGCCCTACTTCTTCCTCTTTGAGGCCCTGGGGCCGGTGGTGGAGGTCCTGGGCTACCTGCTTCTCCCCGTCTTCTACCTCCTCGAGGTCTTCAACGCCGAGTTCGCCCTCCTTTTCTTCCTCCTGGCCCTGGGGTACGGGGTCCTCCTCTCCCAGCTGGCCATCGGCATGGAGACCCTTCTCCTGAAGCGCTACCCCAGGCTCCGCGACCGGGTGGCCCTCCTCTTTTTGAGCCTTCTAGAGGCCCTGGGTTACCGCCAGGTCCTGGCCCTGGAGCGCTTTATAGCCACCTTCCAGGTCCTGAGGAAGCGGGGCCAGTGGGGGGAGATGCGCCGCAAGGGGCTAGGCGGCTAGGGCCGGAAGCGCCGCACCACCAGGACCCGGAGGAGCGCGGGGGCCAGGATGGGGAGGTGGTAGGGGCTCGGTCCCACCTCGAGGCGGGCCACCGGCCCCGCCACCCCTTGATTATTCCTTGAACCGGGTAAAATCATAGGCCATGGAGACCGCCATCACCAGGATGCTTTCCATCCGCTACCCCATCGTGGCCGCCCCCATGTTTCTGGTTTCCGGGGCCAGGCTCCTTCTGGCTGTGGCCGAGGCGGGGGGGATTGGGGTCATCCCCAGCCTCAACTTCCGCACCCACCAGGCCTTCCGGGAGTTTCTGGAGACCTTCCCCCAGGGGGTGCCCTTCGGGGTCAACCTGATCCTGAAGGACAACCCCCGCCTCGAGGAGGACCTCCTGGCCGTGGCCGAGCGCCGGGTGCCCCTGGTGGTCACCTCCCTGGGGGACCCCACGCCGGTGGTGGAGAAGGTCAAGGCCTACGGGGGCGTGGTCTGGTGCGACGTGGTGGGCCTGAGGCACGGCAGGAAGGCGGTGGAGGCCGGGGCCGATGCCCTGGTGGCCGTGGCCTCTGGGGCCGGGGGGCACGCCGGGCAGGTGAGCCCCTTCGTCCTGGGGCCCTGGCTTAAGGCGGAGTTAGGGGTGCCCGTGCTCATCGCCGGGGGGATTGCCACAGGCCGCCAACTTCTGGCCGCCTTGGCCCTGGGGGACGGGGCGTATATCGGCACCCGCTTCATCGCCACCCTGGAGTCCGAGGCCCCTCTGGAGTACAAGGAGGCCCTCCTCCGGGCCACGCCCGAGGACATCCTCTACACCCCGGAGGTGACGGGGGTGCCCGCCAACTTCCTCAAGGAGTCCCTGGAGCGCTTCCGCCAGGGCGGGGGGAAGGCCTGGAAGGAGGTCTACTCCGCCGGACACGGGGTGGCCTTCATCCGCGAGATCCCCTCGGCCAAGGAGGTGGTGGCCCGGCTGGTGGCCGAGTACCAGGAGGCCAAAAAGGCCTTGCCCTGATGGGGTTCTTCTGAAAACCTTGCGTCTTCTCGCCTTCCTGATCCTCCTTTTGGCCCCGGGCCTGGCCTAGAGGCTGTCGTAAAAGTCCTCCACGGGCAGTTACACGGCCCTGGCTAGCCGCTTCACCAACAATCGTAGCATGCCCAGATAGACCCAGGCCTCGCTTACCCGAGGGTTCTCCTCATAGTCCTTGGCAAGACGCCGGTTCCGCCCCAGCCAGGCAAAGGTCCTCTCCACCACCCACCTCTTAGGTAAAGGCTTGAACCCACGCTCCCGCGGAATCTCCGGCACCTCCGCCCCCTCCCGCACCCAGACCCCCCGTACCCCCGCGTAGGGACGGGCCACCACCTCCAGCTCCAAACCCAGGGAAGAAGCCGTCTCCTTGAGGCCCCGGGCCTGGCCTAGAGGCTGTCGTAAAAGTCCTCCACGGGCAGTTACACGGCCCTGGCTAGCCGCTTCACCAACAATCGTAGCATGCCCAGATAGACCCAGGCCTCGCTTACCCGAGGGTTCTCCTCATAGTCCTTGGCAAGACGCCGGTTCCGCCCCAGCCAGGCAAAGGTCCTCTCCACCACCCACCTCTTAGGTAAAGGCTTGAACCCACGCTCCCGCGGAATCTCCGGCACCTCCGCCCCCTCCCGCACCCAGACCCCCCGTACCCCCGCGTAGGGACGGGCCACCACCTCCAGCTCCAAACCCAGGGAAGAAGCCGTCTCCTTGAGGCCCCGGTAGGCCCCGTCCTGGGGCATCTCCTTCTCCAGGGCCTCCAGCAGGGCCTGGGCCTTGTCGCGGTAGACCCGCCGGACCCGCTCAAG
>NZ_LHCI01000106.1:26546-77932 GCF_001280255.1 Thermus aquaticus | reverse complement strand
GGACGTAAAGGATGGCGTTCATGATCTCTCTTCTGGACACCTTGGCGGGCCGGCCGCCGGGCTTGGGGGCGGGAATGAGGGGCTCCAGGAGGGCCCACTCCTCGTCGGTTAGGTCGCTGGGGTAACATCGTCTAAGAGGCACCCTTCAAGGATACCACCCTTTTACGACAGCCTCTAAGTGCCCGCGCTTTAGTTTCGCAACATGGGATGCCCAAGTCTGGTCTTTGGAAGGGCTTTTCTGGGGCCCCCGCCGTGGCAAGAGCCACGGCGGGGTACTTAGTACGACCTCCTGGTCTACGGGGCCACGCCCCAGGGGGTGGCGGCGGCCTTCCTGCGCAAAGCCCCCCAGGCGGGCCTCCTGCGGGCCCCTCTGGAGGACTTCCCCGCCCTGGCCCAAAGCGCCTCGGGGATGGAGGCCCTGCGCCGGCGCCTGCTGGAGCGGGGATCCTCAACCAGATCCTCCTGGCCCTGGGAGAGCGGGGCAGCGGGGGTGGGGAGGCGGCGGAGATCCTCTTCCGGCTTCTGCCATAATGGCTCCCAGGGTGCTCTCCGTCCTCCTCCTTCCCGAGTTCTCCGAGCTGGAGGCGGCTTTGGCCCTGGAGTGGGCCAGGCGGCTTGAGCTTCCCGCTTGTACCGTGGCCAAGGGGCGCAAAGGGACCCCCGCCCTGGCGGGCTCGGTCTGGACCCCCACCTACGCTTTCCCCGCCGCCCCGCCCCCCAAAGCCCTCCTGATCCCGGGGGCCAGAAGGCCCGAGCGCCCCGCCAAAGACCCCACCTGGCTGGCCTACCTGGAGGAGGTCTGGGAGGGCCTCGAGGTCCTCTTCCTGGGCTTCAACGCCCACCTCTTCCTGGCCGAGGCGGGGAGGCTTCCTCCCCGGGTGGCGGCAGGGGAGGAGGTGGCGGAGCGCCTGCGGGAGATGGGCTACCGGGTGGAGGCCAGGCCCTTCCTGCGGGAAGGCCGGGTATACGCCACAAAGGGGGGACTTGCCCTCCTTTCCGCCCTTTCGGACTGGGTCGGGAAAGCGGTTGAGCTTTGACTTTGGACTGGAGTACACTACCTCCATGTCCGTGAGGGAGTATCAAAAAAAGCGCCGCCGGGAGCGCATCTTCCAGGCGGCCATGGCCCTATTCCGCCAGCGGGGCTTTCAGGAGACCACGGCCAGCGACATCGCCAAGGCGGCCCACGTCTCCCGGGGCACCTTCTTCAACTACTTTCCCTACAAGGAGGCGGTGCTTCTGGAGTACGGCGCCCTCCTCCTCGCCGGCCTCAGGGAGGAGGTGAAAAGGCGCCTGGCCCGGGGCGAAGATCCCCTGGCCATCCTCCGCTTCATCTTCCAGGAGGTGGCCCGCTACACCGAGGCGGAGAAGGACCTGGTCCTCCCCCTCCTCTACGAGCTTCTGAACCCGGACCCCATCCGGGCCAAGGCGGCCTTTGAGGCCCTGCCCCTGGGGGACCTCATCGCCCAGGTGCTGAGGTCCCTCAGGGAGAAGGATCTGGTGAGGAAGGACCTCTCCCTGGAGCGCATGGGCCGGACCCTGGCCGACCTCTACTTCCTCACCGCCCTCCGCTGGGCGGCCTACACCCCGGAGCGGGACCTGAAGGAGGAGCTACAGAAGACCCTGGACCTGGCCCTTCTGGGGATCCTCAGCCGCTAATGCCACCCCATGCTGGGGGCCCCGGCAAAAGGTTCCTGGGGAAGTTACGGCATGGTGGGCCAAGGGAAGCAGGAAACAAGGGTATGAGGGCTTTTCTGGGGCCCCCGCCGCGGCGAAAGCCGCAGTGGGGTACTCAGTCGGCGGCCACCTTGAGCCTTTCCCGGATCTCCGGAATCCGGGCCAGGTAGACCCCGGTGGGGCTTCCCGTGAGGGCCACCTCCTCCGGGGTGCCCTCGGCCACGATCTCCCCGCCCCGGTCCCCGCCCTCCGGCCCCAGGTCAATGACCCAGTCGGCGGTCTTCACCACGTCCAGGTTGTGCTCAATGACCACCACGGTGTTGCCCCCGTCCACCAGGCGGTGGAGGACCGAGAGGAGCTTGGCCACGTCGTCAAAGTGGAGGCCGGTGGTGGGCTCGTCCAGGATGTAGAGGGTGCGGCCCGTGGACTTGCGGCCCAGCTCCGTGGCCAGCTTGATGCGCTGGGCCTCCCCTCCGGAGAGGGTGGGGGAGGGCTGGCCCAGGCGCATGTACCCCAGGCCCACGTCCACCATGAGCTGGAGCTTGCGGGCGATGGTGGGGACGTTCTGGAAGAAGTCCAGGGCCTCTTCCACGGTCATGTCCAGGACGTCGGCGATGCTCTTGCCCCTTAGCTTCACCTCGAGGGTCTCCTTGTTGTAGCGCTTGCCCTTGCAGACCTCGCAGGGCACGTAGAGGTCGGGCAGGAAGAGCATCTCAATCTTGACCGTGCCGTCCCCGCCGCAGGCCTCGCACCGCCCCCCCTTGACGTTGAAGGAGAAGCGCCCCGGGCCGTAGCCCCGCTTCCTGGCCTCGGGGGTCTTGGCGAAGAGGTCGCGGATCTCGTCAAAGATGCCGGTGTAGGTGGCGGGGTTGGAGCGGGGGGTGCGGCCGATGGGGGACTGGTCAATCTCTATAACCTTGTCCAGGTGCTCCACCCCTTCCAAAGCCTCGTAGGCCCCGGGGGTGGTCTTGGCCCGCATGAGCTTCTGGGCCAAGGCGGCATAGAGGATGTCGTGGATGAGGGTGCTCTTCCCCGAGCCCGAGGGGCCGGTCACGGCCACGAAGCGGCCCAGGGGGATGCGCAGGGTCACGTTTTTCAGGTTGTGCTCCCTGGCCCCCTTCAGCACCAGCCACTTGCCGTTGCCCTTGCGGCGCTCTTTGGGCACGGGGATCTTCTTCTCCCCCCTCAGGTAGGCCCCGGTGAGGCTTCGGGGGTTCTGCAGGATGGCCTCCAGAGGGCCTTCCGCCACCACCTCCCCCCCGTGGATCCCCGCCCCCGGGCCCATGTCCACGATCCAGTCGGCGGCCCGCATGGTCTCCTCGTCGTGCTCCACCACGATCAGGGTGTTGCCCAGGGCCTGGAGGCGCTTGAGGGTGGCGATGAGGCGCTGGTTGTCCCGGGGGTGGAGGCCGATGCTGGGCTCGTCCAGGACGTAGAGGACCCCGGTGAGGCCAGAGCCCACCTGGGTGGCCAGGCGGATGCGCTGGGCCTCGCCGCCGGAGAGGGTGTTGGCCGCCCGGTCCAGGGTCAGGTAGTCCAGGCCCACCCCCACCAAAAACCCCAGGCGCTCCACGATCTCCCGCAGGATGGGCCTGGCGATCTGGGCCTGGAAGGGGGGGAGTTTTGCCTCGAGGCCCTGGAAAAAGCCCAGAGCCTCCCGCACGGGCAAGGCGGAGACCTCGGCGATGTTCCTGCCCGCCACCTTCACCGAGAGGACCTCCTTCTTGTAGCGGGTCCCGCCGCAGACCGGGCAGGGCTTCAGGGCCATGAAGCCCTCGAGGACCTCCCGCACCCCCTCGGAGTCGGCCTCCTGGTAGCGCTTCTCCAGCCAGGGGATGACCCCCTCGTAGTGGACCTCCACCCGGAAGGTCTCCTTGCCCCCACGGCGGAAGACCACCTCAAAGGGCTCGGGGAGTCCGTAGAGGACGGCCTTCTGCGCCTCCTCCGGCAGGTCCTTGAAGGGGGTTTTGAGGTCAAAGCCCAGGTGCTCGGAGAGGGCCCTGAGCCGGTCCCAGAGGTAGCTCCTGCCCGTGTCCCGCCCCCGGGACCAGGGGAGGATGGCCCCTTCGGCCAGGGAGAGCTCGGGGTTCACCACCAGGGCCGGGTCAAACTCCTGCTTGTACCCGAGGCCGGAGCAGGCGGGGCAGGCCCCGTAGGGGGCGTTGAAGGAGAAGATCCTGGGCTCCAGCTCCTCCAGGACGCTGCCGTGCTCGGGGCAGGCGAACTTTTCCGAGAAGAGCTCCTCCTCTCCCAAATCGGGGTAGAGGACCCGCATGAGGCCCTCGCCCCGGAGGAGGGCTAGCTCCACGGCCTCGGCGATGCGGGGCCTTTCCTCCTCCTTGAGGACCACCCGGTCTATGACCAGGTCAATGTCGTGCTTCTCGTACTTTTCCAGGTTCAGGTTCTGGGCCTCCTCCAGGAGGTAGATGACCCCGTCCACCCGCACCCGGGCGTACCCCTCCTTCATGAGCTGGGCGAAGAGCTTGCGGTACTCGCCCTTCCTTCCCCGCACCAGGGGGGCCATGAGGATGGCCCGGGTGCCTGGGGGCTTCTGGAGGAGGCGGTCGGTGATCTCGCTGGCGGACTGCTTTTCTATGGGACGGCCGCACTGGGGGCAGTAGGCGGTGCCCACCCGGGCGAAGAGGAGGCGCAGGTAGTCGTGGATCTCCGTCACCGTGCCCACGGTGGAGCGGGGGTTGTGGCTGGTGGTCTTCTGGTCAATGGAGATGGCGGGGGAGAGGCCCTCAATGCTTTCCACGTCGGGTTTGTCCATCACCCCCAGGAACTGGCGGGCGTAGCTGGAGAGGCTTTCCACGTACCGCCTCTGGCCCTCGGCGTAGATGGTGTCAAAGGCCAGGGTGCTCTTCCCTGAGCCCGAGACCCCGGTGATGACGATGAACTTGCCCCTGGGGAGCTCGAGGCTGATGTTCTTCAGGTTGTGCTCCCTAGCACCCCGGATGATGATGCGGTCCATCCGTGGAAGTATACCACTCCTTCTGGGCTTGGAGTAGGGCCTAAAGGCGGAGGTGGATGAGAGGCACGGGAAGGCCGGGAGCTCTGGCCAGGGGGCCGTCCGCGGTGAGGATGGGGGCGGAAAGCCTCTGGGCTAGGGCCACGTAAAGGGCATCGTAGGCGGTGAGGCGGTCCCTTAGGGCGAAGGCGGGGAGAAGCAGAGGCCCGTGGTCTACCCGGAAGAGGGGCCAGCTAAAAAGGTCCTCCAGGGCTTCCTGAGCCCGCGTGGGGGAAAGGCGTCCGGAAAGGGTGGCCTTGCGCACCACGGCCAAGACCTCGGCGTCCAGCAAGGCCGGGGCGAAGAGGCGCTTCCCTTCCACCAGGGCGGCCACTTGCCGGCCCAAGGGGGTGCGAAGCAGGTACTCGGCGGCGGCGGAAGCGTCTAGGACGAGGGGGGCCACCTTTCCTCCCGGGCCTCCTCCAGAAGCTTGGCGGCGGGAAGGCCCAGGTCCACAGGAGCCCTCTGGGCCAGATGCTCCCGCCACTCGGCCTCGTCCAGGGCCCGTTCCAAGGCCTCCAGGACGAACTCGCTCAGGCTGAGGCCCCTGGCCCGGGCCTGGCGTACCAGGCGGGCCTTGAGGTCCTCGGGCACCTTCTTCACCTGAAGGGTGCTCATGGCATGATTGTAGCATGCTAAGCTGAACCCATGTCCTCCTGGATGCTCCGGGAAGCGGAGGAAGCCCCGAGGGTGGTGGAGCGGCTCCTTAGGGAGAACGAGGCCGAGGTGAAGGGCCTAGCCGCTTTCCTAAGGCGGAGGCCTCCCGCTCTTACCCTCACCGCCGCCCGGGGGAGCTCGGACCACGCCGCCCTTTACGCCAAGTACCTCTTGGAGACCCGCCTCCTCTGGCCTACGCTCTCCGTGGCCCCCTCGGTGCTGACCCTCTACGGGGCAAGGCCCAGGGTCCCCCTGCCGGGCCTCCTCCTGGCCTTTAGCCAAAGCGGGGAGAGCCCGGACGTGGTGGAGGTGGTGCGGGCCTACCGGGGGGCGGGGGTCCTCACCGTGGCCCTGGTGAACCGGGAGGAAAGCCCTTTGGCTAAGGCGGCGGAGGTGGTCCTCCCCCTCCATGCCGGGGAGGAGCGGGCGGTGGCGGCCACCAAGAGCTTCCTCGCCATGCTGGCGGCCACGGTCCACCTCCTGGCCCACCTCCTGGAGGAGCCCCACCTGAAGGAGGCCCTTCCCGCCCTGCCCGAGGCCATGCACCGGGCTTTGGGGGCGGAGGGGAGCCTGGAGTACCTGGTGGAGGCGGAAAACCTCTTCGTCCTGGGGCGGGGCCTGGTGTACCCCGTGGCCCTCGAGGCCGCCCTCAAGCTGAAGGAGGTGGCGGGCCTCCACGCCGAGGGGCTTTCCGCCGCCGAGTTTCTGCACGGGCCCAAAGCCCTCTTGGAGCCCGGCTTTCCCCTTCTGGTCCTGGCCCAGAGGGACGGGGCCCTGGAGGCCACGCTGAGGACCCTGGAGTCCCTGAAGGCCACGGGGGCCCACCTCCTGGTCCTCTCCCGGGAGGCCGAGGCCCTGGAGCTGGCGGACACCCCCTTGCGCCTCCCGGTGGCCCTCTCCCCCGAGCTCACCCCCCTCCTCCTGGCCCAGGCCTTCTACCCCATGGCTGAGGCCCTGGCCCGGGCCCGGGGCCTGGACCCGGACCGGCCCCGCCACCTCGGCAAGGTGACCCGGACCCGCTGAAGGCCCTCAGAAAACCTTCTCCCCCAAAGGCACCTCCCGCTCGGGGGTGAGGAGGACCACCCGCCCCTTCTCGTCCCTCGCCCCCAGGACCAGGACCTCGGAGGGGAAGCCGGCGATGGAGCGCACGCCCAGGTTCACCGCCGCCACCACCAGCCGGCCCGGGAGGTCCTCCGGGCGGTAAAGCTCGGTGATCTGGGCCGAGCTCTGCTTCACCCCCAAGGGGCCGAAGTCAATCCAGAGCTTGTAGCTGGGCTTTCTGGCCTTCTCGTGGGGCTCGGCCTTCAGGATGCGCCCGATCCTCAGGTCCAGGGTCTGGAAGGCCTCTAGAGGGTCCATGCCCCGAGTGTGGCAAAAAAGAAGGCCCCCGGCAAGGGGCTATGGTGGGCCGTGCAGGACTTGAACCTGCAACCAACCGGTTATGAGCCGGCCGCTCTGACCGATTGAGCTAACGGCCCGCGCCACTAGGCTAGTTTAGCACAGGGCCCCAGGCGGTGTATACTGGGTCTGGAGGTGAAAGCATGACCGTCAACGAGAGCACCACTGACCGGGTGATCCGCTTTGTCCTGGCCCTCATCCTCTTCTACTTCGCCTTCCAGTCGGCCTCTCCCTGGAACTGGATCCTGGGCATTGTGGCTGTGGTCCTCCTCTTCACCGCCATCACCGGCTTCTGCGCCCTGTACAAGGTTCTGGGCATCAGCACCAAGCGGTGAGCTTTCCCGTAGCCCCCGGGGACTTGGTGCGGGTAGAGTTTCTCAAGTTCCCGGGGGATCTGCTTCACTACTGGTGGGAGGCCCGGGTGGTGGAGGTGCGGGAGGAGGGGGTCCTCACCCTGCTTCCCCAGGGCGGGGTCTTCCACCACGAGGGCAAGGGCAGGCGGGTAGTCCTGGACCACGATGCCTACGTGGCCTTCTTCCCCGGGGCCTGGTATTCGGGAGGGCCCGACGTGCGGGAGGGCCGGGTCCTGGAGTACTACTGGAACGTCCAGACCCCGGCGGTCTGGACGGGGGCGGGCTTCCGCCAGTACGACCTGGAGCTGGACGTCCGCTGCCGGGCCGACCACACCTGCCAGGTCTTTGACCGGGAGGAGTTTCTGGCCAAGCGCCCTCTTTACCCAGAGGCCTGGGTGGCCCGGGCCGAGGAGGCGGTAGAGGCCATCTTCCGCCACATGCGCGAGGGGCGGTGGCCCGTCCTGCCCCCTGGGGAGCCCCTGCCCTGGATGGAGAGGCTTTAGGGGACGTAAAGGGGCGTGGGCGAAGGGGGAGCCTGGCAGGCTCCCGGTCCCCAGGTCTTCAGGGGCAGAAGGCGCCCGTTTTTTAGGTACCAGCGCCGCTCTAAGGCCACTTGATAGAAGAGTCCCTTGAAGAAGCCGTGGAAGCTGTCCTCCCAGGTTTCCAGGTTCTGGGCCCTTAAGGGGTAGTTATGCCAGGCGGGGCCCAGGTAGTAGAGCCAGGGGTCCTCGAGGGGGCGGGTGTCCTCTTGGGGCAGGCCCAGAAGGGCGTTGAAGTAGCCCCGCAGGCGGCTTGCCGTGAAGAGGAGGTTGAGGTAGGGGTCCAGGAGGGCCTTCCTGGCCTCGGCCTCGGTCTTGGGGAAGGGCCTGGCCGGGTCCCAGGCCCCAAAGCGCTTCAGGCGGGGCTCCTGCTTCAGGGCATCCTCCCAGCTCATCTGGGCTAGGCCCAGGGTACGGCTCAGGGGCGCCTGGCCCTGAAGCTCCGCCAGACCCTGGGCCAGGCCGTCCGCCACCTCCCGCACCCCCCGGGAGAGGCCTAGGGCCTTGTCCCCCCCGTACTGCTCGTTGTCCACGATGGCGGCCAGCACCCCGTAGGGGATCCTCAAGGCCCCCGCCGCCGCCCGGATCTTTTGGGCGTGGGGGAGGACGTGGTGGGGGGCGGTGGGGAGGCCTTGGAGGTCCACCGCCTGGGCCCGCAAGGCCTGGCCTATGGCTAAGACCCAAAGCCGGGCGGCCTGAAGGGCCTCCTCCGGCTTGGAAAAGGCGGAGCGCTTGCCCGAAAGCTGATTGTTGAGCTCCAGGCGCAGGAGGCGGTCGTAGGCTCGGGCGGCCTCGTCCCCCAGGAGGAGGTGGAGGCTGGCCTTGTTGGAGAGGTGCAGGGCCACCAGAGCCTCCCGCGTGGCCCTGGGGTACGGCAGAAGCTCCCGGAGGCTGGGCGAGGCGGGCGGGGAAGGGGGAATGGGAAGGGCCAGGAAGAGGAGGAGGGCTAGAAGGAGGGCGGGCCAGGGGCCCGGCATGGGCTACTTCCCGGGTTCCTCCGCCGGAGGTACCTCCACGGTGGCCTCCACGGGGTAGCCGGCGTAGGTGCGGCGCCCGCCCGGGGTCCTCTCCAATACCTCCCGCCACTCGGCCAGGTTCAGGAAGCGGTCCGCCTGGTTGCGAAGCTCCAGGTCCGCTAGCTCGTGCACCCCCAGGAGGTGGACCTCCTTGCCCATGGCCCTAAGGGCCTGGAAGGCGTGGGCCAGCTCCCCGGAGCCCGAGGCCACCACGGCCCGGTCCCAGCGGGGGGCGGTGGTGAGGAGGTCCGTGGCCATCATGGCCTCAAACCGGGCCTCTCCCCGCACCAGGCGGCTCCGCACCGTGTAGCCCATAAAGACCAGGGCGTCTATGAAGCGTTGCTGGCGCTCGTCCTCGGGGTCGGTGATGGGGACGTAGTAAAAGGCGTTGTAGAGCTGCTCGGGGGTGGCGAACTGGGTGATGACCCGCCTGTGGTCCACGTTCCAGCCCAGGCGCTTGGCCGCCTGGTACATGTAAGACCCGTCAATGAAAAGGGCAACCCGCATGCTGGCCTAAGTTTAGCGGAAAAGGGGGCCCATGGGGCCCCCTCCTTTGCCCCGGTCCTTAGGCTGGGGCCTTCTCCTCCCCCTTCTCCGAGGAGTGGCCGGGGTTCACCTTGAGGGCGGGGTTGGCGTAGGCGGCGGCGTGGTTGGCGGCGATGGCCGCCTCCCCGAAGCCCAAGACGATGAGGGGAAGCTTCCCGGGGTAGGTGACGATGTCCCCGCAGGCGTAGACCCCGGGGATGCTGGTGGCCATGGTGGTGTCCACCTTGATCTTGTTCTTCTCCAGCTCCAGGCCCCAGTTGGCCAGGGGGCCCAGCTTGGTGAGGTAGCCCGCCAGGATGAGGACGGCGTCCACCTCCAGCGTGAGCTCCTCCTGGGTCTGGTTGTGGAAGATGACCGCCCGCCTCACCCAGGTGTCCCCCTCGAGGCGGCGCACCTCGTAGGGCGTGAGGACCTTGAGGCGGCCCTCCTCGTGGGCCTTCATGAGCTCCTGGACGCTGGCCTCGTGGGCCCGGAACTGGGGGCGGCGGTGGATGAGGGTGATGGCCCCGGCGGTGTCCAGGAGGTTCAGGGCCCAGTCCACGGCGCTGTCCCCGCCCCCCACGATCAGGACCCGCTTGCCCTGGAACTCCGCCTTGGCCCTCACGGCGTAGTAGACCCCCCTGCCCTCCAGCTCCCTCTCCCCTGGGGCTCCCAGGCGCCTGGGCTCAAAGGCCCCCACTCCGGCAGCGATGATGACCGCCTTGGCGGTGTAGGTGTTCCCCGCCGACGTGGTCACCTTAAAAAGGCCGTCCTCCCTGGACAGGGTCTCGGCCCGCTCCCCCAGGTTGTAGATGGGGTTAAAGGGGGCCACCTGCTCCACCAGGCCCCGGACCAGGTCCTTGGCGTAGACCTTGGGAAAGCCCGCCACGTCGTAGATGTACTTCTCCGGGTAGAGGGCCGATAGCTGCCCTCCCGGCTCCGGCAGGGGGTCTATGAAGCGGAAGGAAAGCCCCCGCATGCCCACGTAAAACCCCGCGAAAAGCCCCGCGGGCCCGGCGCCGATGACGATCACGTCCGTGTGCTCCATGGCCGCACCTCTTCCGGCATTCTAAGCCCTCGGACCTTTTGGGCACCTCATTCTGGGGCCCCCGCCGTGGCAAGGGCCGCGGTGGGGCCCTTATACCCTTGTTTCCCCTTTCCCTCGCCCCACCATGCCTGGTAACTTCCCCAGGAACCTTTCGCCGGGGCCCCCACCGCGGCGAAAGCCGCGGTGGGGTACTTAGTCCACCCTCAGGACCACCTTGCCGAAGACCCGCCTTTCTTCCAGGAGGCGGTGGCCCTTGCTGGCGGCCTCGAGGGGAAGCACTTGCCCCACCACCGGCTTCAGCTTCCCCGCCTCCACCATGCGCAGGATGGGGAAGAGGCGGCTTTTGGAGGCCATGGTGGAGCCCAGGATGGCGAGCTGGCGGAAGAAGACGTGGGCGAAGGGCAGGGTCCCCTCGTACCCCGAGGAGGCCCCGGCGATGGCAATCCTGCCCCCGCTCGCCGTGGCCTTGATGACCCCCTCAAAGTAGAGGGCCCCGGTGTGGTCCACCACTTTGTCGGCCCCCTTGCCCCCGGTGAGGCGGCGCACCTCCTTGAACCAGTCGGGGTGGGTGTAGTTGACCGCTTCGTCGGCCCCAAGCTCCAGGGCCTTCCTTAGCTTCTCCTCCGAGCCAGCGGTGGCGATGACCCGCCCGCCGAAAAGCTTGGCGATCTGGATGGCGGCCACGCTAACCCCGCTTCCCGCCGCCATGACCAGCACGTCGTCCCCAGGGCGCACCTGGAGCTTATCCACCACCATCTGCCAGGCGGTGAGGAAGGTGAGGGGGATGGCGGCCGCCTCCTCAAAGGAGAGGTTTTGCGGTTTTTTGAGGAGGTTCACCTCAGGCACCACCAAGTACTCGGCATAAGCCCCGTGGCGGTGCTCACCCAGGATCTCGTACCGCGGGCAGAGGTTGTCCTCGCCCGCCAGGCACCGCTCGCAGTGCCCGCAGGAAAGCCCCGGGTTCACCACCACCTCGTCGCCGGGGGCGAAGGCGGTGACCCCGGGCCCCACGGCCTCCACCACCCCGCTGGCGTCCGCCCCCAGGATGTGGGGCAGGGGAAGCCTGGGGCTCGCCACCCCCTTGCGCACCCAGATGTCCAGGTGGTTGAGGGCCGCCGCCCGGACCCGGATGCGCACCTCCTTGGGGCCCGGCTCCGGGGTGGGCATCTCCGTGGGCTTCAAGACCTCTGGGCCGCCTCTCGCCTCCATCACCACCGCTCTCATACCACCTCCTTATGCCAGGGATTTTCCCACGGACCCTCCGGGGGGTCAAGGCCGGGTCCTGACAGGCGGGGTTCATTGGGGGGAAGGGGGCCCCAAAGCGGGCTTCCCGCAGGGTCATGCTCCTGCTTTACCCCAAAGGCCGCATACCGGTCCAGTCTGCTTGACGGCCCCCTGGCGGGGCGGGTATCCTTACCCCCGTAAGACCTTTGGAGGAGGTTGGAATGAGAAAAGCTTTGGTTCTGATCGGCCTTTTGGCCCTGGCGGGCGCCGCCAGCGCCCAGACCTTCGTCTGGCCCCAGAAGTGGACGGTGGCCAAGCCCCAGGAGGCCAAGCGCGGGGGCACCCTGCGGGCGGCGGTGATCTCCGACTACCGCACCTTCAACCCCTTCATCACCGCCGAGTCCGGCAACGTGCCCAGCATCATCTCGGGGAACAGGGGCCTGGTGACCCGCGACCCCACCACCGGCGACTGGATCCCCTACATGGCGGAGTCCTGGACCATTAGCCCCAACAAGCTGGAGATCACCTTCAAGATCCGCAAGGGGATGAAGTGGTCCGACGGCCGGCCCATCACCGCCGACGACTGGATCACCACCTGGCGCATCCACACCGACAAGGCGGTGGGCTCCAACAGCTACGACTCCTTCTTCATTGACGGCAAGCCCATCGTCCTTAGGAAGATAGACGACTACACCATCCGCTTCATCTACCCCAAGACGGACGCTGAGGCCTTCAGCGTGGCCAGCTTTGCGCCCTGGCCCGCCCACGTCTTCGGCCCCGTCTACCAGAGGGAGGGGGCGGAGGGCATCAAGAAGATGTGGACCCTGAGCGAGGACCCCGCCAAGATCGTCTCCGGCGGGCCCTGGCTCATTGAGAGCTACCGCCCCGGGGAGCGCTTGGTCCTGAAGCGGAACCCCGCCTTCGGCGAGTGGAACAAGGACGAGGCGGGCAACCCCCTGCCCTACCTGGACCGCTACGAGATCAAGATCGTCAAGGACACCAACGCCCAGCTGGCCGAGTTCCTGGCGGGGAACATTGACATCTTCAACCCCGCCACCGTGGACCACATCTCCCAGGTCCGCCAGGCCATCCAGGCGGGCCGCCTGGACGCCACCATCAAGGTGAACGCCTCCCCCGTGGCCTCCAGCCAGTTCATGGTCTTCAACTGGAACAAGGCCTCGGACCCCTTCAAGCAGAGCCTCTTCCGCTCGGACAAGTTCCGCCGGGCCATGAGTCACGTGGTGAACCGCCAGGCGGTCATTGACATCGTCTACGGGGGCCTGGGCACCCCCATGTACACCAGCGTCTACCCCGTGCTCACCCAGTGGATCAACCCCAAGGTGCCCAAGTACGAGTACGACCTGAACCAGGCGGCCAAGCTCCTCGCTGAGCTTGGCTTCACCAGGAAGGACCGGGAGGGCTTCCTGGTGGACAGCAAGGGCCGCCGCTTGGAGTTCAACCTGGCCACCAACGCCGGCAACGTCCAGCGGGAGCAGATCGCCAAGCTCATCGTGGACGAGGCCAAGAAGGTGGGGGTCAAGGTCAACTTCCAGGCCATTGACTTCAACACCCTGGTGGGCCAGCTCCTCTCCTCCGGCCCCGACCGGCCCTTTGACGCCATCATCATCGGCCTCTCCGGCGGCGGTCTGGACTGGCCTTTCGGCTCTAACGTGGTGCCCTGCAAGGGCAACCTCCACATGTGGAACAAGTCCGGTCAGTGCCTGGACCCCCGGGAGACCCAGCTGGACGCCCTCTACTCCCGCGGCCGCACGGAGCTGGACTTCCAGAAGCGGCGGGAGATCGGCTTCCGCATGCAGGAGATTGAGGCAAGCCTCCTCCCCGTCATCTACATCGCCGGGCCCAACTACCACCCCGCCTGGAACAACCGCCTGGGCGGCGAGCACCCCGATGCCATCATCTCCAGCATCTGGGGCCAGCGGGAGCTGGAGCTGACCTTCATCAAGAAGTGAGCTAGACAGGGTGCGCCCTGGGGCCCGGGCCCCGGGGCGCCTTACACCGCCATGACCACATACATCCTCCGCCGCATCCTCTACCTGATCCCCACCTTCTTCGGGGCCACCTTTTTGGCCTTCCTCATCATCCAGATGGCCCCGGGAGACTACCTGACCCAGCTGGAGCTGGACCCCAAGGTCACGCCGGAGACCATCGCCCGCCTCCGGTCCCAGTTCGGCCTGGACCGGCCTGTCTACGAGCAGTACCTCCTCTGGATGAACAACCTCTTCCACCTGAACCTGGGCTACTCCTTTGCCTACCAGGCCCCTGTGCTGGAGGTCATCTGGCCCCGGGTGGTGAACTCCATGGTGATCGTCATCCCCTCCACCATCCTCCTCTACCTGGTGGCCATCCCCATCGGCGTCTACGGGGCGGTGCGCCAGTACTCCCTGGGGGACCGGATCCTCTCCTTCCTGGCCTACGTGGGCCTTTCCGTCCCCAGCTTCTTTCTGGCCCTCATCGCCATCTACGTCCTGTTGCAGATCAAGTTCAAGACGGGAGTCCTCATCTTCCCGGTCTCGGGGATGACCTCTAGCGGCTTTGAGCAGCTTCCTCCCCTCAAGCAGTGGCTGGACATCGCCTGGCACGCGGTGGTGCCCATTCTGGTGGCCACGGCCAACGACATCGCCGGCCTTTCCCGCCTCATGCGGGGCCAGATGCTGGAGGTCTTAGGGCAGGACTACATCCGCACCGCCCGGGCCAAGGGCCTCGCTGAGCGGGTGGTCCTCTACAAGCACGCCTTCCGCAACGCCGTCATCCCCTTCGTGGCCACGCTGGGGGGCCTTCTTCCCAGCCTCATCTCCGGGGCGGGCTTCGTGGAGGTGGTCATGGCCTGGCCGGGCATCACCCCCTTCTTCCTGGACGCCATCGCCAACCAGGACCTCTACGTGATCGCCGGCTTTCTCACCGTGAGCCTGGTCCTCCTCATGATCGGCAACCTGATTTCCGACCTGCTTCTGGCCTGGGTGGACCCCAGGATCCGCTACGAGTAGGGGGTGGCCTGTGGAACGAACCTCCACTTCCCAGTTGGCCGTCGCCCTGCGCCAGTTCCGCAAGCACCGCCTGGCGGTCTGGGGCGGGCGCATCCTCCTGGTCCTCTACCTGATGGCCGCCTTCGCCGGCTTCTTTAGCCCCTACGACCCCAACTACTACGAGCTTTACCCCCCCAAGGGCCACCACCCGCCCACCCGCATCCACTTCGTGGACCCGGAGACGGGAAGGCTTACTCGCCCCTTCGTCTACGCCACCAAGCGGAGTATTGACCCTGTCACCCTGCAGCCCCGCTACGAGGAGGACCCCAGCCAGGGGAAGTTTTACATCCGCTTTTTCGTGCGCACCCCAGAGCAGCCCTACACCATCTTCCGGGTCTTCCGCTCCGACCTCCGCCTCTTCGGCGTGGACTCCCCGGGGCGCATTTTCCTCATGGGCACCGACAACTTCGGCCGGGACCTCTTCAGCCGGGTGGTCTATGGGGGGCAGGTCTCCCTCACCATCGGCATCCTCTCGGCCCTGGTCTCCTTCGCCCTGGGCCTCCTCCTTGGGGGCATCGCCGGGTACTTCTCGGGGAGGCCCTTCCGGCTCTCCCTGCCCCCTTCCGCCTGGCGGGGGGTGGGGCTTCTCCTGGGGCCTTTGAGCCTCCTCCTCTGGCTGGGGGTGGCCGCCGCGGCCCTCTTCCTCGCCTTCTCCTTCACCCGCTTAAGCCCCGGCAAGGACCTCTTCTCCTTGGGGATAGACGCCCTGGTGGTTCTCCTGGGGGTTCTGGCGGCGGGGGCCATCCTCTATAGGCTTTTCCGGGAGCCCATCCGCCTGGACCCCGACGACCTCATCATGCGCACCGTGGAGATCATCGCCGCCATCCCCTCCCTCTTCCTCCTCATCTCCTTGCGAGCGGTCTTCCCCACCAACATAGACCCCCTCCTCACCTTCTACCTGGTGGTGGGGCTTTTGGGCTTCATCGGCTGGGGAGGGCTCGCCCGGGTGGTGCGGGGCATCGTGCTTTCGGTCAGGGAGATGGACTACGTGCAGGCGGCCAGGGCCCTGGGGGCTTCCGACGGGCGCATCATCGCCCGCCACGTCTTGCCCGCCACCGCCAGCTACGTGATCGTGAGCCTTTCCCTCACCATCCCGGGGTTTATCCTGGGGGAGAGCGGGCTTTCCTTCCTGGGGCTTGGGGTCACGGAGCCCTATACCAGCTGGGGCCTTCTCCTGCAGGCGGCCCAGCAGGGGGGGTTCGCTTCCTTCACCGACCGCCCCTGGGTCCTGTGGCCGGGGTTCTTCATCTTCCTCTCTGTGCTCTCCTGGAACTTCCTGGGGGACGGCCTGCGGGACGCGCTGGACCCCAGGCGGAGGCAGTAGGCCCTTCTCTTTTGGCCGGGTATGGCGTATAACGGATGAGGTGTTTTCGGGGCGGTGCCCGAAGGAGTTAGCATGGACGAGAAGCGGCTGTTGGAGGTGAGAGACCTCAAGGTCCACTTCTTCACCGACGACGGGGTGGTGAAGGCGGTGGACGGGGTGTCCTTCCACGTGGACAAAGGGGAGACCCTGGCGGTGGTGGGGGAGTCGGGCTCTGGGAAGAGCGTGACCTCCCTGGCCATCATGCGGCTCATCCCCACGCCCCCTGGGCGGATCGTGGGTGGGGAGATTCTTTTCAGGGGCAAGGACGGCCAGGTGAAGGACCTGACCAAGCTCCCGGAGGCGGAGATGCGCCGGATCCGGGGCAACGACATCGCCATGATCTTCCAGGAGCCCATGACCTCTCTGAACCCGGTGTACACGGTGGGGGACCAGATCGCCGAGGCCATCATGCTCCACCAGGGGAAGAGCCGGAAGGAGGCCATGGAGCTGGCGGCCCACATGCTGGAGCTGGTGGGGATTCCCGAGCCCAAGAAGCGGCTTGCCAACTACCCCCACCAGATGTCCGGGGGGATGCGGCAGCGGGTGATGATCGCCATGGCCCTTTCCTGCAACCCCTCCCTGCTCATCGCCGACGAGCCCACCACGGCCTTGGACGTGACCATCCAGGCCCAGATCCTGGAGCTGATGAAGAAGCTCCAGGAGGAGATCGGCATGAGCATCCTCTTCATCACCCACAACCTGGGGGTGGTGGCGGAAATGGCGGACCGGGTGGTGGTGATGTACGCGGGGCGGGCGGTGGAGCAGGCGGACGTGGTGCCCCTCTTCAAGGAGCCGCTGCACCCTTACACCCGAGGGCTTTTGCACTCCGTGCCCAGGCTGGACCTGGCGGCGGAGCATAAGGAGCGTTTGGAGGCCATCCCCGGCAACGTGCCCAACCCCCTCTACCTGCCTCCCGGGTGCGCCTTCCACCCCCGGTGCAAGCACTACGTGGAAGGCCTCTGCGACCGGGAGGTGCCGCCTTTGGAGGACACCGGGGACGGGCGCCAGGTCCGGTGCGTGCGCTGGCGGGATATCCGGGAGGTTAGGGCATGAAGGGCGACGGCGTTCTCCTGGAGGTCCAGGACCTCAAAAAGCACTTCCCCATCCGGGGCGGGGTCCTCTCCCGGGTTGTGGCCAGCGTCAAGGCGGTGGACGGGGTCTCCTTCGCCATAAAAAAGGGGGAGGTCCTGGGGCTGGTGGGGGAGTCGGGAAGCGGCAAGACCACGGTGGGCCGCACCCTTCTGCGCCTCATTGAGCCCACTGGGGGCCGCGTCCTCTTTGACGGCCAGGACATCACCGAGCTGCCCAGGAACCAGCTCCGCCCCTACCGGCGCCGGATGCAGATCATCTTCCAGGATCCCTTCAGCTCCCTGAACCCCCGGATGACCGTGGGGGACATCATCGCCGAGCCCCTCATCATCCACGGCATCGGCAAGACGCCCCAGGAGCGCACGGAGAGGGTGGCGGAGCTCCTCAAGCTGGTGGGGCTTTCCCCCGACCACATGCGCCGCTACCCCCACGAGTTCTCGGGGGGACAGCGCCAGCGCATCGGCATCGCCCGGGCCTTGGCGGTGGCCCCGGACTTCATCGTGGCCGACGAGCCCGTTTCCGCCCTGGACGTCTCCATCCAGGCCCAGGTGGTGAACCTTCTGCAGGACCTGAAGGAGGAGCTGGGTCTCACCATGCTCTTCATCGCCCACGACCTGGCGGTGGTGGAGTACATCTCCGACCGGGTGGCGGTGATGTACCTGGGGAAGGTGATGGAGATCGCCTCCTCCCGGGAGCTTTACCGGAACCCCAAGCACCCCTACACCGAGGCCCTGCTCTCCGCCGTGCCCATCCCCGACCCCACAGTGAAGCGGGAGCGCATCGTCCTCCAGGGGGACATCCCTTCCCCCATCAACCCGCCTTCGGGGTGCGTCTTCCGCACCCGCTGCCGCTACGCCCTGCCCGAGTGCGCCCAGGTGGTGCCTGAGCTCAAGGAGGTGGCTCCCGGCCACTACAAGGCCTGCATCCGGGACGACATCCTCTAGGGGTTCAAGACCTCTAGCCCAAGGGGCTTCGGCCTTCCCCTTGGGCGTATACTGCTTTCATGCTGGTCAAGGACGTGATGAAGAGCCCGGTCCTCAGCGTGGGGCCGGAGACGACCCTCGAGGAGGCCTACCGCCTCCTCCTAGAAAAGGGCATCCGCCACCTTCCCGTGGTCAAGGACGGAAAGCTTTGGGGCATCGTCACCGACCGGGACATCCGCCTGGCCACCAGCCACCTGAACCCCAAGGGCCCATGCCCCGGGTGTACCCAGGTGGGGGAGGTCATGACCAAGGAGGTGGTGACCGCCCACCCCCTGGACCCCGTGGAGGAGGCGGCCTTCGTCATGCGCCACCGGAAGATCGGCTGCCTGCCCGTTTTGGAGGACGGGGAACTGGTGGGCATCGTCACCGGCATTGACCTCCTGGACGCCCTCCTGAGGCTTACCGGGGTCACGGAGCCCTCGGGGCGGCTGGAGGTGCGCCTGCCCGACAGGGTGGGGGAGCTCGCCCGCCTCACGGGCTTTCTGGCGGGGCGGGGGGTCAACATCCACTCCCTTCTCTCCTATCCCGAGGAGGGGGAGTATGTGCGGGCCGTGGTGCGGGTCAACACCCTGGAGACCCACCTCCTGGCCCAGGGCCTTCGGGAAGCGGGCTTTGAGGTCCTCTGGCCCCCCAAAAAGCCATGGTGATCTACCGGGACGAGTACCGCCTCTACAACTTCGGCCCCCAGCACCCCTTCAGCCCGGTGCGCCTGGAGATGCTGGTCTCCCTCCTCCAGGCCCTAGGGGTGTGGCGGGAGCCCCTATCTCCCCCTGAGGCCACCCGGGAGGAGGTCCTCTCCGTCCACTCGGAAAGGCTGGTGAAGCGGGTGGAGGCGGCGAGCCGCGGCGAAAGGGTGCCCGATCTAGAGCACTACGGCCTGGGCACGGGGGACACCCCGGTCTTCCCGGGCATGGACCGGGCGGCCCGGGTCCTGGTGGGGGGGACCCTCGAGGGGGCCAGGCGGATCCTCTTGGGGGAAAGGCGGGTCTTGCAGCTGGGAGGCGGCCTCCACCACGCCCAGTACGACCGGGCCTCGGGGTTTTGCGTTTACAACGACCTTTCCGTGGCCATCCGCTACCTCACCCGAGCCGGGCTTAAGGTGGCCTACCTGGACATAGACGTCCACCACGGGGACGGGGTCCAGTGGATCCACTACGAGGAGAAGGAGGTCCTCACCCTAAGCCTTCACGAGTCGGGCCGCTACCTCTTCCCCGGGACCGGCCACGTCCACGAGATCGGCCGGGGGGAGGGGACGGGGCGGAAGCTCAACCTGCCCCTGGAGCCATTTACCGAGGACGAGAGCTACCTGGAGGTCTTTGAGGCCCTTGTGCCTTGGGCCCTGAAGGCCTTCCGCCCCGACGTCCTGGTGGTGCAGGCGGGGGCCGACGCCCACTTCCTGGACCCCTTGGCCGACCTCCTCCTCACCACCCGGGCTTACGAGCGCCTCTTCCGCCTGATCCTGGAATACGCCGAGGCCTTCACCGGGGGCCGGGTTCTCTTCACCCTGGGGGGCGGGTACAGCCTGGACGCGGCGGTGAGGGTCTGGGCCATTCTTTACCACGTCTTCCACGGCCTTCCCCTGCCCGAAAGGCTTCCCGAGAGCTGGCTTAAGGCCTGGGAGGGCTGTTTGGGCGGGGCGCTCACCCCCACCCTTCACGACCCCGAAGGGGGCTACCCCGAGATCCCCAGGAAGCCGGAGATAGAGAAGCGGAACCGCCTCACCCTGGAGAGACTCACGGAGCTGGTCTCCCCCTACCTGCTACACTAGCGGGGTGAGGGTCATTCTGCGCCTGCCGGAGCGCAAAGAGGTGGAGGTGCGGGGGGATAGGCCCCTCAAGGAGGTCCTGGAGGAGCTGGGCCTCAACCCCGAGACCGTGGTGGCCGTGCGGGGAGAAGAGCTCCTCACCCCGGACGAAAGGGTGGGGGAGGGGGAGACCATAGAGGTCCTCTCCGCCATCTCGGGAGGGTAGATGGTCTGTAAGGTCTGCCGCGGTAAGGCCCAGGTGGAGGTGAAGAGCAGGGGCTTCGCCCTCTGCAAGGAGCACTACCTGGAGTGGTTCGTCAAGGAGACGGAGAGGACCATCCGCCGCCACCAGATGCTTCACCCTGGGGAGCGGGTCCTGGTGGCCGTCTCCGGCGGAAAGGACTCCTTGGCCCTTTGGGACGTCCTCCACCGCCTGGGCTACGAGGCCGTGGGCCTGCACCTGGAGCTGGGCATCGGGGCGTACTCCAGGAGGAGCCTCGAGGTCACCCAGGCCTTCGCCAAGGAGCGGGGCCTTCCCCTTCTGGTGGTGGACCTGAAGGAGGCCTATGGCTTCGGCATGCCGGAGCTGGCCGAGCTTTCCGGGCGGGTGGCCTGCTCCGCCTGCGGGCTTTCCAAGCGCTACATCATCAACCAGGTGGCGGTGGAGGAGGGCTTTAGGGTGGTGGCTACGGGCCACAACCTGGACGATGAGGCCGCCGTCCTCTTCGGCAACCTCCTGAACCCTCAGGAGGACGCCCTCGTCCGCCAGGGGCCAGTCTTGCCGGAGAAGCCGGGCCTCGCCGCCCGGGTCAAGCCCTTTTACCGCTTCAGCGAGCGGGAGGTCCTCTCCTATACCCTGCTTCGGGGCATCCGCTACCTCCACGAGGAGTGCCCCAACGCCAAGGGGGCCAAGAGCCTCCTTTACAAGGAGGCCCTGAACCTGGTGGAGAAGGAAATGCCCGGGGCCAAGCTCCGCTTCTTGGAAGGGTTTTTGGAGAAGATCCAACCCCGCCTGAAGGCCGAAGAGGAGGTGGCCCTGAGGGAGTGCGAACGGTGCGGCTACCCCACCACGGGGGCGGTCTGCTCCTTCTGCCGCATGTGGGAGAGCGTCTACCGGCGGGCCAAGAGGCGCCACCTCCTGCCCGAGGAGGCCCAGTTCCAGCCCAGGGTGGAGCCCGTCCGTGTCGGTTAGGCCGGGGATCTACCGCCACTACAAGGGAGGGCTTTACCGGGTGCTCTTCCTGGCCCGCCACTCGGAAACGGAGGAGGCCATGGTGGTCTACCAAGCTCTCTACGGGGAAAGGGGGTACTGGGTGCGCCCTTTGGGCCACTTCCTGGAGAAGGTGCGGGTGGAGGGCCAGGAGGTTCCCCGGTTTGAGTTGGTGGAAGAGGTCGGAGAAGGGTAATACCACCCCGTGCTGGCTTGCGCCCCGGCAAAAGGTTTTTGGGGAAGTTACCAGGCATGGTGGGCCGGAAAAAGGGTATAAAAGCAGGGGCTAGGGGTGTGGAAGGCTTTCCAGATGGCCGGCCCCTGGGGTAGACTCGGGCCATGTGGTGGAAAGAGGCGGTCATCTACCAGATCTACCCCCGGAGCTTCCAGGACACCAACGGGGACGGCATCGGGGACCTCCCCGGCGTGCGGCGGCGGCTTCCCTACCTGAAGAACCTGGGCGTGGACGCCATCTGGCTTTCCCCCTTCTATAAAAGCCCCATGAAGGACTTCGGCTACGACGTGGCCGACTATACCGAGGTGGACCCCATCTTCGGCACCCTCGAGGACTTCAAGGCCCTCCTGGCCGAGGCCCACGCCCTGGGGCTTCGGGTCCTCATAGACCTGGTCCCCAACCACACCTCAGACCAGCACCCTTGGTTTTTGGAGTCCCGCTCCTCCCGGGATAACCCCAAGCGGAACTGGTACGTCTGGGCGGACCCGGGGCCCGATGGTGGTCCCCCCAACAACTGGCAGAGCTTCTTCGGCGGTCCCGCCTGGACCCTAGACGAGAAGACCGGCCAGTACTACCTCCACCAGTTCCTCCCCGAGCAGCCCGACCTCAACTGGCGCAACCCCGAGGTGCGGGAGGCCATCTACGAGGTGATGCGCTTCTGGCTCCGGCTGGGGGTGGACGGCTTCCGGGTAGATGTCCTCTGGCTTCTCGCCGAGGACCTCCTCCTCCGGGACGAGCCCGGCAACCCCGACTGGCGGCCCGGGATGTGGGACCGGGGGCGGCACCTGCACCTCTTCACCGAGGACCAGCCGGAGACCTACGCCTACGTGCGGGAGATGCGCTACGTCCTGGACCAGTTCTCCGAGCCCGGGCGGGAGCGGGTCATGGTGGGGGAGATCTACCTGCCCTTCCCCCAGCTGGTGCGCTACTACCAGGCGGGGTGCCACCTGCCCTTCAACTTCCACCTCATCTTCCGCGGGCTTCCCGACTGGCGGCCCGAGAACCTGGCCCGGATCGTGGAGGAGTACGAGAGCCTCCTCACCCCCTGGGACTGGCCCAACTGGGTCCTCGGCAACCACGACCAACCCAGGCTGGCCTCCCGCCTGGGGGAGGCCCAGGCCCGGGTGGCGGCCACCCTCCTCTTCACCCTCCGGGGCACCCCCACCTGGTACTACGGGGACGAGATCGGCATCGTGAACGGGGAGATCCCCTGGGAAAGGGTCCAGGACCCGGCCGCCCTAAGGCAGAAGGGCCGCCTGGGCGAGCACGGCCTGCCCCCGGGCCGCGACCCCGAGCGCACCCCCATGCAGTGGGACGCCTCCCCCTACGCGGGGTTCTCCTCGGTGGAGCCCTGGCTTCCCGTGAACCCCGACTACCCCGAGCGGAACGTGGCCCTCCAGGAGAAGGACCCCCGGTCCATGCTGAGCCTGGTGCGGCGCCTCATCGCCCTGAGGAAGGACCCCGGGCTCCTTTACGGGGCCTACCGCACCTACCAAGCCCGGGGCGGGGTCTACGCCTACCTCCGGGGCGAGGGCTGGCTGGTGGCCCTGAACCTGACGGACAAGGAGAAGGCCCTGGACCTGCCCAAGGGCGGACGGGTGGTCCTCTCCACCCACCTGGACCGGGAGGAGGGGGTGGAGGAGAGGCTTCTCTTGAGACCCGACGAGGGCGTGGTGGTGCGGCTAGACTAGGGGGCGTGGACCCCTTCGCCCCCATCGCCGAGGCCTACGAGGCCTGGTACGAGACCCCCTTGGGGGCCTTCGTCATCGCCGAGGAGGAAAGGGCCCTTCTTCGCCTTCTCCCCCCGGGAGAAAGCCTCCTGGAGGTGGGGGCGGGCACGGGGTACTGGCTCAGGCGCCTCCCCTACCCGAGGAAGGTGGGCCTCGAGCCCTCGGAGGCCATGCGCCGCCTGGGCCAGGCCCGGGCCCCGGAGGCGGTCTGGGTGGCGGGCCGGGGGGAGGATCTGCCCTTTGGCGAAGGGAGCTTTGACCTGGTCCTCCTCTTCACCACGCTGGAGTTCGTGGAGGACGTGGAGAAGACCCTTTCCGAGGCCCGGCGGGTCCTGAGACCAGGAGGGGCCCTTCTTGTGGGCATCCTCGAGGCCCTTTCCCCGTGGGCCGCCCTCTACCGGCGGCTTGGGGAGAAAGGGGTCCTCCCCTGGACCCGGGCCCGCTTCCTCTCCCGGGAGGACCTCCTTGCCCTCCTGGGGCCCCCGGAGGCGGAGGCGGGGGCGGTCCACCTGGCCCCGGAGGCCCCTCCGCCCTTCCTCGAGGCCGAGGCCGCGGGGAGGCGGGCCGGGAACCGCCCCGCCCTATACTTGGGAAGATGGCGGTGAAGGCCCTCTTCGCCCTCTACCCCCTCCTCCAGGGGGACTACAAGGCGGTGGAGAAGGCCCTCCTGGCCCTAGAGGGAAGCGGGCTGGACTACCGGGTCTTTCCCACCCACTCGGAGGTCTCTGGGAAGGAAGAGGAGGTCTTCCAGGCCCTCGAGGCGGCCTTCCTGGCGGCGGCGGAGGAGGGGGGCCTGGTCATGTGGGCCCTCCTCACCAACGCCTGCGAGGCGGGGGACCCCTTCCGCAAGCCCGATCGCCTCCTGCGCTTTCCCCCGCTGGAGATCGCCCAAAAGGCCCTGGAGGGCCTAGAGGCCCGAAGCGCCCTGGACATCGGCACCGGGACCGGGGTCTTCGCCGAGGCCTTCGCCCGGTTGGGCCTCTTCACCGTGGGGGTGGACCCCCGGGCGGACCGCCTGGAGGTGGCCCGGAACCGGGTGAAGGGGGCCCGTTTCGTGGAGGCCAGGGCGGAAAGCCTTCCCTTTCCCGACGGGAGCTTTGACCTGGCCTTCTTCGGCCTCTCCCTCCACCACCTGGAGGCGCCCATGGCCCTCAAGGAGGCGGCCCGGGTGGCCCGGCGGGTGGCCGTCTTGGAGTGGCCCTATCGGGAGGAGGCGGTGGGGCCGCCCCTCGCCAGGAGGTTTTCCCCGGAAAGCCTTAAGGCCCTCTTCCTGGAGGCCCTGGGAAGCCCGCTACGCCTCCTGGAGGAAGAAGGCTACGTCCTCGCCCTCTGGGATAAAACCTAGGCCCCCCGGAGGGGGCCTTCTGGTGCCGGGGGCGGGACTCGAACCCGCACGCCCTTGCGGGCAGCAGATTTTGAGTCTGCCGCGTCTACCGATTCCGCCACCCCGGCAGACGCACCCTAAGGATAAGCCCCAGGAGGAGCAAGGTCAACGCCACCCCCACGGCCCAGTCCCCCAGGCGCACATAAGGGGTCTCGCCGGAGAGGAGGGCGTAGGGGGCCAGGAGGAAGCCCTCCCGGTGCGGGGGGATGGCGGCCACCACCCTCCCGTAAGGGTCTACGCTGGCGGTGATGCCGTCGTTCCCGGCCCTAAGGAGCCAGCGCCCCGTCTCCACCGCCCGGAGGCGGCCCAGGGCGAAGTGCTGCCTTCCCCCGTAGGAGGGGCCGTACCAGGCGTCGTTGGTGAGGAGGATCAGGACCTCCGCCCCGGACCTGGCGAGGCCCCGGGCCACGCCCGGAAAGACGGACTCGTAGCAGATCATGACCCCATAGGGCCCCAAGGGCCTCAGGTCCTTCCCCGGGGTGCGGTCCAGGACCTCCCCCAGGCCCATGGCCCGGAAGAAGAAAGCGTAGACCCCGCCCAGGGCCTCCCGGAAGGGGAAGCGCTCCCCAAAGGGCACCAGCCGGGTCTTGTCGTAGTGGGCCAGGATCCGGCCCTCCTGGTAAAGGACCGCCCGGTTGGGACCGAAGAGGTTGAACCCGGTGAGCAGGGGGCGGCCCTCTAGGACCCCGTCCACCCCCTCGGGGATGCGCCAGACGGCGGTCTCCGGCCAGACCACCAGTTGGGCCTCGGGGTGGGCCTTCAGCCCCTCTTCCGTGAGGCGCAGGTAGACCGCCTCGTCCAGCTCCCCTTGGAACTTGCGCAGGGGGTTGATGTTGCCCTGGACCAGGAGGGCCATCCCCTCGGGCCTGGCCTCGGGCAGGGGAAGGAGCCAGAGGAGGGCCCAGGGGAGGAGGAGGGACCACCGCCCTGCCGAAAAGCCCCAGGCGAAGAGGAGGACCAGGAGGGAGAGGAGGTAGACCCCGCCCCAGGCGGCCAGGAGCCGGCCGGGGGCCTCGAGGAGGGCGTAGCCCAAAAGGCCCCAGGGGAAGGCCAGGTCCCCCTGTTCCGAAAGCCACTCCAGGAGGACCCAGCCTCCCACCCGGGAGAGGGGCGTGGGGGTGAGGGCGAAGAGGAGGCCGAAACTGAGGGCCTTGACGAGGACCAGGGGCAAAAAAGGCACGGCGCCCCAGGGGCCGAAGTTTTGGGCGAAGCTCTGGGGAAGCCAGAGGAGGTGAAGGCTAAAGAAGCCAAGGCCCATCAGGAAGCCTTCCCGGAAACCCCCCCTCAGGAGGAAGGCCAGGACCAGGGGGGCCAGGGGCCCAAAGGGGAAGGGAGGGAGGGTGAGGGCCAGCAAGAGGCCCAGAAGGAGGGGCCGCACCCTTCCACCATACGGGCTTGGCCCCAAGTTTTCACGCCCTTTTGGCGGGGGCGTGGGAGAATGGGGGCGTGCGGCTTGGGGTCATCTCCGACATCCACGCCAACCTCCCGGCCCTGGAGGCCGCTTTGGAGGCCCTCCGGGAGGAAGGGGTGGACGAGGTCCTGGTCCTGGGGGACCTGGTGGGGTACGGTCCCCACCCCAAGCAGGTGATCCACAGGATCTGGAAGGAGGGGCTTCCCGCCATCGCCGGGGCCTGGGACCTGAGGGTGGCCTACCCCCTGCCCGACACCCTGCCTGAGGGGGTGGGCAAGGAGACGTTGGCGTGGACCCGAAGCCAGCTTTCCGAGCGGGAGCTCGCCTACCTCCGCTCCCTGCGCCTTTCCCACCGCAAGGCCTACGGAGAAAGGCGGCTTGTGGGTTTTCACGGCAGGCCCGGGAAGCCCGAGGAGCACCTGGACCTCCTGGGCCCCGCCAAGGACTTTTTGGAGCTTCTTTCCCACTACCGGGCCGACCTCCTCCTTCTGGGGGGACGGCATCTGCCCCTGGCCCGCAGGGTGGGGGCGGGGCTCGTGGCCGACCCGGGGAGCGTGGGCCTAAGCCTCTCCGGGGAGCCCGGGGCCGACGCCCTCATCTTGGACACCGACACCCTCGAGGCCCGCTTCCTCAAGGTCCCCTACGACCTGGGCCCCCTCCTCTTTGACCTGAAGGCCTGGGGCCTCCCCACCGTTTTGGAGAGGGTGTACCGCACCGGCCGCTTCCCCAAGGAGGGCTAGGGCCTCGGCCCGGACCAGGGGGTCGGGGTCCTTCAGGAAGCCCTCCAGGGGCTTCCCCGCCCGGTGGAGGGCGTGGAGGGCGGTGCGCCGCACCAGGGGGTTTGGGTCGCGGGCCGCCTCCGCCATCAGGGCCTCCCCCAGGCCCAGGTTGCTGAGGACGATGAGGGCGTTCCGGGCCATCCGGACCCGGTCCGGGCGGGCGAAAGCCGTCCCCGCGTACTTTTTGGCGAAGGCCCGCCCCGAGAGGCGGAAGAAGTCCAGGAGGTCCGGGTGGGCCAGATGGGGCTCGGGCCTGAGGGCGGGAAAGACCCCGCCGAAGCGGCCCCAGGGGCAGGTGTCCTGGCAGAGGTCGCACCCCAAAAGCCAGTCCCCCATCCTGGGCCAGAGGCCAGGGGGGATGAAGCCCCTTTCCTCAACGGTGAGGTAGCTGATGCAGATGCGGGCGTCCAGGGTGCCGTCTCCCAAGAGGGCCCCGGTGGGGCAGGCCTGGAGGCAGCGGACGCAGCGGCCGCAACGGGAGGGGTGGCGGGGAGGCGCCTCCACCTCCAGGGGGGTGAGGAGCACCCCGATGAAGGCGTGCACCCCGAAGGCCTGGGAGAGGAACATGCTGCTTTTCCCCACCCAGCCCGCCCCGGAGAGGACGGCCAGGGCCCGCTCGGGAAGGGGGCCGTGGTCCACGTAGCCTCGGGCCTCGAGGCCCAGGCTCCGGGCCAGGGCCGCAAGCGCCCCCAGGGCCTCCCCCAGGACCAGGTGGTAGTCCCGGCTCCAGGCGTAGCGGGCTACCCGCCCCACCCTCAGGCCGCCGGGGGGCCTTCCCGGGTCCTCATAGGCGTAGGGGGCGAAGAGGAGGAGGGCGCTTTTGGCCCAGGGAAAGCGCTTCTCTGGCCAGAAGCGCTCCTCAGGCCTCTGGAGGTAGGCCATCCCCCCGTGCCTCCCTGCCTCCAGCCAGGCCCGAAACCGCCTTTCGGCCTCCTCCAGGGGCTTCAGGGGAGCCCAGGCGGGGATGAGGCCCATGGCCTGGGCGGTCTCCTCCAGAAGGTCCTTCACCTCCCCCAGTTTAGGCCTGGGCCCCCTTGGGGCTCCCCTGTGGCAAGGGCCACGGCGGGGTACTTATAATCCCCTCCATGGAGCCCCTGAAGATAGCCCTCCTGGGGGGCGGCACCGTGGGCAGCGCCTTTTACAGCCTGGTCCTGGAGCGGCGGGAGGACCTGGCCGCCATGGGCTTTGTTCCCAGGTTTCTGGGGGTTTTGGTGCGGGACAAGGCCAAGCCCAGGCCCATCCCCGAGGCGCTCCTCCGGACCGAGCCCTTTGACCTCCTGGAGGCCGATGTGGTGGTAGAGGCCA
Organism: Thermus aquaticus; assembly: GCF_001280255.1. Lineage (NCBI taxonomy): Bacteria > Thermotogati > Deinococcota > Deinococci > Thermales > Thermaceae > Thermus > Thermus aquaticus. Next base: position 50,211 of record NZ_LHCI01000106.1, on the reverse strand, counting down.
TGGGGGGGGTGGAGGCGCCCCTAGGGCTGGTCCTCCCGGCCCTCGAGGCCGGCATCCCCCTCATCACCGCCAACAAGGCCCTCCTGGCCGAGGCCTGGGAGAGGCTCAAGCCCTTCGCCGAAGAGGGCCTCATCTACCACGAGGCCAGCGTCATGGCGGGCACCCCGGCCCTCTCCTTTCTGGAAACCCTTAGGGGAAGCCAGCTCTTGGAGCTCCACGGCATCCTGAACGGCACAACCTTGTACATCCTCCAGGAAATGGAGCAGGGGAGGACCTATGAGGAGGCCCTAAGGGAGGCCCAGCGCCTGGGCTACGCCGAGGCCGACCCCAGCCTGGACGTGAAGGGCATAGACACCGCCCACAAGCTCACCCTCCTGGCCCGCCTCCTCCTGGACCCGGACTTCCCCTTGAGCCAGGTGGAGGCCAGGGGGATTGAGGGCCTCACCCTCGAGGCCCTGAGGGCGGCCGAGGCCCGGGGAGAGAAGGTGCGCCTGGTGGCGAGCCTCTACGGGGAGGGTGGGCGCTGGCGGGCCCGGGTGGCCCCCGTGGCCCTTCCCCAGGATCACCCCCTGGCCCGGGCCCGGGGGAACGCCCTCCTGGCGCGCACGGCGCCCTTGGGGGAGGTCTTGGTCATTGGCCCGGGGGCGGGGGGCGGGGCCACGGCCAGCGGCCTTTTGGCCGACCTTTTCCGCTTCCTCTCCGGGGCTCCCGGGCACCTGCCCGCTTCCCGCAAGAAGGCCCCGCCCTCGGAGGGGGCTCCCTTTCCCGAGGTAGAATGAGGCCATGCCCCTCCTGGAGCTCCTAAGCTCCGTCAGCGATGAGGACCTCCTGGCCCTTTCGCGGCGGAACCCTGGGCTCAAGTTGGAAAGGACGGCGGAAGGGAGGCTTCGCCTGTCCCCCACAGGCGGCGAAAGCGGGCGGGTGCGCGCCGAGGTCCTGGGCCAGCTTTACCGCTGGAACGAGGAGAAGGGCCTGGGTGTGGTCTTTGATGCCACCGGCTTTCGCCTGCCCGACGGGGCGGTCTTTTCCCCGGATGCCGCTTTCGCCCCTTGACCCTTAGGTCCTTATCCCCGAGCATATCCCCATGCGCCTGCCCCTGATTGAGCGCTACCGCGCCTTTCTGCCGGTCTCCCTGAACACCCCGGTGGTCTCCCTTCTGGAGGGCTCCACCCCCCTCATCCCCCTGAAGGGCCCCGAGGAGGCCAAAAGGCGCGGGGTTCAGATCTACGCCAAGTACGAGGGCCTGAACCCCACGGGGAGCTTCAAGGACCGGGGGATGACCCTGGCGGTGTCCAAGGCGCTGGAGGGCGGGGCCAAGGCCGTGGCCTGCGCCAGCACGGGGAACACCGCCGCCTCCGCCGCCGCCTACGCCGCCCGGGCGGGCATGACGGCCATCGTGATCCTCCCCGCCGGGTACGTGGCCCTGGGCAAGGTGGCCCAGAGCCTCATGCACGGGGCCAGGATCGTCCAGGTGGAGGGGAACTTTGACGACGCTTTGCGCCTGACGCGGGAGCTCACGGAGCGCTTCCCCGTGGCCCTGGTGAACTCGGTGAACCCCCACCGCCTCGAGGGCCAGAAGACCCTGGCCTTTGAGGTGGTGGACGAGCTGGGGGACGCGCCCCACTACCACGCCCTTCCCGTGGGCAACGCCGGCAACATCACCGCCCACTGGATGGGCTACAAGGCCTATTTCGCCGCCGGGCGGGCCTCGAGGCTCCCCAGGATGCTGGGCTTCCAGGCGGCGGGGGCCGCACCCCTCGTCCTGGGGCGCCCCGTGGAGAAGCCCGAGACCATCGCCACCGCTATCCGCATCGGCAACCCGGCTAGCTGGGAGGGGGCCATCCGGGCCAAGGAGGAGTCGGGGGGGCTCATTGAGGCCGTCACCGACGAGGAGATTCTGGAGGCCTACCGCTATCTGGCCCGGGAGGAGGGGGTCTTCGTGGAGCCCGCCAGCGCCGCCAGCCTGGCGGGGGTGTGGCGGCTTCTTCGGGAGGGCCGCCTGGAGGAGGGAACGAGGGTGGTCCTCACCCTCACCGGCCACGGCCTCAAGGACCCCGCCACCGCCGAGAAGGTGGCCCAGCTTCCCCCTCCGGTGCCCGCCACCCTCGAGGCGGTGGCCCGGGCCTCGGGCCTTCTGTGACACCACCCCATGCTGGCCCCGGCAAAAGGTTCCTGGGGAAGTTACCAGGTATGGTGGGCCAAAGGGAGCAGGAACCAAGGGTATGGTAAGCTTGGGCCATGTCCGAGGCCAAGGACGCCAAAAAGCGCAAGGAGCCCTTCCCCGGGGCCTACTACCTGGCGGGGGCCATCACCATAGGCCTCATGCTCCTCTTCCTGGTCCTGGGGGCCAGCCTGCCCCCGGGGGTGGCGGGGTTTTTGGTGGCCTTCGTCCTGGGGCTCACGGTTAGCCCTAAGTATGTGCCCTTTTTCCTCTTTGCGGCCATCTTCTCGGCCCTTATGGGCTTTCTGGGCCGGGAGCCCCAGGTGGCCTGGGGCGGGGTGGGCCTCCTCCTCTCCCAGCTGGTGGTGGCCCGTTTCGTGAAGGCGTGATGGAGCCTAACCGCCTCTCCAAGGCCCTCTCCCTCCTGGGCATCGCCCTTTACGCCTACTTCCTCTGGTTCCGCCCCTCCCAGGAGGGCATCGCCCTGGGCCTGGGCCTGGCCCTGGGGGGCGCCGCCTTCGGCTACGGGGAAAAGCCCTTCCCCGTGCCCTTTTTCCTGGGGCTTTTCGCCCTTTTGGGGCTCCTCCAGGTCTTTTACGGCCATCCCCTCCTCTTCCTCCTGGGGGGCCTGGTGGGGATGGGAGCCCCCTACCTGGCCTACCGCCTGCGGAAGCCCGCCAAATAGAGGAGAGCCCCCAAGACCATCCCCTCGCCCAGGGCGGGAAGGTAGAGGGCGAACTCCCGCACGTCCAGGCGCAGGTAGAGGAGAAGGGGCCAGGGGGTGAGGGCCCAGGCCAAGCCGGGCCTGCCGTAGCCCGCCGCCAGGAAGAGGCCTATCCCCAGGCCCCGCAGGTAGGCCAGCCACCCCGAGCCCCACTCGTTCTGGTAGACGAACCAGAGGAGGTTGAGCCACACCCCGAGGGCGGGGAGGGGAAGGCGGCCTTCTAGGCGGAAAGCCAGGGCCAGGAGGAGGGGGAAGGCTAGGGCCTCAAGCACGGGCCGCCTCCTCCGCCTCCAGGTAGGCCACCAGGACTTCGAGGGCCTTCTCCACCGCCTCGTCCAGGTCCTCCCCCGGGATGGTGGGGATGCCCTCCTCCTGAGCCCAGAGGAGGAGGTGGTCCTGGATGAGGCGGATCTCGGCGAAGTGGGCCAGGTACTTCTCCTTCTGCCTGGCGTGGCCCGTCTCCCGGTCCCGAAGGAGGAAGCGGTCCCGGTGGAGCTTCTCGTCCTGGAGGACCACCAGCATGGGCACGGTGAGGACCCGGTCCTTGTGGGGGTGCTCCAGGTAGCGGGGCACCACGTGGACCCCCTCCAGGACGATGGAGGTGCCCTCCAAGGCGCTCCTTTCCTGGATGGCCCTGAGGCCTACGGCCACCTTCATCACCTGATCCAAAAACCCCCGCATGACCCTTTCCTCGTGGCTTTCCTCCTCCAGGCTGATCTCCGGCAGAAGGGCCTTCCAGGCCTCAAAGGTGGACTGGTGCAGGGTGGGGAGGAGGTCTTTGGAAAGCGTGGCCCGGAAGACCTCCCGCACCGCGTCCGAGGGGACGATGTGGGTGATGCCGAGCCGGTAGGCCAGGGCCGAGGCCAGGACGCTCTTGCCCACCCCCGTCACCCCGCCGATCAGGATGTGGACGGGGCGGGCGCTCCGCCTTAGGCGCCTTAGGAGCAGGTAGCGCCGGGCCATCTCCTCCCCCGCTTCCTTGAGGAGGGCCTGGTAGACCCTCTCCCTGAGCTCGGTGCGGCGGATGACCCGCCTGCCCTCCCGGTGGAGGAGGGCCTCCAGCTCCCGGGCCAGGCGGTAGGCCTTTTCCGGCGAAAGCCCGATGCCCATGAGGGACTGGGCCAGGATGCCTTTGGAGAAGGGCATTCTGGGCTCGCCGCTTTCCTCCTCTACAAAGAGCTCCCCGGCGAAGGCCTGGCGCTGGAGGTAGCGCCTTTTGGCCGCCTTGCCCTTGAGCCTTTCCAGCTCCTGGGCCACCAGGGCCTCGAGGCGGCGGGCGGAGATGGTCCTGACCCCCTCTTCCCTCAGGCGGCGCTCCACCTCCTTGGCCAGCTGGTGGGCCTCCTTCAGGGAAAGCCCGGCCTCCTCCAGGCTCCGGGCCAGGAGGCCCTTGGAGAAGGGGCGCCTCTTTTTGCCCTCCGCCACCTGGATCTCCTCAAAGGGGAGGGTCTGGCGGGCCAGGCGATCGGCCACCTCTTGGCCCAGGGCTCCCGCCACCTCTTCCAGAAAGACCTGGCGGAGGGTCTTGGGAGAGACCTCCGAGCGCCCCTTGGCCTTGAGGCGCTCCTCCACGGTGTGGGCCACGGCCTGGGCGGCCTCGAGGGGGATGCCCAGAGGCAGAAGGGCCTCCACCAGAAGCCCCTTGGAGAGGGGCCAGCGGCCCCGCCGAAGGCGCACAAAGACCTCGCCCACTCTTGGGCATCATAGCACTTTTCCCTTGGGAAGGGGCTTTCTTGACAGGCTTGGCCCCGACGTGCTAGGATACCTTACGGCTTGGCGCCGTAGCCAAGTGGTAAGGCAGAGGTCTGCAAAACCTCCATTCGCCGGTTCGAATCCGGCCGGCGCCTCCAAAGAACGCGGGCGCGTAGCTCAGGTGGCCAGAGCACTACCTTGACACGGTAGGGGTCGGTGGTTCAAGTCCACTCGCGCCCACCAAAGGGCCCCGGGGAATCCCGGGGCCTCGCCCTTGTATACTCAGGCCATGAGCGCGTCCCACGAGCGGGAACTCTACGAGGCCTGGGTGGAGCTTTTGGGCTGGATGCGGGAGTACGCCAGGGAAAAGGGGGTCCGCTTTGAGAAGGAGGCCGACTTCCCCGACTTCATCTACCGCATGGAGCGGCCCTACGACCTCCCCACCACCATCATGACCGCCTCCCTCTCCGATGCCCTAGGGGAGCCCTTCCTCCTGGCCGATGTCTCCCCCCGGCACGCCAAGCTTAAGCGCATCGGCCTCCGCCTGCCCCGGGCCCACATCCACCTCCACGCCCACTACGAGCCCGGCAAGGGCTTGGTCACGGGGAAGATTCCCCTCACCAAGGAGCGCTTCTTCGCCCTGGCGGACCGGGCTCGGGAGGCCCTGGCCCTAGCCTAAGCGGGCGCCCATTTTTCCGTCCCTTAGGGGCCCCCACCGCGGCGAAGGCCGTGGTGGGGTACTTAAAGGGCTTCCCAAAGGGAAAGCACCACGGCGTTGAGGAGGGCGAGGCCCTTCCCCGTGGGCCTCAGGCGCTTGCCCGAAAGGAGGAGGAGCCCTTCCTGGGCCAGGGCCTCGGCTCTGGCCTCCAGGGCGGGCCAGAGGGAAAGGCCCGTGCGCCCTTCCAGCTCCCCCACGTCCACCCCCTCCTTAAGCCTCAGCCCCAGCATCAGGGCCTCTTTGGCGTGCTCCAGGGGGGTGATGGCCTCCTCCCTTGGGGCCTCCCCTGTAAGCCAGCGGGGGAGGGGAGGGCCCGTGCGCCGGAAGGCGTAGGCGGGGCCTTCCCCCGGGTACTGCCCGGTGGCGGCGGGCCCTAAGGCCAGCCAGAACCCCGCCCGCCAGTAGACCAGGTTGTGCCGGGCCTCCTCCCCCTCTCTGGCGAAGTTGGAGACCTCGTAGCGCAGAAGCCCCGCCTCGCCCAGGACCTCCTCCGCCCGCTCCATGGCCCAGGCTTCCCGCTCGCGGTCTTCCTGAAGGCCCAAAAGGGCGAAGGGGGTCCCCTTTTCCACCTGGAGGGTGTAGGCGGAGACGTGGCCCACGCCCAGGCGGGCCGCCTCCTTCAGGTCCTTTTCCACGTCCTGCATGGGGAGGCCCAGGATCAGGTCTATAGACACCCGAAAACCGGCCTCCAGGGCCATCTCCACTGCCTTCAAGGCTCCCTTTCTCCCGTGGGCCCGGCCCAGGAAGCGGAGGACCTCGTCTTGGAAGCTCTGGACCCCCAGGGAGAGGCGGTTCACCCCCAGGTCCTTGAGGAGGGCGAGCCTAGAGGGGGAGAGGGTTCCCGGGTTGGCCTCGAGGGTCACCTCGGCCCCTTCTTGAAGCCGCCAGGGGAGGCTTTGGAAGAGAGCTACGAGCTCCCGGTCCCTCAGGTAGCTGGGCGTGCCCCCGCCCAGGTAAAGGGTGGCCAGGGGCCCCGGGTGGGCCTGGTGGAGGGCTTTCGCTTCTTCCTGCAGGCGCTTCAAGTAGGCCTCCACCCAGACCCCACCCCGGCGCACCACGTGGAAGTCGCAGTAGGGGCAGAGGGTGGGGCAGAAGGGGACGTGGACGTAGAGGCTAGCGGGGTTCGGCATCGCGCAGAGGGTGCGCCACCCCTTCAGTCTACGAAAAGGAGGCGGAAGTCGTTGAGGTTGGTGCCCGTGGGCCCGGTGGTGAGGAGGGTGCCGGCTTCTTGAAAGAAGGCCAGGCTGTTGTTCTCCTGAAGGTAGGGCCTGGGGTCCAGGGCCCTCGCCCACACCTCCGGGGTGAGGAGGGCCCCGGCGGCGCCGCTGGGGCCGTCCAGGCCGTCCGAGTCGGCGGCCAGGGCGTAGAGGGGGGCCTTCAGGTGGGCGTAGAGGGCCAGGAGGAACTCCAGGTTCCGCCCGCCCTGGCCTTTTCCCTTCACCCGCACCTGGGCCTCGCCCCCGGAAAGGAGGAAGAGGGGCTTGCGGAAAGAAAGGCCGTGGGCGCGGATGGTCTCCACCAGCTCGGCGTGGAAGCGGGCCAGGTCCCGGGCCTCGCCGCCGAAGCGGTCCGAGAGGATGACCGCCCGGTAGCCCCGCTCCCGCAGGAACTGGCGCGCCGAGCGCAAAAGGTCCAGGTTCCGCCCCACCACCCGCCAGGAAAGCCTCTTCAGGGCGGGGTCGCCGGGCTTCAGGGTCTCGGGCAACTCCCCCTTTAGCCCCCGGAGGAGGACCTCCCGGGCCCTGGGGAAGGCTAGGCCGTAGCGGTCCAGGACGGCCAGGGCCTCGCCGTAGGTGCTGGGGTCGGGGTGGAAGGGCCCGGAGGCGATGACGCTGGGGTCGTCGCCGGGCACGTCGGAGAGGAGGAGGGCGTGGACCCGGGCCCGGCTGGCCAGCAGGGCCCTCCCCCCCTTGATGCGGGAGAGGTGCTTGCGGACGGCGTTCACCTCCCCAATGCTGGCCCCACTCTTTAGGAGGGCCTCGGTCAGGGCCCCCTTCTCCTCGAGGGAGACCCCCAGAGGGGCGCACCAGAGGGCGCTTCCGCCCCCGGAGACCAGGGCCAGGACCCGGGCCCTGGGAGAAAGGCTTTGGAGGAGGGAGAGGACCTCCTCGGCCGCCTTCTGGCTTTCCCCGTCGGGCACGGGGTGGCGGGCCAGGCGGGCCCTGAGGCCCAGGGGGTCTTGGCCCTGGGGCAGGGTCAGGTGGTAGGGGACCTCCCCGTAGCGGTCCAAGGCGGCTTTCAGCATGGGGGCCGCGCCCTTGCCCACCGCCAGGATCAGGTCCGGCCGCCAGGGGGGAAGGGCCTTTTGGGCCAGGCGGTAGGGGTCCGTGGCCCTCAGGGCGTGAAAGAAGGCTTCCTTTAGGAGGGCTTCCACGCCAGGTCCGTCCGGTCAAAGTCCTCGCCCTTGTAGAGGAGGGGCTCCCCCTCTACCTTGGCCAGGGCGTAGCTCAGGCAGTCCCCGAAGTTGAGGCCGGCGGGGTGCCTCCCCCGCCCATAGCGGCGGTAAGCGGAAATGGCTTCCCGGGCGTGCGCTTCGCCGAAGGGGATGACCTCGGCCTGGAGTTCGCTTAGGAGGGCGAGAAGAAGGTATACCCGTTCAAAACCCAGCCGGGCGCCTAGAACGATCCCCGCTTCGGCCAGGGTGGGCGCGGCCACCTTGCGGGGATGGGCGCGCCGGATCTCTTCCAGCAGGTCCTCGTACCCTTCTTCCCGAAAGAGGATGGCCAGGAGGGCGGAGGTGTCCAGTACCATCAGTACCCCTCCCTGCCGTAGCCGAGGATGGCTTCCTCTTCTTCCTTGGAGATGCCCTTTCCCAAAAGCTCCGGGGGTATCTGGGGCCAGACCTCCTCTTCCAGGAAGCGGAGCACCCGGTCAAAGCCCCGCTTGCCCTTCAGCAGCTTGAGGCGCATCTCCAGGGCCTTGCGGATGGCCTCGGTCTTGGTCTCCCCCGCCAGGCGGGCCACCTCCTCCGCCAGGCGCTCCACCTCGCGGTTGCGGATGGTGAGGGGCATGGGGTTAAGCATAAGCAGAAAAAGGTATGCACGTCAAGCTAAGGGTGCAGGACGCTTTTACCTTCTTCCTCCTCCCGCCTCCCGAGCGCTAGGGGCTAAGGCGGAGGGGGAAGAGGTCGTCTTGAGGGGCCACCCGGAAACTCCAGATGAAGGTTTTCTCCGTGCCCCCGAAGACCGCCCGCACCTCGGCCCGGTAGGCCTCGCCTGGGTCCAGGGGGTAGCGGGGGACCACGAAGACCGAGGAGTAGCCCTTGAGGATGCTCTTACCCCAGTCCCTCGCAAAGGCATCCTGGTTCCAGAACTGCAGGCTCCCGTAGCCGCAGACGGGAAGCTCCTGCCCGTCGGAGAGGCGGACGAGCCGGGCCTGGAGGACCCGGGTGTCGTTGGGACCCGGGGCGAACATGGAGATGGAGAGGGGCAGGCCGTAAGGCTGCTGGGTCCAGTCCAGCCCGGGGTGGCTCAGGTAGGGCGGATCCGGGTTCTGGTCGGGGTGGGCGCAGGGCTCCGTGGGAGAAGGCCACTCGTAGTAGTAGGTGGGGTTGACGGGGACCACCTTGTCGGGGACGGGGAAGAGCTGGAAGCCCGAAGCGGGGTTGGGGTTGTTGCTCTCCGAGATGGGGAGGGTGCTGACGTTCCGGAGGAGGTCCCACCCGCTGTACCCGGAGTAGGGCACCCGGTCCCGGTAGAGGCCGAAGCCGCCCGCGGAGGTGAGGGGGAAAATCATGCCAAGCCGATGGAAGGGAAGGGCGACCCACCCGTTGAAGAGCCGGCTCTCCACGGGCCAGGGGACCTGATCCGCTGGCGTGGAGGAGGGGACCACCTCGTACCCTCCGCCCACGTTACCCCTCCGCCCCGCCTCCCGCCCCTCGGGGCTGGAGAAGGGATAGCTCAGGTCCTCGTCGTGGCCGAAGGGGTTCCTGTCCGCGTTCATCGCCAGGTACCGTCCGTGGAGCCAGGCCTTGAAGCTCCACTCGGGGTCCTCCCGGACGGGGGCGTAGCCCATGTAGTCCCGCCAGAAGTTCCAGTACTCCATGGCGGAGGTCTCCCCGGGACGGAGGATCCTCAGGTAGAAGGGCACCACCTCCTCCCACACTTTCCCCGAGGCGTCCCGCCCCGAGAGGACGAGTTCGTACTTAAAGGGGCCCTGGGGCGGAGCGGCCGAGTCCACCTGGAAGGTCAGGGTGGCGCTGGGGCTAGCGGGGGTCAGGGTGTAGCTCTCCGTGGGGTGACTCACCCCGGGGTAGCGGCTCGCGTCCCACCCGGGGCAGTAGGAGGTCCCCTTGGCGCAGGGGTCGGCGAGGCGCACGGTGAGGGTCACGGAGGCCACCCTGGAGTCGTTGAACGCCACCCGCACCGGGACCTGGACCTGGCCCCCGGGGGCCACGGTCTGGAGGGGGGAAGGGAGGTCCAGGGTCCCCGTGAAGGGCTTGGGCTGAAGGCCGGGGAGGTTGTTGCAGGCCGCGAGGAGGAGGGCGGCCAGGGGGAGGAGAACCTTGGTCTTTGCCATCCCCTTCATTCTACGTATTCTACGTACGCTTTATGAGAGCCTTCGCCTCGAGGACCCTCCGCCCGGTCGTGTCAAGATTTATGGGGTGCCCAAGTCGGGACTATGGAAGGGCTTTTCTGGGGCCCCCACCGCGGCTTTTGCCGCGGTGGGGTACTTAAAGGCGCCTAGGCCCGGGGTTCCTTCCCCTCGTAGAGGAGGGCCAGAAGCTCGGCGGTGTGGAGGACGGGGAGGTCCAGGTAGGCCTGGATCTGGGTGAGGCAGCCGATGTTGCCGGTTGCCACCAGGTCGGCCCCGGTGGCCTTTAGGTTCTCCGCCTTCCTCCGGCCCAGGGCCTCGGCCAGGTCCGGCTGGAAGAGGTTGTAGGTGCCGGCACTTCCGCAACAGAGCTCCCACTCCCTGGGCTCCAGGACCTCGAGGCCCGCCGCCCTTAGGAGGTTTCTCGGGGCCTCCCGCACCCCCTGGGCGTGGGCCAGGTGGCAGGCGTCGTGGTAGGCCACCTTCAGGGGCCTTCTGGGGGGAGGAGGGGGGAGGAAGCCCAGCTCGTCCAGGATCACGGAAAGGTCCTTCACCTTGGCGGCCAGGCGCCTCGCCGCCTCCTCCTCGGGCTGGCCCAGGAAGAGAAGGGGGTACTCCTTCATCCCCGAGCCGCACCCGGCGGCGTTGGTGATGACGTAGTCCACGTCGCGGAAGGCCTCCAGGTTCCGCCTGGCCAAGGCCCTCGCCCCCTCCTCGTCCCCGGCGTGGAGGTTTAGGGCCCCGCAGCAGACCTGCTCCTTCAGGGCCAGGACCTCCACGCCGTTCTCCTGGAGCACCTTTATGGTGGCCCGGTTGATGGAGGGCCTCAGGACCCTCTGGGCGCACCCCAGAAGGAGGCCCACCCGCGCACGCCGCTCCCCTTTAGCGGGGTAGACCTCCTGGTAGGGCTCCTCCTTCTCCAGGCGGTCCGGGAGGAGGGCGATGGGGGCCTTGAGGGCCTTGGGCAGGGGGAGGGGCTTCAGGAGGGGCTTGAGCCTTACCCCAAGCTCCGCCAGGGGCCGGAAGCGGCCCGGGTACGGGAGGGTGCGCAGGAGGGCCAGGCGGTAGGCCCTCTCCAGGGGGTAGCGGTGGCGCTTGTCCTCGCTCCAGAGCCGGAAGGTGGCGATGAGCTCCCCGTAGGGCACCCCGCTGGGGCAGGCGGTGACGCAGGCCTGGCAGGCCAGGCAGCGGTCCAGGAAGGGGAGGGCCTCCTCCAGGGGCAGGCTTCCTTCCAGCACCTCCTTCATGAGGAAGATCCGCCCCCTGGGGGAGTCCATCTCCTCCTGGAGGACGGCGTAGGTGGGGCAGGTGGGCAGGCAGAAGCCGCAGTGCACGCAGGCCTCCACGGCGTGGGCCATGACCTGGCCCTTGGGGCCCAGCTCTTCCAGGGGGATCTGGTGTTGCATAGACCTACCTTAGGGGAAACCGGCCTTTGGGGTCTAGAGCTCCCTTCACCCCCAGGAAGAAGGGGTCCTGGGGCTTGGGGGAGAGGGGGTCTTGGGCCCCTCTTAGGACCAGGTGAGGGATCCCCGCCTCTTTTAAGGCCTTCAGGCCCTCCTCCTCGAGGCCCACATAGAGCACCTCCCCCCCGTCCAGGTACCTTCTGGGTCCTAAGGGAAGGCCTTCCAGGAAGGGAATCCGGGCAAGCCCCGCGGGCACCTTGGCGTGAATGGGGCTTCCCTCCAGGAAGGCCAGGTCCCGCACCGCCTGCCAGTGGGCCTCCTCTCCCGCCACCTCCTCCACCTCCTCTAGGCCCTCCTCTTGCCCAAGGAGGGCCTTCAGCCTCTCCAGGCGGGCCTTAAGGCTCTCCGGGAAGCCCCCCAGGCGGAGCTCAAGGGTGGCGGGGGGGACCAGGTCCAGGGCTAGGAGGTCCAAAGGGAGAAGCCTCAGCTTCTCCACCGCCCTTAAGGCCTCCTCCAGGCCATTCATGGTGGCCCGCAGGGTCCGGGTGGCCCGGGGCCTGGGGAAGACCTTGAAGGAAAGCTCCACCATGACGCCGAAGGCCCCCAAGGAGCCCACCATGAGGCGGTGGAAGGGGAAGCCGGCGGCGTTCTTCACCACCTTGCCCCCGCCCCGGATCAGCCTCCCTTCCCCGTCCACGAACCGCACCCCCAGGATGAAGTCCCGGACCCCGCCATAGCGGTGGCGCATGGGCCCGGAAAGCCCGGCGGCCACGGTGCCCCCCAGGGTGGCCCCCTTCCCCAAAAGGGGCGGGTCAAAGGGGAGGTACTGGCCGTGGGCCTTTAGGGCCGCCTCTATCTCCCGCAAGGGGGTCCCCGCCAGGGCGGTGAAGACGAACTCCTCGGGCTCGTACTCCAGGATCCCCCTGAGGCCGGAGAGGTCCAAAAGGGCCTCGCCTTCCTGGGGGCTGGAGAGGGCGGGCTTGGTGCCGGCCCCCCTGAGCCTCAGGCGGGGGTGGGTTAGGACGGCCTCCTGGACCTCTTGGGGGGTGGTGGGCCTAAGCATGGACCTCCTCCGGCAGGACCTTGCCCCGGTTGGCCAGGCCCTTGGGGTCCAGGGCGGCCTTGACCCGCTCCATGGCCAGGAGGTCCTCCGGGGCGAACATCTCCGGCATGTAGGCCTTCTTCTCCACGCCGATGCCGTGCTCCCCCGTGAGCGACCCCCCCAAGCGGACGCAAAGCCTTAAGATCTCCCCGGCCAGTTCTTCGGCCCGCTCCAGCTCCCCGGGCCGCTTGCCGTCGTAGAGGACCAGGGGGTGGAGGTTGCCGTCCCCGGCGTGGAAGACGTTGGCCACCCGGAGGCCAAAGACCCGGGAAAGCCTCCCGATCTCCCTTAGGGCCTCCCCCAGGCGGCTTCTCGGCACCACCCCGTCCTGGACGATGTAGTCGGGGGAGAGACGGCCCACGGCGCTGAAGGCGGCCTTGCGCCCCTTCCAGATGGCCTGCCTCTCCGCCTCGCTCCTGGCCACCCGCACCTCGTAGGCCCCGCTTTCCTGGATGACCCCGTGGAGCACCCTGGCCTCCTCCGCCACCTCCTCCTTGGGGCCTTCCAGCTCCACGATCAGGAGGGCCTCGGCCTGGGGGTAGCCCGCTCTGACCGCCTTCTCGGCGGCCTCAATGCTCAAGCGGTCCATGATCTCCATGGCCCCGGGCAAAAGCCCGGCCCGGATGACCAGGCTCACCGCTTCCCCTGCCCTCTCCAGGCTATCGTAGGCGGCGAGGAGGGTGTGGTAGGCCTCGGGCCTGGGGAGAAGCCTGAGGGTGATCTCCAGGGCCACCCCCAAAAGCCCCTCGGTGCCCACGAAGAAGCCATGGAGGTCCGGCCCCACGCCCTCGAGGCCCTCCCCGCCCAAGCGCACCACCTCGCCCTGAGGGGTGACGATCTCCAGGCCCAGGACGTGGTTGGCCGTCATCCCGTACTTCAAGCAGTGGGCCCCCCCGGAGTTGAAGGCCACGTTGCCCCCGATGGTGGAGACGGGCTGGCTGGAGGGGTCCGGGGCGTAGAGGAGGCCGAAGGGGGCCGCCTGCTTGGAGACCTCCAGGTTGACCACCCCGGGCTCCACCACGGCGATGCGGGCCTTGGGGTCCAGCCTGAGGATCCGGTTCATGCGGTTCAGGGCCAGGACGATGCCCCCTTCCACGGGGAGGGAGCCGCCGCTTAGGCTGGTGCCGCTTCCCCGGGCCACAAAGGGGACCCCGTGGCGGTGGCAGAGGCGCACCACCGCCACCACCTCCTCCTTCCTCTCGGGCAGGACCACGGCCAGGGGGCGCCTGCGGTAGGCGGTGAGGGCGTCGGACTCGTAAGGGGCGAGCTCCGCCTCCTTGGTGAGGACCCTCCCCGGCACCAGGGCCTTTAGCTCCTCCAGAAAGCCCACCTCTTACCTCCTCCCTCCATTCTAGCCCTAGAATGGGGGCATGCTGTGCCCGGCTAACGGGAAGGAGGGGCTTTCCGTTCCCCTGAAGACGGTGAAGAACTTTCTCACCGGGAAGGCCCTGGCCCGCCTGGACCCGCAAAGCCCCCACTACCTCTGCCAGGACCCGGCCTGCCCCGTGGTCTACTACGGCGAGGAGGGGGTCTACACCCTCGAGGAGGTGCGCTTTCCCGTCTACGACAAGGGGGCCTCCTGGGTGTGCTACTGCTTTGACTGGACCAAAGAGGCCCTTCAGGAGGCCCTTTCCCGGGGAGAGGACCCGGTGGCCCAGGTGGAGGCGGGGGTGAGGGCCGGAAGGTGCGCCTGCGAATGGCGCAACCCCCGGGGGAGGTGCTGCCTGTCCACCTTGAAGGCGGAGGTGGCGAGGCTTGTCGGTCCTTGAGGAGGCCTTTCGCGGGCGCCTGGCCCGCCTGGCCCCCCAGGACCCCCTGGTCCTGGCGGTCTCCGGGGGCGGGGACTCGGTGGCCCTGGCCCACCTGGTGCGGCGGGCGGGGAGGCGGGCGGTGGTGGCCCACCTGGACCACGCCCTGCGCCCGGATAGCGGCGAAGACCTCCTCTTCGTGCGGGACCTGGCCCAAAGGCTTGGCTTTCCCTTCTACGGGGAGCGGGTGGAGGTGGGGCGAATCGCCAAGGAGAGGGGGGAGAACCTCGAGGCCCTGGCCCGGGAGGTGCGCTACGCCTTCCTCCACCGGGTGGCCAAGGAGGTGGGGGCCAAGGCCATCCTCACCGCCCACACCCTGGACGACCAGGCGGAGACCGTCCTCCTCAAGCTCCTCCAGGGCACGGCTAGGGGCCTCGGTATCCGGGAGAAGGAGGGGATGGTGGTCCGCCCCCTCCTCCCCTTCACCCGGGAGGCGCTCCGGGCCTACCTCCTGGGCCTGGGGGAGGCCTGGCGGGAGGACCCCACGAACCGGGACCTTTCCCTGGACCGCAACTACCTGAGGCTCTCGGTCTTGCCCCTGATCCTGGAGCGCTTTCCCCGGGCCAGGGAGGCTTTGGCCCGCTTCGCCCAGGCCCGGGAGGAGGAGGAGGCCTTTCTGGAAGGCGTGGCGGAGGTCCGCCTCCTCCCTGACCCCCGCTTCTTCGTGCCCGCCTTCCGGGCCTTGCCCCTCCTGAGGGCCCCGGAGGCCGTGCGGAGGCGGGCCCTGAGGCGGGTTTTGGAGGCCCTGGACCTCCGCCCCGAGGCCAGGCTCATCGCCCTTCTGGAGGAGGCCCTAAAGGGCAGGGCGGGGACGCTTCCCGGGGGGTATCTGGCCCGGCGGTATCTGGGGACCCTGTTCCTCATCCCCCCCAGTCCCCAGATCCCCCTCCCCAAGGGCTTCCGCAGGCCCCTTCCCGGGGACCACCTGGAAAGGCCCGCTGGCCGGAAACGCCTGGCGGCCTTTTTGGCGGAAAAGGGCGTGCCCAAGGAGCTCAGGGCCCTCTGGCCCGTGCGGGGGGCGGAGGGGCGGGTGGAGGAGGTCTTGGGCCTCTTTCCCCCTTCGGCGGAGGAGGGCTACATGGGCCTGGCCCTCGAGGAGGCCAAGAAGGCCTTCGCCGAGGGGGAGGTGCCGGTGGGAGCGGTCCTGGTCCTGGAGGGGGAGGTCCACGGGGAGCGGAACCGGGTGGAGGCCATGGAAGACCCCACCGCCCACGCCGAGATGCTCCTCTTGCAGAAGCTGGGGAAAAGGGCCAGGGGAGGGCGGCTTTACGTGACCCTGGAGCCCTGCCGCATGTGCCACCACGCCCTTATGGAGGCGGGGGTGGAGGTGGTCTACGGGGTGGAGAACCTGAAGGAGGGGGCCCTCACCCGCTACGGCCAGGGGGGGAGGATGCGGGGTGGCCTTCGGGAAGGGGAGTGTGCTAAGCTTTTAAGGGACTTCTTCGCCCGGCTCAGGGAGGGGTGCCGGAGCGGTTGAACGGGCCGGTCTCGAAAACCGGTAGGCCCCGCAAGGGGTCTCGCGGGTTCGAATCCCGCCCCCTCCGCCAAAGGCGGCCTTTGGGTCGCCTTTCCTTTTCTGCGGGGTGGGGAAAGGGCTAGACTGGACCTGATGCGCGGGTTGGCCTTAGTCTTGGGCTTCTTCTTCACCGGGCTAGGCTTTTTGGGAAGCCTTCTCCCGGTTCTGCCCTCCACGCCCTTTTTCCTCCTGGCGGCCTACTTCTTCTCCCGCTCCAATCCCCGCCTCGAGGCCTGGCTCCTGAGCCTACCCAAGGTGGGCCCCCTCATCCGGGACTATCGGGAGGGCCGGGGCATGTCCCGGGGAACCAAGGCCTGGGCCACGCTCCTCATCCTGCTAGGGGCCGGCTTCAGCCTCCTTCGCCTGTCCCATCCTGGGGCCTGGGCCCTCCTTCTGGGCCTGGTGGCCTACGCCCTCTACTTCATCTGGAAAAGGGTCCCCACCCAAGAGGCCTAAGTGCCCGCACTTTGGTTTCGCAACATGGGGTGCCCAAGTCGGAGCTGTGGAAGGGCTTTTCTGGGGCCCCCACCGCGGCTTTTGCCGCGGTGGGGTACTTAGAGCACCTGGTACCCCCACCTTCCCCCAAGCACCCCAAGCTCCTGAAGAAGGGCCTCCACCCCTTCCCGGTCCTGGGGAAGGCCCTTTAGGAGGAGGTAGAGGAGGCTTGCCAGTTCCCCGATGAGGGCGTGGCCGAAGCGCCTCCTTTCCTCCTCCCAGAGGGCCTCCATGCGCAGGCGGGCCATGCGCCAGGGCACGGGGAGGAAGTGCCCCTTGGGCGGGGTCGCCTCGGGGGCGCAAAGCCTGGGGTCCCCCTCTGTGAGGAGGCCCCGGCAGGCCAGGGGCCTCTGGGGGTAGACCCCGCAAAGCCCCCCTTCCAGAAGGGGGCAGGGGGTGCGGCTTTGGAAGAAGCGGCTTGGGAAGTGGGGGTCGTCCTTACCCTCCTTGAGGAGGGCCAGGCGCCTCGGGCCTTCCTCAAGGAGGCGCGCCTTCTGAAGGGGGGTGAGGTGGGGGAGGAGGGCTAGGCCCTCGAGGCGGGAGAGGGTGACGAGGCCGAAGCAACAGGCGAAGCACCCCGCCCGGCAGGAGGGGACGACGCCCTTCCTCTCCAGGTAGTCCGCCAGGTCCTCTTCCAGGGCGCGCCAGGCCTCTTCTGGGGTCATCGCCGCAAGCGGTATAGGCCCTTCCTGGGGTCAAAGGGGCAGGCCCGGAAGGCCACGTGGGGGCAGAAGCGCCGGTGGCGGCGCACCTCCTCCGCCAGGGGCCGGGGAAGCCCGCAAACGGGGCAGGGGCCTGGCCTTCGGGTCCTTTGGAAGAGGCGGAGGAGCGCCCTCACCCCAACCAGGGTAGCATGGGAGGATGAGCGCGCCCTTTCTGGAACCTTTGGTGCCGGGGGTACCCCCGGCGGTCTCGGCCTGGATAAGGGGCCTGGAGGAGGTCCGCTTCCACCTGGAGCGGTGGGCCTTTGGCCTTTCCGAGGAGGCCTTCTGGTGGCGGCCCAAGGAGGGGGCGAACCCCATCGGCGGCCTGGTGCGCCACATCACGGGAAGCTCCCTGCGCCTGGGCGCCTACGCCCTTGGCCTTCCTCTGCCGGAGTGGGCCAAAAGGGGCCGGGAGTGGGAGCTACAGGGGGAGAAGGAGCCCAAGGAGGCGGTGGTGGCCCGGTTTGGCGAGGCCTGGGACGCCCTTCTTCAAGCCTTCCGAGGGGTGAGGGAGGCGGACCTTTCGGCTTTGGTGCGGGTGGGAAGCCAGGGGGTGGAGGCCCCCCGGGCCCACGTCCTCCACCACCTGGTGGAGCACGCCCAGCACCACGCCGGCCAGGTCATCTACGCCAGCAAACTCCTGTAGGATAGGGGCGTGGAACGCCTAGGCCTGCGCAGCGCGCCCAGGGTGACCCTACAGGCCCTAAAGGAGGCCTTGAAGGGGGTTCGCTTCCCCGAGGCCAAGGTCTACCTTATCACCGACTGGCAGGACCAAAGGGATAAGGCCCGCTACGCCCTCCTCATTCACGGGGGCAAGAAGGACCTTTTGGTCCCCGATGCCTTCGGCCCCGCCTTCCCCGGAGGGGAGGAGGCCTTGGCGGAGCTCATGGCCCTCCTCCTGGAGCGGGGGGCCAAGCGCTTTTACGAGGCCGTGGTCTCCCCGGGGGAGATGAGTGCCCTCTTAAGCCTCCCCCCGGAGGAGCTCATCGCTCGGGTCAACGCCATCGCCAACCCCACGGACCCCCACATCTACCTTAAAAAGGCCGCCTAGGCGTAAAGGGCCTTGAGCCTGGCCGCCTCCTCGGCCAGGAGGGGAAGCCGGGCCAGGTCCACGCCGGTCCGGAGGCCCCGCCTCTCCAGGTAGGGCAGGACCACCTCCGTGGGGAGGTTGCCCACGAGCTCGTCCCCGGCGAAGGG
Source organism: Thermus aquaticus (assembly GCF_001280255.1). Lineage (NCBI taxonomy): Bacteria > Thermotogati > Deinococcota > Deinococci > Thermales > Thermaceae > Thermus > Thermus aquaticus. Next base: position 32,158 of record NZ_LHCI01000106.1, on the reverse strand, counting down.
GCACCCCCCCACCCCGGCCAGGGCCCCCTCCAGCCAGGTGATCCCGGCCTCCAAGACCGCCTCCACCTTCTCCAGGACCCCCTGGGGCCTGGCGTGGAGGTGGGCCCCCAGGCCCTCGGGGCCGAAGCGGGCTACCGCCGCCCGCAGCACCTCCTTAATGGTTGCGGCCTCGGCCACCCCGTAGGTGTCGGCCAGGGCGATCTCCTCCACTCCCAGCTCCCGCAAGCGGGCCACGGCCTCCAGGACCTCTTCCACGCTCCAGGGGTCGTCGTAGGGGTTGCCGAAGGCCATGGAGAGGTAGACCACCAGGCCGAGCCTCCCCCGGGTCCCCTCCACCATGGCCTTTACCAGGGGCCAGGACTCCTCCGGGGAGCGGTTGGTGTTTTTGCGCTGGAAGGTCTCCGATAGGGAAAAGGGGTAGCCCACGTGGGTCAGGTTGGGGGCCTTTAGGGCCCGCTCCAGGCCCCGCTCGTTGGCCACGATGGCCAGGTAGGTGCGCCCCTCGGGGGGCGGGAGGGATTTTAGCACCTCCTCGGCGTCCGCCATCTGGGGCACCCACCGGGGTGAGACGAAGCTGGTCAGGTCCAGGTGGCGGAAGCCCGCCTCCAGAAGATTCTTCAGGAAGGCCACCTTCTCCTCGGTGGGGATGAAGCGGGAAAACCCCTGCCAGGCGTCCCGGGGGCACTCCACCCACTTGACCGTTGCCATCTTTTCCCTCCCTTGGGGCGCCAGGATGGGGTTTAGACTTGGAAGACCCCCACCCGAAGAGGTTCCCGCTCCGGGTTCAGGGCGCAGGCCTCGAGGCTCTTGATGATCCACTTCCTGGTTTCGTGGGGAAAGATGATGCCGTCCACCCAGAGCCTGGCCGCCGCGTACCGGGGGTCTAGGGTCTCCTCGTAGCGGCCCTTGATGCGCTCGTAAAGCGCCTTGAGTTCCTCGTCCGAGGGCTCCTTTCCCTGGCGCCTCAGCTTCTCCACCTCCAGCTCCAGAAGGGTCTTGGCCGCCTGGGCCCCGCCCATGACGGCGTACTTGGCGCTGGGCCAGGCGTAGATGAAACGGGGGGCGTAGGCCTTCCCCGCCAGGGCGTAGTTGCCAGCCCCAAAAGACCCCCCCAGGATCACGGTGATCTTGGGGACCACCGAGTTGCTGACGGCGTTCACCAGCTTGGCCCCCCGCCTGATGATCCCCGCCTGCTCGGAGTCCTTGCCCACCATGAAGCCGGTCACGTCCTGGAGGAAGAGGAGGGGGATGCCCATCTGGTTCACCTCCAGTATGAACCGGGCCGCCTTGTCGGCCGCCTCAGCGTAGATGACCCCGCCCACCTCAATCCGGCCCCGCTTCTTCAGGATGAGGCGCTGGTTGCCCACGATGCCCACCGGGTACCCCCCGATGCGGGCGAAGCCGGTGACCAGGGTCTCCCCGTATCCCCCCTTGTACTCCAGGAACTCGGAGCCGTCCACCAGCCGGGCGATGACCTCCCTGAGGTCGTAGGGCCGGGAGCCATCGGGGGAGACCAGGCCGTAGAGGTCCTCGGCGGGGTAGAGGGGCTCCTTGGGCTCCTTCCTGGCCTCGGCCCAAGGAGCGGGGCGCGAGGGCGGGTAGAGGGCGGCCAGTTTCCTGATGCGTTCCAGGGCGGCCTCGTCCGTGGGCTCGTAGAAGTCCACGGTGCCCGAGACCTCGTAGTGCATCCTGGCCCCGCCCAGCTCCTCGGAGGAGACCTCCTGGCCGATGGCGGCCTTGACCAAAGCGGGCCCCGCCAGGTAAAGCCCCGAGCCCTCGGTCATGAGGAGGACATCGGTCATCACCGGGAGGTAGGCCCCCCCGGCCACGCAGTTGCCCATGATGGCCGAGATCTGGGGGATGCCCAGGGCCGACATCCGGGCGTTCAGGTAGAAGATGCGGCCAAAGTCGTCCTGATCGGGGAAGACCTCGTCCTGGAGGGGGAGGAAGACCCCGGCGGAGTCCACCAGGTAGACCGTGGGGATGCGGTTTTCCAGGGCGATGGTCTGGGCCCGGATCACCTTCTTGGCGGTGATGGGGAAGAAGGCCCCGGCCTTCACCGTGGCGTCGTTGGCGATGATCATCCAGAGCTTTCCGGCGATGGTGCCCAGGCCGGTGATGACCCCGCCTGCGGGGGCCCCGCCCCACTCCTCGTACATCCCCCACCCGGCGAAGGCCATAAGCTCGTGAAACTCCGTCCCCGGGTCCAGAAGCCTTTCTATCCGCTCCCGGGCGGTGAGGCGGCCCTTTTGGTGCTGGCGCTCCACGGCCTTGGGCCCGCCCCCCTGGCGGACCTTCTCCAGGCTCTCCTTGAACTCCCGCACCAGGGCCACCCAGGCGTCCTTGTTGGCCTTGAAGTGGGCGCTTTCCCGGTTCAGGGCGCTTTCCAGCACCGGCCGGCCACGGGGCTCCATGGCCCAAGTATAACGCTTTTCCGCCCAGGGCTAAAAAAGCGTGGCCTCCTTGGGCGGGCAGGGCACCTGGGGCTGGGCCTTCGCCTGGCGGCGGGCCTCCCGGTCCACCCGTTCGTTTTCGGGGTGGCCGCTGTGGCCCTCCACGAAGTGGAAGGCCACCTCGTGGCCCTCCATGGCCTTCAGGAGGGCCTGCCAGAGGTCCTGGTTTTTCACGGGCTTGCCCTCGGCGGTGCGCCAGCCGTTCCTCTGCCACCTCTCCACCCAACCCTCGGCGAAGGCCCGCTTTAGGTACTGGCTGTCGGTGTGGAGGTGGACCTGGCAGGGCTCCCTTAGCGCCAGGAGGCCCTCGAGGGCCGCCTTTAGCTCCATGCGGTTGTTGGTGGTGCAGGGCTCCCCGCCGGAGAGGAGCTTCTCCCGGCTTCCGTAGCGGAGGAGGGCCGCCCACCCTCCGGGCCCCGGGTTCCCCAGGCAGGCCCCGTCGGTGAAGAGGTCCACGCGCTTTAGGGGAAGGCTCACCCTCCCATTCTAGCCCCGGGGAGCGGGCCCAAAGAGCCTGAGGAAGAGGCTTTCCAGGCTGGGCGTCCCCCGGGAGACCTCCAGCACCTCCCCGTCCAGGCGGGGAAGGTAGGCCCGCAGCGCCTCCCACGGCCCCAGGAAGAAGAGGCGGTCCGGGGCCTCGGGGAGCCACCCCGGCCCCAGGGCCCCCGCCAAGGCCTCCGCCTTGGGCTCGGCGAGGCGCAGGCGGTACCCCTCCCCGGCCCACTCCCGCAACAGGGCCCGGGTGGGGCCCTCCCGCAGCACCTCCCCCCGGTGGAGGAAGGCCACCCGGTCGCTCACCCGCTCCACGCTCTCCAGGTCGTGGGAGGTGAGGAGGATCCCCCACCCCTCCCCCTTCAGGTCCAGGAGGATGGCCTCCAGCTCCTTGCGGCTCACGGGGTCCAGGCCCAGGGTGGGCTCGTCCAGGAGGAGGAAGCGGGGGTTGAGGGCCAGGGCCAGGGCCAAGGCGGCCTTCTGTTGCATCCCCCGGGAGAGGGAGGCCAGGGGGGCGTGGAGGCGGTCCAGGAGGCCAAAGCGCGCCAGCCAGGCCTCAAACCGGGGCCGCACCTCCTTGGGGGAAAGCCCCCGGATGCCCCCGAAGTAGAGGGCGTTGGTGAGGAGGGAGTGGTTCACGTAGAGGTTGCGGCTTCCCTCCAGGAGGACGCCGAACTCGTGGCCCTGGGGCCTCCGCCTCCCCTTCCCCTCCTCCAGGACCACCTCGCCCCCATCGGGGAGGAGGAGGCCCAGGACGATCTTGATGAGGGTGGTCTTGCCCGCCCCGTTGGGCCCCAGGAGGCCCAGGATCTCCCCCGGGGCCAGCTCCAGGCTCACCCCTTTCAGGGCCTCCAGCTTCCCGAAGCGCTTGTGGACGTTCTGCACCAGAAGCCGCATCAGTACCTCCCAAAGATTCCCCGACGACGGACTAGGGCATAAACCCAGGACATGGCGACAAAGCCCAGGACCAGGAACAGGAGGGCCTGGAAAGCGGCCAGGCCCACCAGGGCCAAGGACGGCCCCTCCCCGGTAAAGCCCATCCGGAGGAGGTAGGCCCCCGGGGCGAAGGGCAGGGGGGCCATCCAGGGCTCAAACCGGACCAGGGAGAAGAAGTAGGGCAGGAAGAGGAACTGGACGATGGTGAAGAAGCCGTCCACCCGCTTGAAGTAGAGGGCCAGGGCCCCCATGGCGAGGGCAAAGCCCAAGGCGGCGAGGTAAAGGAGCAAAAGGCCCAGGGGCCACCAGGGAGCGGGGGCGAGCCGCACCCCCAGGAGAAGAGCGAGAGGGAGAAGGACAAGGAGGCTGGTGGCGATGCCTTCAAGACCCACCACGAAGGAGCGCAGGAGGAGCTGCCAAAGGAGCCCTCCCCGGGCTAGGCCCAGGTGCTCCAGGGTGCCTTGGGCGGCCTCGGACTGTACGTCGTACGCCACGGACTGAAAGGTGCCCACCACCATGCTGAAGGCGGCGAAGAGGAGGAGTAAGGGGCCCACATCCAGGCCCAGGCTCGCCAGGCCCTCAGGGGTCAGGTTCTCCAGGCCAAGGACCATGGAGTAGAAGAAGAGGACCGAGGCCAAAAGCCCCGCCACCTGGTCAAACCAGTAGCGCTTGGTCAGGTTCCATTCCAGGAGAAGCTCACTCCAAAGTTGCCAGAACATCACGCCTCCTAGAACCTCCCCAATATACCCCATCTGCGGACCATGCGGTACATGTAGACCATGGCGAGAAGCCCGGCGGCGAACAAGAAAAGACCCTGAAAAAGGGCCAGGAGGAAAATACCCCGGTCAAAATCGCCCCCCGTGAGCCCAAGCCGCACCAGGTGGGCTCCCGGGGCGAAGGGGAGGTAGGCCATATAAGGCTGCCATTGAATGAAAGAGAGGAAGTACGGGATGAGGATGAACTGAATGAGGGTGAACACGTTGTCTATCTCCTTGAAGTAAAGACCAAGCGCTCCCATGAGCAGGGAAAGCCCCACCGCAGCCAGCAAGACCACTCCGACCCCTAGGGGCCACCAAGGGGTAATCTCTAGGGTCACCTTCGTAAGCGCCACGAGGATCAGGAGAACTAGGAGGCTTTGCAGGATGATGTAGGCGCCTTGGACCGCAAGCCTCACGAAAAGCTGACTCAGTAGGCCTCCTCTAGCTAGGGCTAGGTGCTCCAAAGTGCCTTGGAGCGCATCGTTGCGCAGGAAGCGATAGAAAGAGGTGTAAAAGCCCAAGGTGAGGTGGAGGACCGTATACATCAAGATCAAGGAAGGGGTGCCTGGCAGGTTTTCTCCCGGCACCAGGCTCCGTACAGCCACAAAGATAGCGTAAAAGTATACTAAGTCCACAAAGAAGCCCACGAGGTTACTAAACCAGTAGCGCCTCAGGACCTGAATCGTCAAGATAACCTCTCAGGGCTTTACCCAAAACTCCTTCCTCGCCCTCCCTTAGCCTGCTTCAAGAGTTCTTGGGTGACTTCATAGTTGAGCAGGCGAACCAGGCCCCTCAGGAGCAGGTACGGACCATCCCTCTCGCTGGGCAGCCCCAGCTTGCCCCCGAGCTGCAAAAGAAACCCCTTGAACGGATCCCCCAACCGCTCAACTTCCCAAAGGAACACCGCCAGCCCCAGCAAAACCGCCACCACCTTCCGGATCCGGGCAAGCCCCCGCACCTGGAAGGTCTCAAG
>NZ_LHCI01000106.1:0-25809 GCF_001280255.1 Thermus aquaticus | reverse complement strand
AGAACCTCCTCACCCTCCAGGGCAGTCGCGCTCTCCTGATAGACCCGGTCAAGGAGGGCTTCTGCCTCCACCCGTGGGTTGGACAGGAAGCGGTAAAGGGCTTTGGCCTGGTGGAAGCGGTTCTGGAGGGGAGAAGGGAGCGAGGCCACCATCTCGCTCACCCGGGCTGAGCCTGCGGCCAAGGCGCCCCGCACCACCTCTTCAAACCGTCGGTGGAGGCGCTTATCGGGGGAAAACGCTCGCAAAACGGCCCGTGAACTCCTGGAGCCTGGCCTCGGCCACCTTGAGCATGTCCATGGATCACCCCCGGTACCAGATACGGGCTGCGCCCGCAAGGGGAGATTTACCACGAAACGGAGATGTGGGTAAAGTCCTGAACCTCTGCTTTGAGTTGGGTAAATTTGGCGTACATCTAGATGCCTCCTGTGAAAAAAGGGGGAGTGGGATTGCCGGATCCCAGTATAGGCCCACCACCATTCCCCCCAGGGGCGAACTCCCTCCAAACACCGGACCCCTCCGCAACCTGGGGGGAGGTATCGGTCGCCGCTCCCCGCCCGCAGCCCGCAATAAAGAGAACAACGAAGGCTGGGAGCGTCAAAAGCATTCTTGCATTCCAGGCGAAGGGCCTCACCTGGACCCGCTGCCTCCGGCCGCCGACCTTGACCTCCTGCACCTCCTTGAGCATCTCCTTCACCCCCTTACGGGTTGGCCCCAGGGTAGCAGGGGTGAGGTTACGCGGAGGTTACGTGGAAGGGGTTCCACACCTGGCCTCCCGCGTAACCTTCCTCGTGGCACCCCGGGGGCATGGGGGCAAGGTTCTTGGGCTTCTCCTCTTGGCCCGGCCTTCCGGGCCCGCTTTGGCCTGCCGGGTTCCCGACTGCTTTCCCCCAGCCTCACACCCCGTACTCCCGGCGGAGCCGCGCCACCCGGGCCCGGGCGATGGGGAGGCGGGGGTCTTCGGGAGGTAGCCTCTCCAGGAGGGCCTCCCAGACCTCCAGGTCCTCCCCCAGGCGCTCGGCCAGGAGGAAGAGGCTCTCTACCTCGCCCTGGGCCAGCACCGCCTGCTTCAGGGCCTCCTCCAGCTCCAGGCGGAGGGCCTCCACCCCGGGGGCCTGGCTTTGGGGAAGGAGGGGGCCCCGGTAGAGGGCCAGGGCCTCCTCCAGGTCGCCCCGGGAGAGGGCCCGGAGGAAGGCCGAGAGGTCCGAGGGGGGAGGGGTTTCCAGGCGGTAAGGGGAGGGGGAGACCCGGAGGCCCTTTTCCCGCAGGCGGTGGAGGAGGGCCTTCAAGGCCCCCAGGTTGGGCTCGCCGTAGAGGGCCTGGGCCAGGTCCTCCCCCCTCCACCCCTCTTTTCGGACGAGGAGAAGAACGAGGAGCTCTGCCTGGCGCAGGGGGAGGGGCCTGCCCCCAAGCCTCGGCTCCCCCAGGGCCTGGAAGTGGGCCGAAGGGCTTGCGGGCCAGAGAAACTCCTGCCCCCGCTTGGAGAGCTCTCCCAGGAGGGGGTGGGGCCTTCCCAGAAAGAGGAGGCCCCGCATGGCCTCCTCCGCCGCCTCCTCCAGGAGGAGGGGGAGGGCCCCAGCCACCCCTTCCCCGTCCCCCCGGTAAAGCCCCTGGGCCAGGGCGAGGAGGGCCTGGACGGGAGGCTCTTTGGCCCAGGGCCTCGCCGCCTGGAGGAAGGGGAGGGCCTCCTTCCCAAGGAGGCGCACCCCGGCAGGGGCGAGGTAGGGAAGGGCGGGAAGAGGGGCCTCCTCCAGGGCCTTCCGCAGGTAGGCCCGGGCGGTGGGCTCCTCCCCCTGGAGAAGGCGAAGGTGGGCCATGAGGAGGCGGGCGTAGAGCCCCGCGCCTCCCCTCGCGCTTCCCCTCAGGCTCAAAGGCTCCACCTGGCGGAGGAGGTCGGGGAGGGAAGGCTCCTCCGCTGCGAGAAGGCTGAGCCAGGCCCACTCCAGGAGGGCGGAGGGGGTGAACCCCCGGGCATGGGCCAAGGCGGCGTAGTCCAGGGCCTCCCTCAGGCGGCCGAGCCGCCTCAAGGCGCGGGCCAGGGCCAGGGCGAGGCGGCCCTGGGCCTGGGGGTCCTCGGTGCGCCGAAGGGCCTCCTCCAGGGCCAGGGCGCCCGCCCTCGGGGGGAGGGCCAGGCCCAGGTGGTAGAGGGTGAGGGGGGTCTGGGCCCTTCGGGCGGCCTCCAGGGCCAGGGCGCGGTAGGCCCGAAGGTTCCCCTTGCGGGCCTCCACGAAGCCCAAAAGGGCCAGGCGCTCGGCCTCCAGGGGGCCTTCTTGGGGGGTGAGGAGGAGAGCCTCCGCCTCCCGGTCCTTCCCCTCCTCCAAGAGGACGAGGGCTTGGGCTAGGGTATCCCCCACGCTTCCCCCTAAAGGCCCCATATCCTTCCGGGGGCCAGCTCCACCAGGTTGCCCGCAGGGTCTTGGGTGTAGAGGCTTTTCCCCCCGGGCCACTGGGCCCAAAAGACGGGGTAGCCCGCCGCCTTCAGGCGCTCTTCCCAGAGGGGAAGCTCCTCCTCTTCCACCCGGAAGGCCACGTGGACGCTTCCCCGGGCTCCATGCGGCGGGAGGGCTTCCTCCTTCTCCGTGAGGGCCGGGTTGAAGACCAGAAAGACCCCCCGCCCCGCGCGGAAGAAGGCGTGCCGGGGAGGCTTGAACTGAAAACAGGGAAGGCCCAGGACCCCCTCGTAGAAGGCCCGGGCCTTCTCCAGGTCTTCGGCGTAGACCGAGGTTTCCAGGACCTCCACTACTTGAGCCGGGCGATCAGGTCGGCCACGGGGATGGCCTCCAGGGTGGTGGTCTTGACGCTTCCCCTCGAGGCCAGGTGAAGCATGGCCCGGGCCACGGCCAGGCTGTCCTCTGCCTCCACGATGTTGACGAAGTCGTAGGGCCCCAGGACGGCGTACTGGGCCACCACCTTGACCCCGAAGTCCCGCTCCAGCTCCCCGTTCACCTCCTTGATGCGCTCGGGGTTCTTGACCAGGGTCTCGGCGCCGTCGTCCGTCAGGGTGCTCAGGACGATAAAGGTGGGCATAGGTTCACCTCCTTTCCCCTTCAGCCTACCCCCCTTGGGGCTCTAGGTCAACCCCAGCGTAGATGGCTTCCACGGAAAGGGCTCCTTCCAGGCAGGGGAGGATAAGCTCCCCCGCCTCGAGGGCCTGGTAAAGCACCTCCTCCCCTTCCTTGCGGTAGAGCTCCACCAGGGGCCTTTCGGCGCTCACCAGGAGGTAGCCCTTTAGGGAAGGGAGGGAAAGATAGCGCCAGAGCTTTTCCCTCCGGTCCACGGCCTCCATGTGGGGGGAGAGGACCTCCACCACCAGGCAGGGGGCTTCCTCGTAGAAGGGGTTTTCCGGGGGAGGGGCGCAGACCGCCATGAGGTCTGGGTAGTAGAAGGTGGCTTCCCCCACCCTCAGCTTCATGTCCGCCACGTAGAGGCGGCACCCCTTCCTGCGGGCCAGGGGATAGAGGAGGTAGTGGAGGTTGCTCACGACGAGGTTATGGGCCCGGCCCGCCCCGGCCATGGCGTAGGGGACGCCCTCCAGAAGCTCGTGCTTAACGGGGGAGGAGGCCTCCAGCTCCAGGTAGGCCTCCGGGGAAAGCCGCTTTAGGACCCTAGCGGGTTCGCCCATTACTCCCATTCTATGGTAGCGGGGGGCTTGGAGGTGATGTCGTAGACCACCCGCCCGATCTCCGGCACCCTACGGGTGATGCGCCGGGCGGCCTCGTCCAAAAACTCCAGGGGGAGCCTGGCCCAGTCGGCGGTCATGAAGTCCTCGGTGGTGACGGCCCTGAGGGCCAGGACGTGCCCGTAGCGCCGCTCATCCCCCGCCACGCCCACGCTCCTCAGGGGCGTGAGGACCGCCAGGGCCTGGGCCACCTTCTCGTAAAGCCCCCACTCCTTGAGGAGGTTGATGAAGATGTCGTCAGCCCTCCGGAGGACGGCCAGCCCCTCCTCCGTGACCTCCCCCAGGATGCGCACGGCCAGGCCGGGCCCGGGGAAGGGGTGGCGGAGGCGGATGGTGTCGGGGAGCCCCAGGAGGAGGGCCAGCTCCCGCACCTCGTCCTTGAAGAGGAGCCGGAAGGGCTCCAGAAGCTCAAAGGCCAGGTCCTCCGGCAGGCCTCCCACGTTGTGGTGGCTCTTGATCTTGGCCGCCCCGTGCCCGCCGGCGGACTCTATGACGTCGGGGTAGAGGGTGCCCTGGGCCAGGAAGCGGAAAGGCCCTCGTTCCCGGGCCACCTGGCTGAAGACCTCCACGAACGCCCGCCCGATGACCTGGCGCTTGGCCTCGGGGTCCTCCACGCCCTTTAGGGCCTTTAGGAAGCGGTCCTTGGCCTCCACCACCAGGAGGTTGACCCCAAGGGCCCTAAGGGCCCCTTCCACCTCCTCCCGCTCCCCTAGGCGCAAAAGCCCGTGGTCCACGAAGACGGCCAGGTGGTCCACCCCGGCCCGGGCCAGGAGGAGGGCCAGGGTGGAGGAGTCCACCCCGCCGGAGACGGCGAGAAGAACCCGCTCACTGCCCACCCGCTCCCGCACCTCTTTGAGAAGGTTTTCCAGGACGTGCTCCGGGGTCCAGTCCCGGCTGACCCCGGCCACCTCCAGGAAGTTTTCCAGGATCTGCAGGCCCTTGGGGGTGTGGGCCACCTCGGGGTGGAACTGGACCCCGAAAAGGGGGGCCCCTTCCGCCTCTATGGCGGCCACCGGGTTCTCCTCGGTCTCGGCCGCCACCCGCCACCCGGGGGGGAGCTCGGTGACGGCGTCGCTGTGGCTCATCCAGACCTGGACCTCGCCCCTTAGGCCATGGAAGAGGGGCCCGGAGTAGCGGGTGAGGAGGGCCTTGCCGTACTCCGCCCGCCCGGCGCGCTCCACCTTCCCCCCGAAGGCCTGGGCCATGAGCTGCATCCCGTAGCAGATGCCCAGGATGGGGAGGCCCTGGGCGAAGAGGCGGGGGTCGGGCCTGGGGGCGTCCTCCTCAAAGACGCTTTTGGGCCCCCCGGAGAGGATGAGGACCTCTGGCCTGTGCTTCAGGACCTCTTCCAGGGGGGCCGTGCCCGGGAGGATAAGGGAAAAGGCCCGGAGTTCCCGGAGCCTTCTCGCAATCAGTCTGGTGTACTGGGAGCCGAAGTCCAGGACCACCACCATAGGCCCCAGTCTACCGGTTACCATGGGGGCATGGCCGAGGTGGAGAGCTTTGGGCTAGACCACACCAAGGTCCAGGCCCCCTACGTGCGCCTGGCGGGCAGGAAGAGGGTGGCAAGCGGGGTGGTGGAGAAGTACGACCTGAGGCTGGCCCAGCCCAACCGGGAGGCCCTTCCCACGGCGGCCTTGCACACCCTGGAGCACCTTCTCGCGGGGTATATACGGGACCACCTCCCCGGGGTCATTGACCTCTCCCCCATGGGCTGCCGCACGGGCTTCTACCTGGTGGCCGAGGGGCCCCTGGAGGAAGAGGAGGTCCTCTTAGCCTTTGAGCGGGCCTTGAGGGATGTCCTCCTGCACCAGGGGCCCATCCCCGGGGCCAGCTTTAGGGAGTGCGGCAACTACCGGGACCACGACCTGGAAGGGGCCAAGGCCTGGGCGGAGAGGGTCCTCCGGGCGGGCCTCAAGGTCCAGCCCACCATACCCCTATGAGGGCCTTCTTCGCCGCCGAGCCCGAGGAGGCCCAGGCCCTGAGGGAGGCCCTGGGGGCTGGGGTGGCCCTCGAGGCCCCCTTTCCCCTCCACCTGGGGCAGGGGGTCCTGGTGGCGGAGACAGGGGTGGGCAAGGTGGCCGCCGCCATGGCCGTGGCCTACGTCCTGGCCCGCCACGCCCCCGAGGAAAGCTTCTTCCTGGGGGTGGCGGGGGCCCTGAACCCCGCCCTGAAGGCCCTGGACCTCCTCCTGGCCGAGAGGGCGGTCCAGTGGGACGTGGACCTCACCCCCTTCGGCCGCGCCCCCGGGGAGACGGCCTTTGGGGTGCGCTTCTTCCCCTCGGACCCCGGGCTTCTCGCCCGGGCGGAGGCCGCCGCTAGGGCCTTGGGCTTTCCCTGTAGGCGGGGCGTGGTGGCCACGGGGGACCGCTTCCTGGCCGACCCGGAGGAGGCCTCGAGGCTCCGCGCCCTCCACGGGGCGGACGCCGTGGAGATGGAGGGCGGGGCGGCGCTTATGGTGGCCTACCGCTTCCGCCACCCCATGGCCCTCCTCCGCGTGGTCACCGACGGGGCGGGGGAGGGGGCGGCTATGGACTTCCAGGCCTTCTTGAAGGCGGCCTCGAGGCGCCTTGGCCTCTTGGCCCGGGCCCTGGCCGCCTATACTGAGGAGGGATAGGCCATGGAAATCCGGCTCTTCACGGGGAATGCCCACCCCGACCTGGCCCGGCGGGTGGCGGAGGCCCTGGGGGTCCCTCTGGGCCAGGCCCTGGTGGACCGCTTTCCCGACGGGGAGGTGCGGGTAAGGCTTTTGGAGAGCGTCCGGGGGGACGATGTCTACCTGGTCCAACCCACCTCGCCTCCCGTCAACGACCACCTCATGGAGCTCCTCCTCCTGGCCGACGCCGCCCGGAGGAGCTCCGCCGCCCGCATCAACGCCGTGATCCCCTACTTCGGCTACGCCCGCCAGGACAAGCAGACCGAAGGCCGCGAGCCCGTGAGCGCCAAGCTGGTGGCGAGCCTCCTGGAAAGGGTGGGGGTCCACCGGGTCATCGCCATTGACCTCCACGCCCCCCAGATCCAGGGGTTCTTTGACATCCCCGTGGACCACCTCTCCGCCGTGCGCCTCTTCGCCCGCTACCTGAAGGAGCGGGGGTATGCGGAAAACGCCGTGGTGGTCTCCCCGGATGCCGGGAGGGCCGAGGAGGCCAGGCGGCTTGCGGAAAGGCTTGGCCTCCCCTTCGCCATGCTGGCCAAGCGCCGCCACGGGCCCCGGGAGACCTCGGTCACCTACGTGATCGGGGATGTGGAGGGGAAGAGGCCCCTTTTGGTGGACGACATCGTCTCCACCGGGGGTACCATCAGGCGGGGGGTGGAGGCCCTCCTTTTGGCGGGCGCTCTGCCGGAGATCGTGGTCCTGGCCACCCACGCCGTGCTAGTGGGCGGGGCCCGGGAGAACCTGGCCCACCCCGCCATAAGGGAGGTGGTCTTCACCGACACCATCCCCCTTAGGGACGGGGGCTACACCGTCCTCTCCACCGCCGAGCTTCTGGCCCAGGCCATCCGCCACGTGCACACCAACCAGTCCGTGAGCGCCCTCATCTAGGGGTGTGGTACACTCTTCTTCGTGTGCCCCTTTTGGGGCTTAGGGAGGAGCCATGGAGTACCGCATAAAAGCCTACTACCGCGAGGGGGAGAAGCCCCAGGCCTTGAGGCGGGCCGGCAAGCTTCCCGGGGTCATGTACAACAAGAGCCTGAACCGCAAGGTCTACGTGGACCTTTCGGAGTTTGACAAGGTCTTCCGCCAGGCCTCCATCCACCACGTGATCGTCCTGGAGCTTCCCGATGGGGAGGTGCCCACCCTGGTGCGCCAGGTGAACCTCAACAAAAGGCGCCGCCGCCCGGAGCACGTGGACTTTTTCGTCCTCTCCGATGAGCCCGTGGAGATGTACATCCCCTTGCGCTTCGTGGGCACGCCTGTGGGCGTGCGGGAAGGCGGGGTGCTTCAGGAGGTCCACCGGGATATATTGGTGCGGGTCTCCCCCCGCAACATCCCCGAGTTCATTGAGGTGGACGTCTCCGGCCTGGGCATCGGGGATAGCCTCCACGCCGCCGACCTCAAGCTTCCCGAGGGGGTAAAGCTGGCCATCAACCCGGAGGAGACCATCGCCGCCGTGGTGCCGCCCGAGGACGTGGAGAAGCTGGCCGCCGAGGCCGCCGAAGCGCCCCCTGAGCCCGAGGTCATCAAGAAGGGCAAGAAGGAGGAGGAGGCCTAGGCCTCAGGTGGCCTTCTTCAAGGGGCGGCCCGGTTTCGCCGCCCCTTTTCCTTGGAGGGGCATGTTCCTTGTGGTGGGGCAGGGCAACCCGGGGGAGGCCTACGCCAGGACCCGGCACAACGTGGGCTTCATGGTCCTGGACCGCCTGGGCCTTCCCTTCCGCAAGAAGGGGGAGGCCCTGGTGGCGGAGGCCAGGGGAGGGCTTTTCGTGAAGCCCCTGACCTACTACAACCTCACCGGGCGGGTGGTGGCCCCCCTGGCCCGGTTCTACAAGATCCCCCCGGAGAGGATCCTGGTGGTCCACGACGAGATGGACCTGCCCCTGGGCCGCCTCCGCTTTAGAGCGGGGGGGAGCGCCGCCGGGAACCGGGGGGTGGCCTCCATCGCCGAGGCCTTGGGCACCGCGGACTTTCACCGCTTGCGGATCGGCATCGGCAAGCCTCCGGCCAAGGAGCTGGGGGCGGCCTACGTCCTCTCGCCCTTTTCCGAGGAGGAGGTGCCCATTCTGGCCAGGGTCCTCGAGGCGGCCGAGAAGGCGGTCTGGTGCTGGGTGGAGGAGGGGCTTCTCCCTTGCGCCGGTCGCTTCAACGGCCTGGACCTGAGGTCCGGTGGGTAAGCTTGAGGCATGGAGATTCGCGTTCTTCTCATCGCCGGCGGTAAGAGCCCCGAACACGAGGTCTCCTTGGCCTCGGCGGAAGGGGTCTTGAAGCACATGCCCTTTCCCACGGAGCTGGCCGTCATCGCCAAGGACGGGGCCTGGCTTCTGGGGGAGGAGGCGTTGAGGGCCCTGGAGGCCAAGGTGGCCCCCAAGGGGGAGCACCCCTTCCCGCCTCCTTTGGACTGGGACCGCTACGGGGTGGTCTTCCCCCTCCTCCACGGGCCCATGGGCGAGGACGGCACCATCCAGGGCTTCTTGGAGATGCTGGGCAAGCCCTACGTGGGGGCGGGGGTGGCGGGAAGCGCCCTGTGCATGGACAAGGACTTTTCCAAGCGGGTCCTGGCCCAGGCGGGGATTCCCGTGGTGCCCTGGGTGGCCCTCTACCGGGGGGAGACCCCCCTGGTGCCCTTTGAGCCTCCCTTCTTCGTCAAGCCCGCCAACACCGGCTCCAGCATCGGCATCTCCAGGGTGGAGCGCTACGCCGACCTGGAGGAGGCCCTGGAGGAGGCCTTCCGCCACGACCGGAAGGCGGTGGTGGAGAAGGCCCTTTCCGGGGTTAGGGAGCTGGAGGTGGGGGTTTTGGGGAACGTCTTCGGGGAGGCCAGCCCCGTGGGGGAGGTGCGCTACGAGGCCCCCTTTTACGACTATGAGACCAAGTACACCCCGGGCCGGGCGGAGCTCCTCATCCCCGCCCCCCTGGACCCAGGGACCGAGGAGACGGTGCAGGAGATGGCCCTGAAGGCCTACAAGGTCCTGGGCCTCAGGGGCATGGCCCGGGTGGACTTCTTCCTGGCGGAGGGTGAGCTTTACCTGAACGAGGTGAACACCATCCCCGGCTTCCCCCCCACCAGCATGTTCCCCCGCCTCTTCCTGGCCAAGGGGCTCACCTACCCTGAGCTTCTAAGGCGCCTGGTGGAGCTGGCTCTGAGCTAAGGGGCCGCCTTCTTCCACCTCATGGAGGCCTGGGAGGCCCCCCTAGAGGTCCAGGCCGCTTTGGCCCCCGTGCAGGAGGCCCTGAGGCACCCGCCCTCGGGGGCCTACCGCCTGGTGGGGGAGGCCTGGGAAGGGGAGAGGCTCTGGTTCCGGCACGAGGTGGCCCTCACCTACCTGCCCCCCCTCCTGCCCCAGGGGGTGGCCTGGTAGCCTGAGGCATGGACCCGGAAGCCTGGAACCGCCTGCGCCGCTTCATGGAGGAAATGGGGTTCGGCCGCTTCTTCGTGGCCCGGCCCGAGAACTTCGCCTGGCTTTTGGGCGGGGAGAACACCTACCGGCTTCAGGTGGGGGAGGAGGTTTTGGACTATGCCTGCGTTTTATAAACGCCACCACCGCAAGGCCGACGGGCGGGAGCTGATCCTCTATAGCCTCTCGCCCCTCACGGCCGAGGCCCTCCCTGAGCCCTTGGAGGCCTTCGGGCCCGCCCCCCACCTCCGCTACCACCCCCTGCGGCGGGAGGGGGGGGTCTACGCTGCCCATCGGCAGGAGCGGACCTTTTTGCCCCCCAAGGAGCACTGCCCCCTCTGCCCGAGCCGGGAGGGGAGCTTCCCTACCGAGATCCCCTTCCCCGAGTTCCAGGTGGCCGTCTTTGAGAACCGCTTCCCCTCCCTGGTGCCGGGCCCGCCCCCGCCCCCCGAGGGGCTTCCCGTGGCCGTGGGGGAGGCCTTAGGGCGGTGCGAGGTGGTGGTCTACACCATGGCCCACACGGGTAGCCTGGCTTCCCTCTCCGAGGAAGAGCGGCTTCTTCTGGCCTGGGTCTGGCGGGAGCGGTACCAGGCCCTCTACGCCATGGAGGGGGTGCGCTTCGTCATGCCCTTTGAAAACCGCGGGGAGGCGGTGGGGGTCACCCTCCACCACCCCCACGGGCAGATCTACGCCTACCCCTTCGTGCCCCCCGTTTTGGAGCGGGAGAGCCAGGCCTTCCGGGAAGGGGCGGTCCTCCTGGACCTCTTCCCTCACCTGGACCCTTACGCCGTGGACCAGGAGGAGGGCTTTCTGGCCTTCGTTCCCCCCTTCGCCCGCTACCCCTTTGAGGTCTGGGTGGCCCCAAGGGAGCGCCACCCCGGCCCCTGGACCTTCTCGGAAGGGGATATGGCCGCCTTCGCCCGGCTTTTGGGCCGGGTGGTGGCCCGGTACGACGCCCTTTACGGGGAGCCTTTCCCCTACGTGATGGTCTTCCACGCCGCCCCCTTGGGGGAGGAGGGCACCTTCCACTTCCACGTGGAGTTCTACCCACCCAGGCGGACCCGGGATAAGCTGAAGTTTCTCGCGGGCACGGAGCTGGGGGCGGGGACCTTTGTGGTGGACGCCTTGCCGGAGGAAACGGCGAGGCTTTTGCGGGAGGCGCTATGAGGTACCTTTTGGCCTTAGACCAGGGCACCACCTCGAGCCGGGCCATCCTCTTCACCCTCCAGGGCGAGGTGGTGGCGGTGGGGCGGCGGGCTTTCCGGCAGCTCTACCCCAGGCCGGGCCTGGTGGAGCACGACCCCTGGGAGATCTGGGAAAGCCAACTTCTCGCCGCCCAGGAGGCCCTGAAGGCGGCGGGGGTGGGGGCGGAGGAGGTTTTGGCCCTGGGCCTCACCAACCAGCGGGAGACCACTTTGGTCTGGGACAGGGCCACGGGGAGGCCCCTCTACAACGCCATCGTCTGGCAGGACCGGCGCACGGCCCCCTTGTGCGAGGCCTTTAAGGAGAAGGGCCTCGAGCCCCTCTTCCGGGAACGGACCGGCCTCCTCCTGGACCCCTATTTCTCGGGGACGAAGCTCCTGTGGCTTTTGGAGAACGTCCCCGAGCTTCGGGAGAAGGCCGAGCGGGGCGAGGCCCTCTTCGGCACCGTGGACACCTGGCTCATCTGGAACCTGACCGGGGGAAAGGTCCACGCCACCGACCCCACGAACGCCAGCCGCACCCTCCTCTTCCGCCTGGACCGCCTGGAGTGGGACGGGGAGCTTCTGGACCTCCTAAAGGTTCCCCGGGCCATGCTTCCCGAGGTGCGCCCTTCGGACGGGGACTTTGGCGAGACCCTGCCGGAGCTTTTTGGGGCCTCCATCCCCATCCGCGGGGTTCTCGGGGACCAGCAGGTGGCCCTCTTCGGCCAGGCGGCCCTCTTGGCGGGGGAGGGGAAGTGCACCTACGGCACCGGGGCCTTTCTGCTTCTGAACACCGGGGAGCGGGCCATCCCTTCCCGGAAGGGCCTCCTCACCACCGTGGCCTGGAGCCTGGGCGGGAAGGCCACCTATGCCCTGGAGGGGAGCGTCTTCGTGGCCGGGGCGGCCGTGGGCTGGCTGAAGGAGGTGGGCCTCATCGCCGAAAGCCGCGAGGTGGAGGCCCTGGCCCGGAGCGTGGAGGACACGGGCGGGGTCTACCTGGTCCCCGCCTTCACCGGCCTCGGGGCCCCCTACTGGGACCCCTACGCCCGGGGGGCCATCCTGGGCCTCACCCGGGGGACCACCGGGGCCCACCTGGCCCGGGCGGCCTTGGAGGGGGTGGCCTTCCTGGTGGCCGACGTGGCCGAGGCCATGGCCGAGGAGGCGGGGCTTCCCCTCGAGGAGCTTAGGGTGGACGGGGGCATGGCGGAAAACGATCTCTTCCTCCAGATCCAGGCGGACCTCCTGGGGAGGCCGGTGGCCCGGCCCCGGGTGACGGAGACCACGGCCTTGGGGGCGGCCCTCATGGCCGGGGTGGGGGCGGGGGCCTTGGACCCGGAGGGGGTGAGGAGGGCCTGGAGCCTGGAGGCCCGCTTCCTGCCCAAAATGCCCGAGGACCGCCGCCAGGCCCTCAGGCGGGGCTGGCAACGGGCGGTGGAGCGGGCTTTAGGCTTCGCCAGGGGGACATGATGGACCGGGAAGCCCTCTGGGCAAGGCTCAAGGAGCCCTTTGACCTCCTGATCCTGGGCGGGGGGGCCACGGGGGCCGGGGTTCTGTGGGAGGTCACCTTGAGGGGCCTGAAGGCCGCTTTGGTGGAGGCCCGGGACTTCGCCTCAGGGACCAGCTCTAGGAGCACCAAGCTCCTCCACGGGGGGGTGCGCTACTTGGAGTTAGCGGTGAAGCGGCTGGACGCCCGCCAGCTCCGGCTGGTCCGGGAGGCCCTGGGGGAAAGGAAGGTGGTCCTGGAGCTGGCTCCCCACCTGGCCCGGCCCCTCACCCTCCTCACCCCCCTCTTCCGCCCCCTGGAGATCCCCTACTACTGGGCGGGCCTCAAGCTCTACGACCTCCTTTCGGGCAAGAGGCGCCTGGGCCAAAGCCGCTACCTCCCCCCAAAGGCGGTGCGGGACCTCTTCCCCGACCTCCCCCCCACCCTGGGGGCCGTGGCCTACCAGGACGGCCAGTTCGCCGACCACCGCCTGAACCTGGCCCTGGTCCTCTCGGCCCTGGAGCGGGGGGCGGTAGCCCTCAATTACGCCGAGGCCAAGGCCCTCCTTTGGGAAGGGGGGCGGGTTCGGGGAGCGGTGGTGCAGGACCGCCTCACGGGAAAGGAGGTGGAGGTCTTTGCTAAGGCGGTGGTGAACGCCACCGGCCCCCTGGCCGATGGGGTGCGCCGCCTTCTGGACCCGGACCTTCCCCCCCTCCTCACCCCCTCCAGCGGGGTCCACCTGGTCCTGGACTACCCCCTGAAGGCGGGCCTCCTCATCCCCAGGACCCGGGACGGGCGGGTCCTCTTCCTCCTGCCCTACCGGGGCATGGCCCTCCTGGGCACCACCGACCTCCCCGCCGAGCCCGCCTTCTGCCCCCTTCCCCGGGAGGAGGAGGTGGCCTACCTCCTGGAGGAGATCCGCCCCTACCTGGGGGACCTCTCGGGCCGGGTCCGGGCCTCCTGGTCGGGCCTGAGGCCCCTGGTGGGGAAGGGGGAGACCCGGCTATTGGTGCGGGACCACCACATAGAGGAGCTCCGGGGCCTCTACACCCTGGTGGGGGGGAAGTGGACCACCTTCCGCCTCATGGCCCTGGACCTGGTGGAGAGGATCGCCAAGGACCTGGGCCTTTCCCTTCCTCCCTCCACCTCCCACACCACCCCCCTGCTGGGAGCGGGGGAGAGGCCCCTTTTGGACCTCCCCGAGGCGGTGGCCCGGCACCTTTACGAGACCTACGGCACCCTGGCGGGGGAGGTGCTGGTCCTGGGGGAGAGGCCCCTCCTTCCCGGCCTCCCCTACCTGGAGGGGGAGGTGGTGTGGGCGGTGCGCCAGGAGCTCGCCGCTAAGCCCATGGACGTGCTGGCCCGGAGGCTGGGCCTCGCCCTGCTGGACCGGGAGAAGGCCCTTTCGGCCCTGCCCCGGGTGGTGGAGATCATGGCTCCCCTCCTGGGCTGGGACGAGGGGCGGGCCCAGGCGGAGCTTAGGGAGGCCAGGGAGGCCCTCCCTGGGCTTTGCTAAGCACCCCACCCGCGGCTTTCGCCGCGGTGGGGGCCCCAGAAAAGCCCTTAGCCCGGACTTGGGCACCCCGTGTTGTGAAACCAAAAGTGCAGGCACTTAGAGGCTGTCGTAAAAGGGTGGTATCCGTTTGCCAAGGACTATGAGGAAAACCCTCGGGTAAGCGAAACCTCGAAACCTGGGTCTGTCTGGGCAAGCTACGATTGGTGGTGAAGCGGCTGGCCAGGGCCGTGTAGCTGCCTGTGGAGGACTTTTACGACAGCTTCTAGTCTAGCAGGAGACTAGCGGGCTCTTATAGTACGGGAGTATCACACGCCAAGTCCTATGATACAAGAGGGGGGAGTTAGTATCATAAAGGCCGTGCGCCCGGAGGACTTCGCCCCCCAGGCCCCGGGGAAGCTTTTAGCCATCGGCCGAGGCTTGTACGCCTTTCTGCCAGACCCCTTACCTCCCCGGTTGGAGTGGAACCAGCGGCTCGTTCTCCTTCTTGACGAGGCCGGTAGGGCCCTTGGGGAACTGGCGGGGCTTTTGCGCCAGCTCCCCAACCCCTACCTGTTCATCCGTCCCTTCATCCAGAAGGAAGCGGTGCTCTCTTCCCGCATAGAGGGGACGCAGGCGGGCTTGCTGGACGTTTACGCCCTCGAGGCCCAGGTGCCCTTGTTCCCCTCCCCGGAGCTCAGGGAAGATGCCCAGGAGGTGCTCAACTACATCCGCGCCCTGGAGCGGGGGAGGGAGCTTCTCCAGGAGATACCCCTGTCCCTAAGGCTCCTCAAGGAGGTCCACGCGGTTCTCCTGCGGGGGGTGCGCGGAGGGGGGCGGGCCCCGGGGGAGTTCCGCCGGGCCCAGAACTGGATCGGTCCACCGGGAAGTTCCTTGGAGGAAGCCCGGTACGTTCCCCCTCCTCCCGGCCCCATGCTGGAGGCCCTGGATGCCCTGGAGCGCTTCTGGAACAGCGACCACAAGCTTCCGCCCCTCGTGGAGATCGCCCTGGTCCACTACCAGTTTGAGGCCATACACCCCTTCCTGGATGGAAACGGCAGGATTGGGCGGCTCCTCATCACCCTGATGCTTTTGGAGAGGGGGCTCTTACCGGAGCCTGCCCTCTACCTCTCCGCTTACTTTGAACGGCACCGAAACCTCTACTACGACCTTCTCCTCGGGGTGAGCCAGCGGGGAGCCTGGGAGGACTGGTTGGCCTTCTTCCTGGAAGGGGTGCGCACGGAGGCCAAGGACGTGGCGGCTCGGGCCAGCAGGCTCCTTGACCTCTGGAGGGAGTGGCGGGAAAGGTACGGACGCAAGGGGGGGAGCGCCCACATCCTGGGGTTATTAGACCTTCTCTTTGAGCGCCCAGTGTTGACCGTTCCTCTGGTCAAGGACCGCCTTGAGATCACCCACGCCTGGGCGAACAGGCTGGTGCAGAGGCTGGAAAAAGACGGCATTCTGACAACCATCAGCAAAAGGAAGCGCAACAGGCTTTACGCTGCCCAGGAGATCCTGAAAATCTTGGAGGAGGCCCGCCATGCTCAGAAAGCTGATTGAGGTCGCCCTGCCCCTCGAGGCCATCAACAAGGAGGCCAAGTACCCCACCCGCGGCGAAAGCCGCGGCCAGGAACCTTTTGCCGGGGCCCCCATGCTGGCGCAAGCCAGCATGGGGTGGTATTAGCCCTCCTGGCTCTTCTGGACGGGGGCGGTTTCCTTCAGAATGGCCCGGACCCTCTCCCCGGGGATGGTCTCCTCTCTTAGAAGCTCCTCGGCGATCCTGTGCATGGCCTCGGCGTGCTCCAGGAGGACCTGGCGGGCCCTGGCGTAGGCCTCGTCCAGGATGGCCCGGATGTCCTGGTCAATGAGGCGGGCAGTCTCCTCGGAGTGGTCCTTCTTCTTGGCGATCTCCTCCCCCAGGAAGATGGGCCCCGAGTCCGAGCCCCAGGCGATGTTCCGGAAGTGCTCCCCCATGCCCCAGTCCAGGACCATGCGCTTGGCGAGCCCCGTGGCCCGCTTGAAGTCGTCCTGGGCCCCGGTGGTCACGGTGCCGGTGAAGAGCTCCTCGGCGGCCCGGCCCGCCATAAGGACGGAAAGCTCGTCCATCAGGTGCTCCCGGGAGACCAGGACCCTTTCCTCGGGCTTGCTCCAGCGGGCTCCCAGGGCCATCCCCCGGGGGACGATGGAGACCTTTTCGGTTTTGTCGGCGTGGGGGAGAACCTCCCCCACGACGGCGTGCCCCGCCTCGTGGTAGGCTACGGCCCGCTTTTCCTCCTCGGAGAGCTTTAAGGTGGGCCGCTCCAAGCCCAGGACGATCTTGTCCAGGGCCTTGAGGAAATGCTCCTTGCGGATCCTTTTTTCCTCGTTCCGGGCCGCCATCAGGGCGGCCTCGTTGACCAGGTTCTTGAGGTCCGCTCCGGAGAAGCCGGGGGTGAGGTGGGCCAGCTCCAGGGCGTCCACGTCCTCGGCCACGGGCTTGCCCCGCAGGTGCACCAGGAGGATCTCCTTGCGCTCCTCCAGCGAGGGCAGACCCACCACCACCTGGCGGTCAAAGCGGCCCGGGCGCAGAAGGGCGGGGTCCAGGATGTCGGGGCGGTTGGTGGCCGCCAGGACGATGACCGAGGTGTCCTTCTCAAAGCCGTCCATCTCCGAGAGGATCTGGTTCAGGGTCTGCTCCCGCTCGTCGTGGCCGCCCCCGATCCCCGCCCCCCGCTTTCTGCCGATGGAGTCCAGCTCGTCTATGAAGATGATGCTGGGGGCGTTTTTGCGGGCGTCCTCAAAGAGGCTCCGCACCCGGCTGGCCCCCACGCCTACGAACATCTCCATGAACTCGCTGGCGGAGACGGAGAAGAAGGGGACCCCGGCCTCCCCGGC
The DNA here is from genome assembly GCF_001280255.1 of Thermus aquaticus. Taxonomy (NCBI): domain Bacteria; kingdom Thermotogati; phylum Deinococcota; class Deinococci; order Thermales; family Thermaceae; genus Thermus; species Thermus aquaticus. The sequence continues at coordinate 9,049 of NZ_LHCI01000106.1, read as the reverse complement.
CACGGCCCGGGCCAACAGGGTCTTGCCCGTGCCCGGGGGGCCCACCAGGAGGACCCCTTTGGGGATCTCCGCCCCCAGCTCCAGGTACTTCTTGGGGTTTTTGAGGAAGTCCACCACCTCCATGAGCTCCCTTTTGGCCTCCTCGTGGCCGGCTACGTCCTTGAAGGTGGTGTTAACCCGCTTCTCCTTGCCGTAGAGCCGGGCCCGGCTCTGGCCGAACTGCATCACCTGGCCCGCCCCGCCCTGGGCCCGCATGAAGAAGAACCAGAAGAAGGCGATGAGGAGGAGGGTGGAGCCCACGTAGAGGAGGACCTGGGGCCAGAGGGAGGGGGGTTTGGTGACCACCTTGACCCCGTTTTCCTCCAGGAAGCGCAGAAGCTCGGGGTCCTGGACCGCCACGGGGGGCAGGGGGACCTGAAAGCGCCGGGCCACCCTTTCCCCTTGGGGGGTGGGGAAGCGCTCGGGCGCTTTTAAAAGCCCCAGGATCCGGGTCTCCTCCAGGGTCACCTCGGCCACCTTGCCCTGGCGCACCAGCTCCCGGAACTCGGTGTAGGCCAGGGTGGGGGCCGGGGGGCCGGTCAGGCTGGTGTAGGCCAGATAGCCCAGAAGGAGCAGAAAGATTAGGGTGAAGGGGTTGATTCGCTGCGGCAACATCTACCTCCCAAGCTCCTATGGTAGCGCCTGGCCGGTGAGAGGACTGAGGGCCGTGGTATCCTTTAGCGGCGATGAGGGGGGTCCTCGAGGCCCTGCACCAGGGGGACTACGACACCGCCATTGAGCGCCTCACCCGCAAGGCCCTCTTCGGCCGGAAGGAAGAGGCCAAGGAAGCCCTCCTCCTTTTGGCCGAGGTCCACAGCCTCTACGGGGAGGAGGGCCTGGAGAAGGCCCACCGGGCCCTGGAGGAGGCCTATGAGCTGGGGGAGCTGGAGTATAGCCCCCTCTACCGGGCCCTATTGGGGGAGCTTCTGGCCCTCGAGGGGCGCTCCGAGCGGGAGGTCCTCCCCCTCTTCTTGCCCACGGAGGACCCCCGGGCCCGGTACCACCAGGCCCAGGCCCTCTTTTACCTGGGGCGGTTTGAGGAAGTCCTGAACACCCTTAGGCCGGGGCTTCCCGCCTTTTTGGCCTGGCGGGCCGAGGGACTCAAGGGGCGGGCCCTGGAGCGGCTTGGGCGGCACCGGGAGGCCGCTTTGGCCTACGAGCGGGGGGCGGAGCTGGCTTTGGGCCTGGAGCGCTACTGGCTCCTTCTGGACGCCGCCGCCATGTGGCTGGAGGCCGGGGAAGGGGAGAGGGCCCTCCTGGCCCTGGAGGAGGCCAAGGCCGTGGTGGGGGAGGGGGAAGGGGCAGAGGACGCCGCCACCCGCCACTACCTCCTGGCCCGGGCCCACCTCCTCCTGGGCAACCCCAACCGGGCCTTGGAGGAGGCCAGAAGGGCCCTGGAAGAGGAGGAGGAAAGCGGCCACAAGGCCTACGGTACCCCCCTGGTGGCGGCCCAGGCCCTCTTGCAGCTCGGGCGGTACCAGGAGGCCATGGAGGCCTACGAGGAGGCCCTGCGGCGGGCCGAGGCGGGGGAGAGGCCCTACGTCCTCCACGAGATGGGGGTGGCGGCCCTGGACCAGGGGGCTTACCTGGAGGCCGAGGGGTATCTGAGGGAGGCCCTGCGGGAGGAGGCTTACCCCTACCGGGCCCAGGTCTGGGCCGACCTGGCGGAGGCCCTCTACCGCCAGGGGCGCTACGGGGAGGCGGAGGAGGCCGCCAAGGAGGCCATGGCCCTGGGGGCCGAGGCCTCGGGGGAGCTGATCCTGGGCCACATCGCCTACGACCTCATGCACCTAGAGGAGGCCCTCGCCCACTACCGCCAGGCGGCGGAGCGGGCCGAGGAGGGAAGCCGGGAGTGGGTGGGGGCCCAGGAGATGGTGGTGGACACCCTGGTCCAGCTGGGCTACCGCTCCCCCGAGGAGATCCTGGTCCGGGCCGAGGCGGTTCTGCCCCACGTCCACCCCGCGGACGAGTGGCACCAGGCCCTTCTGGCCTACAAGGAGCGGGCGGAGGCCCTCCTCAGGGAGGGGCGGCGGCCCAACTGAGTACCCCACCGCGGCTTTTGCCGCGGTGGGGGCCCCAGAAAAGCCTAGCGGGCCCCTTGCCGCAAGGGCTCCAGAGCCTTCAGCACCTCCTGGGCTCTGAGGGGCTTGGGCAGGTGGAGGAGCCGAAGGGGCCTGGCGAGGAGGCCGGGCGGGGTGTCGCTCACCAGGTAGATGGAGGCCAGTCTCCCCTCGAGGGTGGCCCGCACCCTCCTGGCCGCCTCCAGGGCCCTTTCCCCCTGAAGGATGACCCCCTTGGGCCGCTCCTTCAGGAGCCGGAGGAGGCCCTCCTGGTCCTTGGCCAGAAGGACCCGGAAGCGGTGGGCCTCCAAAAGGTAGAGGAGAAGCCGCCTGACCACGCCGCTTTCCGCCAGGACCACTACCAGGGGGTCCTCGGCCAGGAGGGTGGAGGGGCGGACCAGGCCCCGGCTTTTCAGCTCGTGGAGGAGGTGGTAGACCCCCTCTTCGGGAAGGCCGGAGAGGAGGGCCACGCTCCTGGCCCGCCGGACCCCGTCCAATAGCTCCAGCACCGCCCAGGCCTCCGGGGAAAGGGGGTGGCGAGTGGGGTCTTCCGCCAGGTGGAGGACCTCGTCGGGGTCCACCTGGCCCCGCCGCCACTCGTCCAGAAGGCGGGCGGCCTCCATCAGGGTCCAGTCCGTGTCCAGGGTCTGGGGAAGGGCCACCTGGCTCCCCTCGTCCAGGGGCTCGGCCAGAACCTCCCCCTCCTTTTCCCCCAGCAGGGTGGCCAGGGCCTCGAGGACCTGGGCCTTTAGCGCCTCAAGAAGCTCCTCCTCCCCGATGAGGCCCAGCTCCAGGGCCAGGGCCCCCAGAGGGGTCCCGGGGCTTTCCCGGCCCTGGCGCTCCACCAGGGTTTGGACCTCCTCCAGGGTGAGGTGGCCCAGGCGCACCAGGTACTCCCCCAGGTGGGGGCCGGGCTCGGTGCGGGCGTAGAGGATCCGGCCCCCATAGAGGTGGACCCGGCCGTAGATCCGCCCCTGGAAGCTCACCACGGCGCTCTTCCGCCCCACGCTCAGGGCCTTCAGAAGCTCCCCCAGGTCCAGCTCCGCCAGGCTGGCGCGGATCATAGGAGGGGTTCCACGGGAGGCGGGTAGCCCAGGTGGCGGTAGGCCCTTTCCGTGGCCACCCTCCCCCGGGGCGTGCGCTTGATGAGGCCCTGCTGGATGAGGTAAGGCTCGTGGACCTCCTCCAGGGTGCCCGGGTCCTCGGAGAGGGCGGTGGCCAGGGTCCCCAGGCCCACCGGCCCCCCGCCGAAGCGGCCGATCAGGACCTCGAGGATCTCCCGGTCCCGCTTCTCCAGCCCCAGCTCGTCCAGGCCTAGGGCGTTTAGGGCTTCCTTAGCCCTCTCCCCGGTGATCACCTCCTCCCCCGCCACCTGGGCGAAGTCCCGCACCCGGCGGAAGAGCCTCTTGGCGATGCGCATGGTCCCCCGGCTCCGCTTGGCGATCTCCCGGGCGGCCTCCTCGGTGATGCCCACCCCCAGGAGCCTGGCGTCCCGCTTCACCCCTTCCATGAGCTCCTCCAGGGTGTAGTACTCCAGGTGCTCCACGATGCCGAAGCGGCTACGGAGGGGCGCGGTGATGAGGCCCGGGCGGGTGGTGGCCCCGATCAGGGTGAAGCGGGGAAGCTCCAGGCGCACCGTCCTGGCGGCGGGGCCCTGGCCGATGACGATGTCCATGACGAAGTCCTCCATGGCCGGGTAGAGGTGCTCCTCCGCCTGGCGGCTTAGGCGGTGGATCTCGTCAATGAAGAGGATGTCCCCCTCCTCCAGGGAGTTGGCCAGGATGGCGGCCAGGTCCCCGGGCTTCTCTATGGCCGGGCCCGAGGTGGTGCGGATGTTGACCCCAAGCTCGTAGGCGATCACGTGGGCCAGGGTGGTCTTGCCCAGGCCCGGCGGCCCGAAGAGGAGGAGGTGCTCCAAGGGCTCTCCCCGGGCCTTGGCGGCCTCCAGGTAGACCTTGAGCTTCTTCTTCAGGCGCTCCTGGCCGATGTACTCGTCCAGGGTCTTGGGCCTCAGGGTCAGGTCCTCGTACACGGCCACGCCCCCTCATGATAGCCTTTTCCCGTGCGCACGGTGAAGGACTTCCGGGAGGCTAAGGGCAAAAGGCTCGTCTACCTCACCGCCTACGATTACCCCACCGCCCGCCTATGCGAGGCCGCCGGGGTGGACGCCATCCTGGTGGGGGACTCTTTGGGCATGGTGGTCCTGGGCCACCCCTCCACGGTGCCCGTGACCCTCGAGGAGATGCTCCACCACACCAAGGCGGCCCGCCGGGGGGCCCCGAACACCTTCCTGGTGGCCGACCTTCCCTATCTCAGCTACGCCACCTTAGACCGGGCCCTCTTGGCGGCGGAGAGGCTTATCAAGGAGGGCGGGGCCAACGCCGTGAAGCTGGAGGGCGGGGAGGAGGTGGCGGAGATCGTCCAGGGCCTCACCCGGGCCGGGGTGCCGGTCCTGGGGCACGTGGGCCTCACCCCCCAGACGGCGAGCCAGCTTGGGGGCTACAAGCTTCAGGGAAAGCGCCCGGAGGAGGCGGAGAGGATCCTTAGGGGGGCTTTGGCCCTCGAGGCCGCCGGGGCCTACGGGGTGGTCCTGGAGATGGTCCCCGCCCTTCTGGCCAAGGAGATCACCGAAAGGCTTTCCGTCCACACCGTGGGCATCGGCGCGGGCCCCCACACCGACGCCCAGGTCCTGGTCTTCCACGACGTGGTGGGGCTTTACGGGGAGTTCAAGCCCCGCTTCGTCAAGCGCTACCTGGAGGCGGGGCGGCTCATCCAGGAGGCCCTGAGCCAGTACGTGGCCGAGGTCAGGGAGGGGGTGTTCCCGGGCGAGGAGCACAGCTTCTGAACCGAGAAAGCGAGGGGCCGGGTTGAGCCCGGCCCCTTAGGGTTAGTGGGTTACTGGGCCATGAGGGTGTAGGTGATGACCACTTGGTAAGCGCCGGCGATGATGGGGGTGTCGGGGATGCTGACGCGGACCTTGAAGGAGGCTTCCTTAGCGGAGACGTTCTTGATGCCGGTGATGAGGTCGGCGGGGGAGGTGCTGAGGGGCACGTCCTGGGTGGGGCCGGTGCCCGCCTGGGTGGAGAAGCCGGTGGCGAGGATGCTGGCCTGGAGGGTGGCGCCCTGAGGTGCGGAGAAGCTGGCGGCGGCGACAACTTTGCGGAGGGCGTTGGCGTTGGTGGTGAAGCGGAGGGTGGTATCAAAGTCCTTTTGGTAGTTGCCGGCCTTGATGACCTCGGGGTCGGTGATGGAGTCGGACTGGGTTTTTCCGGCGACGACCACGAGTTCTTCCAGGGTGTCCACTTTGATGGAGAGGGTCTGGGTGTCGCTTGCCTGGGCGAGGGCCAGGGTGCCGAGGGCCATGGTGCCGATGAGGGCCAGCTTCTTGATCATGTTCTTCATCTTCGTCACCTCCTGTGGGTTCGGGGTATCTCAACCCCTACGCTTTAGAGGGTAGGGGGAGGTTGTGTCAAAGTTGTGGCGGGCTCAGAGAGACTCCTCTTCCTCAAACTGGATGGGACGAGGGAGAGGGTAGAGGCGGAACTCCAAAGCAACGTTTGCCCCGGAGGTTATCTCTACTTCCTGGAAGTCGGGTTCCAGGCGGTAGGCTCCGGGGAAACGGTCAAAGAAGATGCGGATCTGCCAGCGTCCGGGGGTTAGGGCGCCGAAGTAAAAGGTGCCCTGGCCATCCGTGTAACGGCGGATTATCTGGTCTCCTTGCCGGGCCTCCACGAGGAGGCTAGCTAAGAGCTTCTCCGGGTTTAAGTCGGGGATCCCGTATATCACCCCCGGCTCGGGTTCCGGCAGAACAAGACGAATCCGCCCCCGTACTACGCCTGTGGGCATTAGGGTCAGGTCCAGGCGGACTTCCTCACCGGCCTTGACTGCTAGGCGCAGAGGCAACGGCGGTTGGCTCAGATACCCGGTGCTAAGGAAGGCCAGCACGTGCTCGCCTTCGGGTACGGCGGGAAACCAGAAGCGGCCTTCAGCGTCAGTCCGGGTAGCCAGGCGTCCCAGGGTCAGGTAGAGTCCCTCTATGGGTTCTCCCCCAGGATTTCGCACCTGACCGCTTACCTGACCGAGGCCGGGCTTTAGGTATAGGGGGAGGCGAAAGGCTAAGGCATAGCTGGTGCGCCAGCGAAACCCCTGGGAGTTTATTTCCGCTTCATAGGTTAGCGTACCTTCCCCCAAGGGAACCTCTCCATCTACGGCTGCGCCTGGGTTCCAGGAGGACCCATGCCAGTTCATGGTCAAGGCCAGACTTTTCAACGCTGGGTTACCAGGGAAAACTAGGCCGGCTTGGGCCTGAAGGGTGGGGGAAGCTCCTAAGGTTCCCCGAAGCCGGGCATAAAGACCTTGTGCTTCTCGCCACTCCAGATTTAAGGACCAGAGTTCCCCTTGCCACGAGACTTCCCCTGAAAGGCGGTCCTTAGGAGTCGGCCAAGGAAGGATGAAGCCCGCAGTCACGTCCTTTCTCCCCACGCTTTTAGGTGCGCTTTCCAGGCTGGCCCGCAAGTAAACTTGGCTGAAGCTTTCCAAGGAACGGCTGAGACCGAAAGCGAGATTCCAGCCTTCTCCCCGCCTCGAGGCTCCCCAGTCCAGTTGCCATGGAGGAAGGCCTACGCTAAGCCTGGCCTCGCTTTCCCCTCCAGGGCCTTCAGCCACGTCAAGAAGGGCGCGGCGGTGCCAGACCTGGGCCTCCAGCAGTAGGGGTTTCGCTTCACTGGTGCAGTCCTCTTCCAAAGGACAGGGTTCGGCCAAAAGGAAGGCCTTACGGTAGGTCACCCTAACTCCCAGCAAGGGCACGCCTTGGCGGCTAAGCGCTTCCAAGGTTAGGCGAAAGGGAGGGGATTTCCAGGTGGCGCTAAGCTGAGCGGCCGACGCCGCCAGCGCCGTCTGGACTTCCCAGGGTTCGTCCTGCCAGGAGGTCTTTAGCGAAAGGCCTTGGGCATCCAGGCGGGCTTCTCCAAAAAAGGGATCCTTACGATAGCTAATCCCTACTTCGCTAGGTTTTAGGCGGAAGTCCAGGAGGTCCTTGGCTCCTGAGGCGGTGGGGCCTCTGGCTGTGAGCGCATAGGTCCAACCCCTAGGGGTGTACTCTAGGACCAGCCGAGCAGGCAAGGTGTGAAACCTCTCAAGGAGTGTTCCGGGTTTGGGAAGGAGGGTGACGTTGGCGGTGGCCGCAGCCCGTACACCCTCCCCTTCTGCTTCCAGACGGACAAAGTCCACGGCCACCTCTCCGGTGGGGGGCTGGGGACGGAGGGTCACGGATACCTTAGCTTCTTGCCCTGGGTCTAGCTCTAGTGCCGCAGGCGCCACACCCTCTACCTTGCTGAGGGTCGCCCAGGCCTTAAGGGTAACCCGCTCCTTCCGTGTACCCCGATTAGCCAGCAGAAACATGGCCTTGTAAGGTCCATCAGCCCAGGGGGGCGCCTCCGCTACGGTCAAGTGTAGGGCCCGCACCCCCTGGACGCGTACCCGGCTGGCTGCTTGGACAGAACCCACTTGCAAAAGGATGGTGTGCATTCCTTCGGGGGTGGAGGGGGGTGGTTGGATCACCAGAAGGAGAGTGGTTGCCTGGCCTTCCGGCACATTGATGACCTCCTCGGGGGGCAAAAGGAGGGTCCAGCCTGGGGGTAGTTGGACCTTTACCGGGCCATGAAGGGGCCCTGTGGCCCGGAAGAGGAGGGAGATGGGGCGGGAGGGGAGAGTCTCTGGATGGTTTAAGGCCTCGAGGCGCCCCCCCGGGTTTTGGGCAAGTCCAAGGCTAAGGTAGAGATACCATAGCACCCCCACGACGAGCGCCCAGAGTTTCCGCCTCATTCCTTTAGGCTAAAGCGGTAGCGTTTTCCAAAGATAAACGCTCCGCCGCCGTCCAGGACCAAGGCCGCTTGGTAGGTCCCAGGAGCCAGCTTGGGGAGGGAAAGCCGGAGTAGGATCGCCGAGTCGGGGGGGAGCGTAACGGGACCTTCCTGCAGAGAGGTGACGGCACTCCCATCTTCCCGAAAGAGTTCCAGTCGCACCATGGGGCGGATGTAGCGATCCCCGGAGTTGCCAACTTCCACCTCCAAAGTCGCTTCCTTTTCTCCGGTTACCAAGCGGGCCTTGGGAAAAGCGATTTTGGGTTCCCCCGTATTGCCGATGTTGACGAGAACCTGGACAGCGTAGCGGAGACGCTGGGCTATGGCTATGCCCACGGGAGCTTCACCAGGGGCCTGGGGTTCGGGTTCAGCCGCTTCGGCGAAGATGACGCTAAAGTACGTTCCGGAAAGCTTATTGTCCTGGGGTATGCGGATCTGATAGCTGACCGCCACCTGACCCCCAGGGGGAAGGGCAACTTCCGCCTGGGAGAGGGTAACCCAGGAGGCGTTGGACCGAGGGTGGGTTCCGGGGGGGAGAAACTCGGGTCCCTCGGGTCGGAGGCGGTAGTCTCCTTGGCTCAGGCGGACCACAAGAGGGGCGTTGGTGTTGTTGACCAGAACTACTTGGCTGCTGGCCACCTCTCCTGGGATCAAGCGGAACTCCTCCACTAGGGGGCTGGCTATGTGGAAGCTCTGGGCGAGGGCACTGGCCAAGGCTACAAGGCCGGGGAAGAAGATTCTTTTTGTAGCTCGCATAGGGCTCATAAGGGTTCCCCTTCAGTATAAGGGGGCCGGGTTGAGCCCGGCCCCTTAGGGTTAGTGGGTTACTGGGCCATGAGGGTGTAGGTGATGACCACTTGGTAAGCGCCGGCGATGATGGGGGTGTCGGGGATGCTGACGCGGACCTTGAAGGAGGCTTCCTTAGCGGAGACGTTCTTGATGCCGGTGATGAGGTCGGCGGGGGAGGTGCTGAGGGGCACGTCCTGGGTGGGGCCGGTGCCCGCCTGGGTGGAGAAGCCGGTGGCGAGGATGCTGGCCTGGAGGGTGGCGCCCTGAGGTGCGGAGAAGCTGGCGGCGGCGACAACTTTG
>NZ_LHCI01000105.1:18022-18966 GCF_001280255.1 Thermus aquaticus | reverse complement strand
CCATCACCGCCTCCAGGTAGCGGGCGGGGTAGCGCACCCCTCCCTGGGCCACCCCCCTCAGGGTGAGGGCCAGGGCCTGGAGGAAGACCTCCCCCTTGGGCAGGGCCTCCCGCTCCAGGCGGGCCAGGTAGGCGGCCCAGAGGGCCTCGGAGGGGAAGCCGGGCCGGAAGGCCCGGTAGAACGCCCCCCAAAGCCCCGCCCCCTTGAGGGCCCCCTGCAGGGGTTTTGTGCCCGCCTTCACGAGCGGCGGGGAAGAGTTGGAAAGGACCGAAGGCGCGTCCGCCGAAGAGGGGGCGGCCGGGACGCTTTCGCCACCGAGGTCCGCCTCGGGGAAGTCCTCTTCTCCTTGAGAGGGCTGGGCCACCTCTTCTTCCGAGGCCTCTTTCTCCTCCTCCTCGGCCCGGGCGGGCGGGTGTGAATGAGGAAGATCTTTTTCTTCCTTTACTTCTTCCTTTATTTCGGGCCCCCGGAAATCGCCGTCTGGAAGGCCATTTTCCCCACCTCCGCCCTGCAAGGCGTGCAGGGGGGCGTGCAAGGCTTGCGGGAGCCCCCCCGCCAGGCGGTAGCGCCCGGGGGAGTCCACCTCCACCAGCCGCGCCTCCCAGAGGTCCATGAGGGCCTTGCGGGCCGTGCGGGGGTCCACGCCCAGGAGGGCGGCCAGCTCCTTCTCGTCGGCGCTCTTCACCCGGAGCCGGGCCCGGGAGGCCAGGGCCAAGAGGACCAGGCGGGCGATGGGGGAGAGGGTCCTTTCCCCCCCGGGGGCCTCCCTCCTCTTGCCCCTCTCTGCGGGGTTTATGCGGCGGTCCCCGAGGATCCTCTGGATCCCAGGCGGAGGTGGGAAGTGGTGTGGGGCTAGAGCCCGACCACCCGCGTCCGCCCCTCGTAGGCCGTCAGGTGGGCGTCCGTGGTCCAGAGCTCCTCCGCTCCCGCCTCCAGGGCGGTGG
>NZ_LHCI01000105.1:16617-18002 GCF_001280255.1 Thermus aquaticus | reverse complement strand
CCCCCGGGCCCGCCACACCAGCACCAGGTCCACCTTCCCCACCGTGGGCCAGAAAACCCCGGAAAGCCGCTTGGCGCACACCCTCAGGGCCCGGTAGGATCGCGCCTTTCCCGGAGGATAGGTCTGCAAAAGGTCCCTGCCGCACACCTTTCCACCCCCGGGAGGCCTCCCTCCTCTTGCCCCTCTCTGCGGGGTTTATGCGGCGGTCCCCGAGGATCCTCTGGATCCCAGGCGGAGGTGGGAAGTGGTGTGGGGCTAGAGCCCGACCACCCGCGTCCGCCCCTCGTAGGCCGTCAGGTGGGCGTCCGTGGTCCAGAGCTCCTCCGCTCCCGCCTCCAGGGCGGTGGCCAGGACGAGGGCGTCCACCAGGGGCAGGGCCAGCCCGTGGGAGAGACGGGCCGAGCGCTCCCCGACCGTCCAGTCCAGCCACACCACCCGGCACACGGCGGGGATGGCGTCAAGGAGGAGTTCGGCGTCCTTCCGCCCGATGGCCCCCTTCAGGGAGAGGCGGAGGAGCTCTACCAGGGAGAGGCCCGACACCACCCCCTCCCCTTCCCCCTCCACCAGGGCCCGCCACCGGTCCACGGCCCTCCCGTCCCCCTGGAGGAGGCGCACGAAGAAGCCCGTGTCAAGGGCGGTCAAGCTCACGCCTGCCCTCCTCCAGGGCCTCCAGGGCCTTGGGGTCCACCTGGGCCTTTCCCGCCCGCTCCAGCACCTTGAGGCCCAGGGCCCGCCTGCGCCTCTCCCGGAGGTAGAAGTCCAGGGCCTCGGCGGTGAGGGCGCTCATGGACTTGCCCTCGTTCAGGGCGGTCTGCTTGAGGAGGCGGGCCAGGTCGTCGGGGAGGTGGACGGTTAGGCGCATACAGTACGAGCATAACACGGAGGAGGAGCCTACATCTAGGCCCACACCGCGCTAAGTGTCTCGGCTCCTCCACAAGGTATGCCCTAGCGGGCGTGACGTGGGTCCGGCCGGTGAGGAGGGTAGGCCTCTGGTCCTCAGCCTGGCCACCCATCACGTAGCTTCCAGACGCTCTCCGCCATGCCAGGGGTCTACGGGACCTCGGCGAGCTAAAAAGAACGAAAGCCTGGAACATTCCCCCCTCCCCACTGGGAAAAGTTCGTGAAGAAAGCACAAAGCCTTTCTCATCACATCCGGGTCCAGGAAGGAGCCGGCGGTCCGGGAAGAGGGCTAGGGCAGGGCCCTTGGGGTCAGGGGGAAGGCCTCCCCGACAAGCCGGCCCCGCTCCACCCGGCCCAGGGCCAGGACCAGCCCCCCCGGGGCCGGGGCCAGGTGGGGGCGGCGGAGGAGGAAGCGGAGGACGAAGGGCCGGGTCTCGGGCCCTTCCTTGGGCCCAGGCACCACCCGCACCCGGCCCAGCCCCGCC
>NZ_LHCI01000105.1:14295-16597 GCF_001280255.1 Thermus aquaticus | reverse complement strand
GGCCTCCCTTCTCTTTCCCCCTCTCCTCCGCCTCTCCCAAAGGGTTCTCTCCCCTCGTGGTGACGCCGAGGGGCGTGGGTGAGGCCCTCCTGGGCTCCACGGGCGGTATTCCCCTGCTGCTACTCTGGGGCTAACCCGTAAGGGGGTGAATGGCGATGCTCAAGGAGGTGCAAGAGGTCAGGGTCGGCGGCCGGACGCGGCGGGTGTACGTGCGCCCCTTTGCCATGCCTGCTCCATTACAGGTGGGGTCATCTGGATGGTGGAAGGGTTCGCTCTAGAGGCTTGAACCCGGTCTGGAAACTGGCCTTTCTTTCCGAGGCCCTGGGCGACCTGGGGGCCGCCCTGGGCTTCAGCGCCTTGAGCCTGGAGGTGGCCCGCACGGGGGAGGCCTTCTGGGTAGGCCTCTTCGCTGCCCTCGGGTACTTCACCCTAGGCCCTTTGCTCCTCCTGAGCCCCCGGCTGGACCGGGGAGACCCGGTGAGGGCCCTCCTCCTCCTGGCCCTTCCGTTCCCTCCTTTCCTCGCGGGGGGCCTGCTCTATGGGTTTGCCGTCGGGGTCACGGGCGTCCACCTGCGGGCCGTGCGGGGGTGGTTGCTGCCCGAGGAGGCCCTGGCGGGGAGCCTGGCCGCCCTGCGGGCCCTGATCTACGGGGCGGGCGCCTTAGGGGGAACCCTCTCGGGGGTCCTGGGGGGGATCGGCGTGACCCTGCCCTTGCGGGTGGCCCTGGCCTCCTTCCTGGCCTTCTACCTCTTCGCCCTTGGCCCGCTCCATCCCAGGCGCCTGGAGGAGGTAGAGGCCATGGGGAGAGCCTCCTAGCCGGTGCGAAGAGGGCTTGGTCTTATCGCTAAGCTTGTTTCCCGCAAGGCTGACCCTCCCCTGAGGCCCGGGTGGACCGGCCCTACCCATGGGGGTGGGGGGTAACACTACCTTGGAAGGGCGCAGATGGGCGGAGGGGGAACGGAGTCTCGGGAAAACGGCGGGAGGATTCCTGAGCCGCTTTGGCGTGGGGGTTTGGGCGTATCCCCTCAGTTTGTGGTGGTCCCACATTCCGCACCCCCTTCACTCCAGCAGGTAATATCGCCCGGCCCCCAGGAGGCGCGCCGCGGTCTCGTGATGGGGAGCCAGGTTGAGGACGAACCACCTGCCCCCCAGCTCCACCAGTCGGACCCACATAAAGAGTTGAAACACCCAGCGCAAGGTGGGCTTGGCTGTGGGTCTCCCCTTCTGGTCCGGCAGGCTGGACCCCGCCTCCCAAAGCCTCCGCCTCAGCGCCCACTCCCCCAGGGCGTACACCAGAAGGGCCAGGGCCATCACCATCCCCAGGGCCATCACCCGCTCGGGCCGCTTCAAGAAGGTGCTCTCCGCAAAGAACAGGGGGTCCTTCAGAAACCGGAACCCCCGCTCCACCGTCCGGGCCTGGTCCTTGTACCGCCTCAGCACCTCCTGAGGGGGAAGCCCCTCCCGGTCCAGCACGTTCGTGGCCAGGAGGAATCGCCCCAGGCCCCGCCTCGCCCGCTCCAGCTTCTCCTGATCCACCTCCAGGCGGGCCCGCAGGCGGTAGACCACCGCCAAGGGTCGCTCCCCCTTGCGCGGCCGGCCCACCCGCTCCCATTGGCGTTCCTCCTGCACTCCCAGGTAGACCAGCCGGTGCGAAGGAAGTCGGCCGCTGGCCTCGCTCAGGGCCCGCCGGGCGTCCGCCTCACAGGCGAAGGTCCGAGCCGTCAGCCGGCCCAGGACCTTCCGCGCCTCCCCTTCGGCCCGCGCTATCCGCTGCTGGAGGCTCGCTTCCTCCATCCTGGCCCGCTCCTGGCTCTCCACCAACAGCCAGCGCTGCCGCACACCCCCGTACTCGCTCTCCACCTCCAGCCCCCGGTAGCCCGGCAGCAGAGGCCTCCAGGCCTCCTGGGGTAACTCCTCGCGTAGCAGGACCTTGGCCTCCTTTAGGGTGGCCGGCACCCGCATGACCCAGGAGAACCCACGCAGGGCCCCCAGGTTCTCCTGGCTGTAGCTGGCCCCGTCCAGCACCACCACCTCCCCCAGTTCCAGGCTCTGGCGGTAGCGCGCCAGCAGGGGAACCAAGGCCTCCTGATCCGACTGGTTCCCATCCCCAGGAGCGAAGAGCAGGGGAATCCCCCCGGTATCGGCGCAGATCAGGTTCATCACCCACTGCTTGAGGTCTGGGCGGTGGTCCCGGCTGTAGCCGTGGGTGAGGCGGATGACCAGGGGCTCGTCCCCCGTATCGGTCTGGCCCTCTTCCCCGCTCCCGTACACCCCGTGGACGTGAAAGCTGGTGGAGTCCACG
>NZ_LHCI01000105.1:10841-12266 GCF_001280255.1 Thermus aquaticus | reverse complement strand
GGGGGAAGGCCTCCCCGACAAGCCGGCCCCGCTCCACCCGGCCCAGGGCCAGGACCAGCCCCCCCGGGGCCGGGGCCAGGTGGGGGCGGCGGAGGAGGAAGCGGAGGACGAAGGGCCGGGTCTCGGGCCCTTCCTTGGGCCCAGGCACCACCCGCACCCGGCCCAGCCCCGCCCAGGCCCCCAGCCACTCCCCCAGGAGGAGGAAGCGGAGGGGCTCCCCCGGCGCCTCCCCCACGGGGGCGGGGGAGAGGAGCTCCCGGTGGGCCAGGTGGAGCCCCGTGAGGAAGCCCTCCCCGTCCGTGCGGGGGTGGAGGACCACCCGGTAGAGGCCGGGGACGAGGCCCTCCCTCAGGCCCCTTGGGGCCCGCACCCGCTTGGAGAAGAGGCCCTGGCCCTCCAGGCGGAGGCTCGCCGCCCCCGGAAGGGGGGAGAGGTGGACCACGCCCCGGACCTGGGCCAGGTGGCCTACTGGGGGTCGTCCCAAAGGCGGGCGGGCTCCCAGCGCCGGACCACCAGGCGGCCGCTCCTCGGCCTCACCTCCCCTTCCAGGTAGACCCCGCTCCCCACGGGGGGCAGGGCCTCCAGGAGGGAGAGGGGGGCCAGCAGGGTCAGGGTGAAGGGGGCCCGGAGCTTGCCCCCGGGGTTGGGGCGGACCTCCACCTGGAGGTGGCCTTCCTCGGGGTTCACCGCGGCCAGGCGGCCCCGCAGGTGGAGGTAGGAGGCCCTCTCCCAGAGGGTGGGGTCCAGCCGGCGCAGGTAGTCCAGGCGGCCCTTAAGGGCTCCCTGTTCGTCCGTCCGGGGAGCGTAGACGACCCCGATTCTCTGGTTCAGAAAGGTCTGGCCCAAACCCCTGGGGAGGGGCAGAAACACACCCCTGGGGTAGCCGGGGGCTTCGAGATGGTAAAAGGAGAACACCTTGTCCTTCTTCTTCACCTCGCGCAGGCGCACGTGGCCCACGCTCCAGAGGGAGGCGTAGTAGGCCTGATCCCTAGGGCACCGCCCCTCGCTCTGGGGAGTCTCAGCGGGGTCCTGAGAGGCCGCCAGGCTCACCCTTTCCACCCCCTCACCCTACCACACGGGCCGCCAGGACGAGCTCCCTATCCACCAGGTGGGCCACCCCGTCCACCTCCACGAAGGCCTTGGCCCCGCCTCCGGTCCAGCCGGCGAAGTAGCCCCTCCGGCCATCGGGCAGGTGGAGGAGGGCCCCGTCCAGGATCCCGTCCCGGGCTCCCCCAGGCGGGGGCGGAGGGACGGGGGTCCGGGCCTCCAGGTCCGCCATCACCGCCTCCAGGTAGCGGGCGGGGTAGCGCACCCCTCCCTGGGCCACCCCCCTCAGGGTGAGGGCCAGGGCCTGGAGGAAGACCTCCCCCTTGGGCAGGGCCTCCCGCTCCAGGCGGGCCAGGTAGGCGGCCCAGAGGGCCTCGG
>NZ_LHCI01000105.1:6648-10821 GCF_001280255.1 Thermus aquaticus | reverse complement strand
GAGGGCGAGTGCCATCAGGCTGTTGGGGATGAGGCTGTAGCTTCCTTCCGCTTGCAGGTACCTCCACGAGGGATTGCGCATCTTGGCTTGTGGGTCGCTTCACCCCCGACCCTGGGGCCAGGGGGGTTGACTCTTCCCTCGCTTTGCGGTACCCTTGGCTTAGCGAGCTTGGGTACCACACGAGGGATGGGAGGCAACCCCAAAACCTCCCGCTCTTTTCTTTTAGGACACCGCTACGTCCTTCGCTCTTCCCACCTCCTTAGCCCCGCATTGTAGCACAAGGGACCGGGGCGTCCAGTCCATACCCTCGTCCGATGAAGGCCCAAAGACCGTACCATCGCGCTGAAGCGGGTCTCTATCCATAAACCCCTGCACGACCCCGTCTTGCCCCTGTGATCCCCTCGCCTCTTCGCACACAGGGTTAAGGCCAGTCCCAGGGAACCCCAAGGGGTCCTCGGCCTTGGCCAGCTCCCTGAAGAGGGCCCCCGTCCTGGGGGACTCTGGACACTTTTACCCCGCCTCCCGTGGTATGGATCAAGCTCGCTAGTGGTCCCGCCCCATCCCTAGTTTGGGTTGCGCCGGGTTGTAGAATCCCCTTCCAAATGGCCTTAGCCCGCGCGGGAACCCCCTCCCGCGCCCCACCTTGCCCCCGCGCTCGCCCTTTATGTCCCTGGGACCGGGGTAAGGGGGCACCCACGGTCTTGCCCCTGCACTCCCTGTCTTGGCGTTGCTAAGGGGCAAGAGCCTTCCCACCCCCGCCGCCGGACGGGGCAAAGCTCGGGCACCCGGAAGTCAAGGCGGGAAAGGCCTCGAGGGTCTCTTTGGCAGCCCATTGACGCTGAGGCGAGTCGGAAAGCCTCCCCTCTACTTGCCCCTCTTGACCAGGATTGGCCAGACCGTCAGGGCGCAGGCGGCGACTTCCTCCCCGCCCTCGGGGGGAAAGCTCTTCCGTGCTTTGGGAACCCCTTCTGGCTCGTGATCGGCCCCCACGTCCCAGGGGGGCGAAGGAGGGGGTGCCGGGAGCGCTGACCCCATCTTGCCCCCACGCCTTCTGTCCGGGCTTGTCCAAGGGGCAAGAAGGGAGGGGAGACGCCAAACCCACCCCCAGGACGAGCCTTTTCCCCACCCCGAGCGGGGTCCCTGGCTTTTTCCTCACGGTGACGCACAACCTACACAGGAACCTCCCCTCGAGGGCCCACCTCTCCCCAGGAGCCTCCCGCAACCCCGCTTTCCAAGCGGAATCCCTTCGTGACCTCATAGTGCCCATCCATAGACTTTGCGATACCCCTGCCCCACCCCTTCCCTGAGCCTCTTGACACTCCCGGCCCGGCCCCTCCAGGCCGCCTCGGGCCACCGTGGAGGAGCCGGAGGGGATGGCCAAGGGGGTTCGTCTTGGCGGGCCTCGGGGGGGTGGCTTGGGCGGTGGGCTGGTCTGGCGGCCGGGCGTCTTACCCCTGTTCGCGGAAGATGAGGAGGGAAGACAGGGGTAAGACGCCCCGGGGCGGGCCTGTCGGGGAAGGCGACCGGGGAGGTCACGCGGGGGAGGCGGCGGGGCCGTTCTGGCCTCTTCCTTCCCCTGAGGGCACCCGGCCGCGCAGACCCGGCGGCGCCGGGTGCTTCCGCCTCAGCCCGTCGGAGAAGAGGGAAGCCCAGCCTATGGGCCTAGCCCTTGCCCTCCAAAAGGTCCATCACCCCCGCCGGGGCCTCGGCCGGCGAAACCACCCAGAGCCCCCTCACCTTCCTCCCCATGAGGGGCCCAAAGTGGCGCCGGTCCCCGGTCACCAGGGCCTCGGCGCCGGCGCTCCAGGCCGCCGCCGGGACGGGGGCATCCTTGAGGGGTAGGCCTTCCGCCAGCGCTTTCCGCACCAACGCCATCGGGGCCTCGGGGACCATTCGCGCCTGCTCCCGTATCCGCCGGAGGCAGTCCAGGGCCTCGGCGGGTTAGGGTCTTGCCCCTATAAAGGCCAAAACCCCTCAAGAAAGGGGCAAGACAAAGCCCGACAACGCGCGACCCGCCGAAGCCCCGCCCTCGCCCCTCTCCCAGGCGCGTTGCCCTAAGCCCCTACGCAAAGCCAGGCCTCTTGGCGCTCTGGCGTTCTGGACGCTCTCACTTTATGAGAGAAAAGTAAGAAACACACCCCTTCGCCGTCTGGCATCTTTTCCCCACCTCAACGGCACTAATATTGCGTTTCCTATAGCCGTGTTGAAACCTTTGCATAAAATAAAAAACGTTTCCAACCCCCAGGTTTGTTTCTCATGATTCTCTCAACCACCCTACCCACCCCGACCGCTCCGACTACCCCTTCAAAAACCGGTAGGGCACACCCCCTCCCCCTCAACCCCTTCCACAAACACCCGGCGAGGCCACCTCCACGCCGACCCTACCCTTCGCAAATGGGGGATGTCCCCTTTCGCGCAAGGTGCGGGCGGCGACTCACGGCCTAAACGAGCAACACCCTGAGGTGGCAAGCCCGAAAAGCTCCCTCCTCGAGGGGGTGCGCAAAGTTCTCTCTCCCCATCTAGGGCGCTGGCGGGAAGGTCCTAGGGTCGGCCCTCAGGAAGGTTGGGGCCTCGAGTGGAGGCTAAAGAAGATGCGCCGCAATGAACCTCCTTGCGCAAGGCGAAGAACCCGTCTTCCCAGACGAAGGCTCCTTCCGAGTCTCTGGAGGTAAGGGACGAGAGCCGAATGTGGGTAGCGCAGATACCGCAACCGGTGTAAGGGAGCGGATGCCGAAGACTCTGTGGGCGTGCGCCGAGGGCCGAAGGAAGGCACCCTCCCCTTCCGCCCAAGAGGGCGGGCCAAAGGGGAGACGTAGGACCACACCCTCAGCGCCGTGGGAAGAGGGACGCACGGGTTCTGGTGAGAAGGGGATGCGGAAGAGGCCGAGGGGCCTCCTCGCCAGGGCTGTGGACCTTCTTCAGCTTCACGGCCCGCTTCCCCCTCTTTCGGCACCGCCTCTTCTCCTCGAGGGGTGGCATCCCGGGCAGGGACCGCCCCCACCCCGCCCCGCCGGGTGAAGACCACGAAGAGGATCCCCTCCCAAGCGCATACGGGGCATGCAGGAGGGAGCCGCGACCGCCAGGGGCCGCAGGGGCTTGGCCTTTACGTCAGGGATGGGGCTCCTCGAGGTCGGCCCGCGGGAATCCGGCGGGGAAGCCCAGCTCGGCCACCTCCGCCAGAACACCCCGAGGAGAGCGCTCCGCAGCGGCGCTTTCCGGTGAGACCCCGGAGGGCGCACTCGGCGCAGAGACCCTCTTCGCAGCCGCTCACTTCTGGGCCGACCGCAGGCTCAACCGGGAGAAGCCTCCCACGGCGACCCGCCTTCGGCCGACAAAAGGAGTTGCGGGCGAGGAGGAGAACTACTTGAAAAGCGTTTGAGGAACGCAATGTGGTTTCTGTAAAACGCAATAATAATAGCATTTGATTGAGGTAAACCCTTGACGACAGCCCTGTGTTGGGTGTGCGGTGTCGGAAGAAAGGCGGGGGAGCGCCGGAGGTCTAAGGGCGGGTTTCCGCAAGCCCCTCGTAACCCTTGGAGACCCAGGCTGGCCACGTGGCGGCCACGGCTTTGGGCTTGGGCGGGCTTGAGCCTGGAGGAGCTGGAGGAGGTGGCGGTCTGGGGCGAGGAGGGTTACCCGGTGGCCAGGGGGCTGGGAAGAAGGGGTTTTGCGGTGGCGGCCCCGCAAGGGACGACCTCGGCGCTTCCCCGCCTCGGGGCCCGAGAGGTGGCCCGGAGGTTGCGGGAGACTCCTTGATACCCCCAAAAAGGAGGCCTCCGGTATCGCTACCGGGGGGATGCCAAGGACAAGGACAAAGGCACAATAGGACGGCCGAGGCCCGAGGTCAACGCCCAGGGGAAGGGACTTCCGCCAGGAAGGTTTGAGCGCAAGGCGAAGAGGCCTAACTAAGGTTACCCAAGTTGCTACCCAAGCATTTTCTGGGCCATGAGGCCGAGGTTGTGGGCCAAGACGAAGGAGAGCACCTTGATGACGAAGCCCTCCTGGGTTACTGCGTGAATGCGCCGGGGAAACATGGCGTGCAGCATACCCCCCACCGTCTCCACCACCCTCCGCCCTACGATGGCCAGGTACTGCAGCCAGGGCACATACCGCCGACTGTTCCCCCTGCGGATGACCATGGGAACGATCCCCTGCGCCTCCCGCAGCAGGTCC
>NZ_LHCI01000105.1:3627-6628 GCF_001280255.1 Thermus aquaticus | reverse complement strand
GGCCGACATGCCCTCGGCATCGGCCGCCGGGGGAAGGCAAGGGGGTGGGCGACGGGATACAAAAGCCGAACCCGGAGCCAAGGTGAACCTGGCCCCTTTCGGCCATAGGGGGCTGGGGCGAAAGGGCCTCCTCGGGCTTTTCAACGCCGATGGTTTTCCAGGTAACGACCCGGGGTGGCCAGGTTGGACGCTACGTTCGCGAAAGGTATCTTTCGCGAAACTGGGGTTGCGGCTGCCGGCGGAGAGGGTGTCCGGGAGGCCTCCTCCCCCTAGAGGCTAAGCCTCTTTGGGGTCCCAGCCCCAAATGGACCAGCGGGGGCAGGGGCAGGACCCGCGTTCGGAGCCGGGCCTCGCTTGGGATGGCTGGGGCGGAGCTATGAGGGAGCACACGAAGGGATAACTTTGGGCAAAAGGCACAGGAGCAAGAGGGGAGTCCTCGGCGCCCCCCCAGGACGTAGGGCGTGGAAGGCTTTCTCGAGGGGAGGGAGTCGTAGACCGCTTCCCCCTAACTGCCCGGCCCATTCTGGCCGAGGCGGGGAGGTAGAGGGGAGGCTTTCCTCGGCGCTCTTTCGGCCCGTCCCAGAGTCGAGGGGCCGTCATCTTGCCCCCTGGCAACGCCAGGGCAGAAAGCGCAGGGGCAAGACGAGGGCCCTTCAGGCGGAGCCCCGGTCCGGGACGGGATGGGGCCGGGAGCCGACCGGGGGATCTCGTGCTGGACTCTTTTGCCGGGTCGGGGACCACTTTGATGGCAGCGTGTCGTTGGTGGGTCGGGCCATCGGAGTGGACCGGTCATTGGAAGCGCTGAGGGCCTTCTAGCCGAAGGCGGAGAAGGGGCCTCGCCTCCTATTTCCAGGTCCTCAGGGCATCGTTTGGGTGAAGGGGTGGTTTTCTCGTTGGGGCGGTTTTCTTGCCTCGCCTTCAAGGCTGAAAGGACAAGCGCAGGGACAAGATGAGACGTGGGAAGCTTCCTAGGAGTGGGGATTCCCCCGACCCCTGAAGGGGAGGCTCTCCCCTTGGGGAGGAGGGGAGGGACCTGCTCCCGAGGAGGGTAGGGGCGGGGGTTCCGGTGGGGACGGTCTTCTTACCCCGGTTTTGGGGGCGAAAAGGCGAGCGCAGGGACAAGATTTCCCCGGGGGCCTAGCCCTCTCCCAGGCGAGGTCCCAGAGGAGCCACCCCTGCCCCGGGGGTGAGAGTTCCCCCGAGGCCAGGGCCTGGACGGGGTAGCGGCGCACGGGCCCCTCGGGTACCCCGCCGGCGATCACCTCCCCCGGGTTGCGGGCGCCGTCCAGGAGGCCCTGGAGCCCGCCGAACGCCTCCGGGGTCTTCCCGTGGCGGACCCTCAGGGCGTACCGGGCGTGGCGGCGCAGGGGGTGGAGGTCCCCTTCCCTCAGGCCCATGTAAGCCCGCAGGAGGCTGCCCCGGCCGAGCTCCTGACCCTGGCCATCCTTCTCCCCCCGCCCCTTGGAACATAGCCTTCGGCTGACCTATCGGGTCCCCCAAAAGGCGCCGGAGCCCAAAACGGGAGGGCGGTGGGGACCGGGCGGAAAGGCCTGTTGGGGAGGGTCAGGACGGCCATCGGGAAGACGGCGGTGGCCGTGCAGGGCCGGGAGCGGGGCGAGGCGGGCCCTGGCGGTTCGTCTGGGGTTAGGGGCCCCAGAGAGGCGGCCATCGCCCGGGGGATTCTGGCCGGGGAGGTGGCGGGCAGGAACGCCGAGGAGCGGGAGGCCAAGGCTAGGGCCCTCTACCCCACGCTCTTCCAGGCCCTCCTGGAGGCCGAGGAGGCGCTTACCCGGGCCAAGTTCCGCCTGGAGGTGGCCAAGGCCCGAGCCCAGGAGGTGGAGGTCCTGGCGGGCCTGGTAAGATGAAGGGGATGACCCTCACCCTACCCCCTCAGGTGGAGGAGGCCGCCAGGCGGGTCCAAGCCCTCCTGGAGGAGGCCAAGGCCCGGGGGCTCATCCTGGAGTACCGCCTGGACCGCTTCAGCGGGGAGCCCTTCCCCGGGGTGGGAGGCCTGGCCTTCTACCGCAAGGGCGCGCCTGAGGAGGCCGTAGACGCTCTGGAAGAGGCCTTCCTGGATATCGAGGACGCCCTGGACGTGGGCGTGGCGGTGATCCTTGTTCCCCGAGAGCGAGAAGCGTAGGGCCCGAGCGGGGGCAGACCTGGCCCTGGCCTTCTTTCTGGTTGACCGGGACCCCCTTTGGGCGGTGGTGGCCCTCTTCTACGGGGTGCACCACCTCCTCATCGCCCTGAGCCTGGAGCGCCTGGGCGAGGCTAAGGTTCCCCGGGACTACGAGGAAGCGGACGGGCTCTTCAAGCGGGCCGGCCTGCCGAGGTCCCTGAGAAAGGCCTACAAGCGGCTCCTTCGCCTCTCCTGGCAAGCCCGGTACGAACCCCTCTCCCGAGAAGAGGGGCGGGGGCTTTGGGGGGAGGCCCTGGCGGTCCATTTGGGGTAGGGGCCCCAAAGCGGCCTACGAGACTTTGAGGGAGGCCTGGGGTTCGCGGTACCCGGGGGTGGTGGTCCTGTGGGCTGGGGACTCGGGGGCCTTTTTGCGCTTCTATGGCTACCCCAAGGTGCTTTGGCCGTACTTGCGGAGCACCAACCTGATGGAGAGGTTCATTCGGGAGATTCGGCGGGGGACGAAGGTGCGCGACCACAAGTTTCCCAGCGAGGAGGCGGTTTACAAGCTCCTTTACCTGGAGTCGGAGAGGCAAGAAGGGAGGTGGGCGGAGAGGCTGCTTCGCGAAGCGAACATCTTACGGCTCAAAGGGTTCTCGGAGGCGAGGGAGGCGTTGGAGAAGATGCTTCAGGAGCGGTATGCCCCCCGTACACAAACGCTTACACATACCAGGACTTTACCCACATCTCCGTTTCGTGGTAAATCTCCCCTTGCGGGCGCAGCCCGTATCTGGTACCGGGGGTGATCCATGGACATGCTCAAGGTGGCCGAGGCCAGGCTCCAGGAGTTCACGGGCCGTTTTGCGAGCGTTTTCCCCCGATAAG
>NZ_LHCI01000105.1:2081-3607 GCF_001280255.1 Thermus aquaticus | reverse complement strand
GGCGTAGGCCTGGGCCTGGTGGAGGTTCTTCCAGACCTGGGAGAGGAGGTGAAGGAGGGGCAGGAAGAGGGGGTAGAGGGCGTGGAGCCTGCGGTTGAAGCGGCTTGGGGAGGGGACTTGGGTGAAGAGGTTCAGGTCTTTGGCGAGGGCCAGGGCCTTGTTGTGCTTGCCACCGAGTTCCATGGCGGCGAGTATGGCGAGGGTAAGGATGACGCTGGAGGGAATCTTGGTCTGGGGGTCGTCCTTGTGGCCCATCGCCTGGAGGGGTCAAGTCGCGATTTTTGTGGGTTTCTCTTCCGCGGCCCAAAGCGGGCCCATGTCTAGGTAACGCCGGAAAGCCCAGTCCTCCGTGGCCCTCAGCATCACCACCGTGGCCAGATTCACCAGGCTCCCCTCGCCGGGGAAGACCCCAACCACCCTGGTCCGCCGCTTCACCTCACGGATAAGCCGCTCCAGGACATTCGTGCTCTTGATGTGCCGCTGGTGGCCGCTGGGAAAGTCCAGGTAGGTCAGGGCCTCCCCCAAACCCTGGGCAAACACCTCCACCGCCCGCCGGTACCGGTCCCGGTAACGCTCAACGAACCCCCGGGCCAGAGATTCCGCCGTGCCCCGCCGCCGCGCCACAAACACCTCCTGGAGCTCCTCGGCCACCACACCCCGCTCCGACTGCGGCACGTGGGCCAAAACGTTCCGCATAAAGTGCACCACGCACCGCTGCCAGCTGGCCCCAGGAAGCTCCGCCATCACCGCTTGGCGGATGGAAGGGTGGTCGTCGGAAATGACCAGCCTCACCCCCCGAAGCCCCCGCTCCACCAGGCCCTTCAGGAGGTTCCTCCAGGCCTCCTTCCGCTCCCCGCCCGCCGGTTCCACCACCAGCACCAAAATGTACGGGCTGCGCCCGTGACCCCGGTAGCCTCCTTCGTTCACCCCCACCGCCACCAGAAGGGCCAGGTCCACCACCCGCCCGCCCCAGTTCACCTTGAAGTAGGCCGCGTCCAGGTAGAGGTAGGGGTAGGCCAGCTCCAAAGGCCGGCCCCGCCAGGCGGAGAGCTCCTCTCCAGGCGCTGGGCTACCCTGGAGACCGCGTCCTTACCGATGCGCACCCGGGACAGGCCCTCCGTGATGGCCGCTACCTTGCGGGTGGGGACCCCTTGCAGGTACATCTCCAGCACCGCCTCTTCTACCTCCCCGGTCATCCGCTTGTACCGCTCAAGGACCTCGGTCAGGAAAGTCCCCTCCCGGTCCCGGGGTACCCGGAGCTGGGCGATCCTGCCCGCCGGCGTGATGAGGTCCCGGGTGTAGTAGCCGTTCCGCTCCCCGCGGCGGCTTGGGGTGCGCTCACGGTAACCCGCAGCCAGGTGCTCGGTCATCTCTTCTTCCAACACCTGCTCGATGACGGCCTTGACCCCTTCTCGGATGCGCCGGCCCTTCTCCTCCTTGGTCAACCTCTTGAGCTCCTCTCGGTCCATTCCGCCCTCCATGCTTAACCCACAAAATACGCGACACTACCCCTGGAGGGCATCGTC
>NZ_LHCI01000105.1:941-2061 GCF_001280255.1 Thermus aquaticus | reverse complement strand
GGTTTTGCTGGGGCTGGCGGTGTTCCTTTGGGAAGTTGAGCGGTTGGGGGATCCGTTCAAGGGGTTTCTTTTGCAGCTCGGGGGCAAGCTGGGGCTGCCCAGCGAGAGGGATGGTCCGTACCTGCTCCTGAGGGGCCTGGTTCGCCTGCTCAACTATGAAGTCACCCAAGAACTCTTGAAGCAGGCTAAGGGAGGGCGAGGAAGGAGTTTTGGGTAAAGCCCTGCTCGTGGGCTTGCCTAGTAAATGGCCCTATACCCAGGGGGCGGCGGAAGGAAGGAGAGGAGGACCCTAAGGCCGTAGGCGATGAGCTCCAAAAACGCCCGCACCATGGCCGTCCAAGGCTTCCGCTCCCAAAGGTAGGCCCCGCCCAGCCGCCTCTTCATCCCCCCAAACACCCCCTCCACCACCCCGCGAAACCGGTACACCTCGGGGTCCCACCCCTCCCGCGCCCGTACCCGCGCCTCCTCCCTGGCCTCGCCCCCGCCCCGAAGCCGGATCACCGGCCGAAGACCCTCCCCCCTCAGCGCCTCCCACACCTCTTTCCCGTCAAACCCCGCGTCCGCCAAAAGCCATCCCCCAGTAGGGGCAAACCGCCGCAAGGCCTTCCCCCCAAGCTGGGGGTCCGGGGCGTAACCCCTCCCCGCCACCCCACCCCAGGGCAGGAGCAACCTCCTCTCCCTCTCCCACCGCACCAGGGCCAGAAGCCGCGCGTGCCCCCGGACCCGCCGCACCTCCGCTCCCCGACGGAAGCGGAGAAACCGGTCCTCCCTCCGGTAGGCCAACCCCGTGGTGTCCATCAGGTAAAGGGGGGGGCAGGGTCTTCCTCAGGGCTATCCCTTGAGGAGAGGTGGGCCTCCAGCTCTCGGGAAAGCCTCTCCAGGAGGGCCTCCAGGAGCTTGAGGTCCAGGCGCTGCACCGCGTAGCGGGCCAAGGACTGATGGGAGGGGAAGGGGGCTTCCATGAGGTCCTGAAGCAGGGCCTCCGTCTTGCGGTAGGTAAGGTGGAAGAAGGCGCGGAAGAGAAGAAGGGCCAGGTAAAGGCCGTGGTCGTAGCGCCAGGGGCGGCCCCGCTGGCCCTTGGGGGTGGGTGGAGCCACCTCCCGGGCCAGGCGCAGGCAGT
>NZ_LHCI01000105.1:0-921 GCF_001280255.1 Thermus aquaticus | reverse complement strand
AGCTGGGCGATCCTGCCCGCCGGCGTGATGAGGTCCCGGGTGTAGTAGCCGTTCCGCTCCCCGCGGCGGCTTGGGGTGCGCTCACGGTAACCCGCAGCCAGGTGCTCGGTCATCTCTTCTTCCAACACCTGCTCGATGACGGCCTTGACCCCTTCTCGGATGCGCCGGCCCTTCTCCTCCTTGGTCAACCTCTTGAGCTCCTCTCGGTCCATTCCGCCCTCCATGCTTAACCCACAAAATACGCGACACTACCCCTGGAGGGCATCGTCTATGATGCAAAAGGCCGCTATGGTGCGCGAGGGCATAGCGGCCACTATTTTCTCTGGCCCAGGGGGTAGGTAGCAACTTGGGTTATGCTACCGGGCCCAAGTCCCCTGGGAACTCCGCCCCTCTCGCGCCCGTCTTGCCCCCGTAGAGACATCTGGGCAGGGCGTACGGGGGCAAGACCTCTACCGCTCCGCCAGGGCCCAGAGGGGCTACCTTGTGGGCTGCATATGGGGGGTTCAGCGCCCTCTACTGCCTCCTACACGCTATTTCCCCTCGCTGGAAATTCCCGGCCTCCTCTCCACCTGCGGTTTTTCTCGCCCCCACCGGGTTTCCACAGGGGGGTGTCCAGGGGGGAGGGGAAGCACGGAAGAACGGCGCTCGTCTCTGGGGCTGGACACCCCACTACACCTGGCTCCCCACATCCGCTGATTAGGATCCACACCCTGGCCCACCTGGGGGCCGACATGCCCTCGGCATCGGCCGCCGGGGGAAGGCAAGGGGGTGGGCGACGGGATACAAAAGCCGAACCCGGAGCCAAGGTGAACCTGGCCCCTTTCGGCCATAGGGGGCTGGGGCGAAAGGGCCTCCTCGGGCTTTTCAACGCCGATGGTTTTCCAGGTAACGACCCGGGGTGGCCAGGTTGGACGCTACGTT
>NZ_LHCI01000104.1:5575-15479 GCF_001280255.1 Thermus aquaticus | reverse complement strand
CGCGGAAGAGAAACCCACAAAAATCGCGACTTGACCGGAGGCGCTGGGGCAAAGGACTCAAGACATCATACGAAGTCCTCCTGCTTCCTTCCTCTAAGCAGAGGGAGCTAGAGCCTCGGCCTTTCCGATAGGCGCTCGGCCAGGCGTGTACTTTTACTTAAGGGAAGGCTTCGGAAGGATTTCTTATCACACGGGAGGCAGGGTAAAAGTGCCTAAGTTTAGGAGGCTGGATCACGGCATCAGACCTTGCCCGTGTAAGGGGTATTGGGAGCTATTCGGCCGGAAATAACAACTCACCCTGCCTAGGCAGAGCAGCCTTTTGCGGAAGGTTCGCCAAAAAATCTTCTATTCTATAGAACCCCTCTTCACCCGGGGGAATAGAGCGCACCCATCCCTCGCGAATAAGCGCTTGATTTCCTTCTGTTGGCAGATTCAGCACAAAAACTGGTCTACCCAAGCGCCTGGCCTCTTCAGCTGCTGCCCAGGTTCCGCTCTTTGTGCGCTTAGGGCCTTTCTTACCCTCCTTTAAGGTTTCTTTAAGCCCGGTCTGCACCACCAAAACAACATCCGCAAGTCCCACTACAAGGCGGTTGCGCCACATGGCATATTGGGCTCTCCAAGGGGCGTACGGCTCCAGCGCCGAAAGCACTAAAAGTTGCTCCTCCAAATAAGGGCTCAAGTCTCTTAGCCTCGCTCTAGCCTCCTTGGAAATTAGGCCAAAAGGAACTACGGCCACAGCTTTCCCAGTTTCTAAAGCGCCTTGGGTAGCTAAGAGATCCACGCCCTTTGCCAGACCCGAAACCACCACATACCCTTTACTGGCGAAGTGGCGCCCTGCTTTTCGAGCCCAAGAGAGTGCATCCTCTGTTGCATGCCGAGAACCTATTATGGCGATAGTTCGTTGGGAGTTCGCTAACTGTGCATCACCTATGTAATACAGCTTGGGGGGCGCCTTAAGGGATAGGAGCCGCTGGGGGTAGAGAGAATCCCCGGGGACTAGCTGGGGAAGGGATTCTGAATGCATGGTTCGATGTTACCGCACCTAATCCTTCAACCCATCACGTGCCCTGGAAATCTGCCTCACGGCCACGAGCAAGTGGCGCCCGCTTCCGGGTAGCCGTGAAGGTCACGGGGTGAATATGTCGCACGCCGTTTTCTTGCAAGCGGGAAATGGCTGCACTCATTGTGGCGCCAGTGTCCAATAAGTCATCCAAAAGCAGGATGCGCCTGGGAAGTAGCCCTTTTTCTGTCACCTGCATCCGCTCATATATTTTCTCGAAACGTTTCTCCGACGGGGCGCGCTTCATGGAAGGACCTCCAGTCTGGTCTAAAATGCGCAACACTGGCAGGCCTAATACTTGACCCAAAGCCTCTGCTAACAGATAAACGGGTTGAAAGGGACGATTTTTACTTGGGGGTATGGGCACAATGGCTTCCAAAGTAGCAAGATGTACGGCTGCTATGTGGCTCTTGTGCTTCAGGTAGAAAGCCATTGAAGAGGCCGCTAGCTGCGCAAGATTCTTTTTTTCTTTTTCATGCCAGCCTTGGAGCTTGTATTTTAGCTTATAAGTGATCTCCGCAATAGGTGCTCTTATGTAAGTTCCAGGACCACCTTCGGTGTGTATATCTAGCGCAAACACATTGATCTGCCCACGCTGAAAGCGCCGAGGGCGGCAGGCAACGGGAGGAAACTCTCCATCTGAAAGGAGAACCCTCCGAGCTTCACCCAAGTCCAGTTTTTTTTGATCCTCGTAGGTTTCCACCCTGATCACATCCGGATGGGGTTCAAGTGGCCAGCGGCGTAGCCGTTTAAACTCGGGCGAGTCAAAGTTGTCCAGGGTCAAACGTTTGCTCCTGCCATCCGAAAAGACAAAAACGGTACCTAAGGGCCACTCTTTCATGCAACTTACTCTAGGTGCTCCGCCGGGCCAGGTGCGTGATCTCTGCCACACGAAACCTGGGTTAAAGCTAAACTAACCCAAATTACTACCCATTCCTGGGCCTGAAAAGGAAGAAAGCGCCAGATCCTACTCCTGAAGGTCTTTGTCCACCCGGCTCATGAGCATGATGGGTGGGGTGGGCAGGCCTTTCTGGCGGGGACGGACCTCTCCTTGTGGCCACGGGCGCGGAGGCTTTTTGCGGACTCGGGGTACCGGGGTCTGGAGGAAACGGCTTCTTCCCTGGGTTTGGAGCTGGAGAAGGACCTTTGCCTGGCTGGGGCGGAACCGGCGTCTTGCCAAGGACTATGAGGAGAACCCTGGGGTAAGCGAGGCCTGGGTCTATCTGGGCACGCTACGATTGCTGGTGAAGCGGTTAGCCAAGGCCGCGTAACTGCCCGCGGAGGACTTTTACGACAGCCTCTTATTGGAAGATCATCGCCAGCAAGAACGGGCAGACCACCATCGCCCCCTTCATCGACGCCCGGGCGGTGATGGCCCGCCTGGACGAGGCCTTCGGGCCTTTCGGGTGGCAGGTGCGCTACACCCCCGCCCAAGTGGGGGAGGAGCACGGGGTGATTGCCAGCATCGCCGTGAAGAACCCCGACACCGGGGAGTGGGTGGAGAAGCAGGACGGCTCTGGGGCCACCGACCTGGAGCCCTTCAAGGGGGGCATCTCCGGGGCCCTGAAGCGGGCGGCGGTGGCCTGGGGCATCGGCCGGGAGCTCTACACCTACCCCCGGGTGGTCATCGAGGGGGAGCACCGGTACATCCCCCAGAAGGTCCTGGAGCGCCTGAAGGGCCTGCCCGAGGCGGTGGCCCAGGGTAAGCCCCTGCCCGAGGTGATCCGGCTCACCCCGGACGGGGAGGCGGCCAGGCGGAAGGCGGGGTAGGGGAGGTGGGGCCGTCTTAGCTACAAGGGCCCATAAGCCAAGAGGGCGTGTAGCTAAGACGGCCCCCTTTGGCCCTACCCCAAAGGAAAGGAGGGCAGATGAACCTCACCGGACTACAGGCAAAGGTGCTGGCGGCTTTCCTTTCCCGTGGCATGCCCGTCAAGATGGTCTTGGACGAGGACGGGATGGACGTGATCGCCGCCGATGGCGAGGGGCTCTTCCTGGACTCCAACGCCGACCCCGGCATCGGGGGCTACAAGGACGGGCCTTGGCGGCTCACCAGCTTGGGTAACGGCGACTTCCTCCTAGTAGCCGAGGGAGAGGCGCCCGACTGGCTCCCCAGGGGCCTTTAGCGGGGACCTTGACCGGGGGTGGGAAGGCCCGCCCCCGGCACGCGTATACCCGTAGCTCAATCGGTAGAGCGCCTGTCTCCAAAACCGGAGGTTGGGGGTTCGAGTCCCCTCAGTTATGCCAAGGGAAGCCTCCCCGTCTTACCCAGGTCTGGCCTTTCTGGGTAAGACGGGGGGCCTGAATCCGCCCCTACTATAGGGGCGAGAGGGGGCAAGGCGAGGTTCTGGGGACAAGGGGGCCTAACGGCCCACGGGGATAGGCGAAAGATGCGGAAGCCTTTGGAGCACTATCTAGGCCTAGAGTACCCGGCGCTCTTGGTGGCGGAGCCGGAAGGGGGGTACACCGCCCTTCACCCGGACCTGAAGGGGTGCGTGGCCGTGGGGGAGACCCCGGAAGAGGCCCTGGCCAACCTGGAGGAAGCCCGGAGGCTTTGGTTGGAGACCGCCTATGAGCACGGGGACGAGATTCCCTTGCCTCCGAGTTGGCCCTTCGGGAGGCGGGGATGAGGGCCCAAGAAGCGAGGCGGGTCCTGGAAGAGGAAGCGGCGAAGAGGTTGGGCCTGGTCTTCTCCCCAAAGCCAGAACTCCCCGCCGTTCCCCTTCTCCCCGAAGGGGAACCCAAAGCCTACGGAGAGTACCGGGGCGAGGTCCTGGGCCGCCCCTTCCGCCGCTTTGAGGTGCAGGTCTACGGGGCCAGGCGCTTCGGGGCCGTGGGCTACCGCTTCACCGGGGTCCTCTACGAGGTGGAGCTTCCCCAGTCCTTCCCCTTTCTCCACCTGGCCCCCAGAGGGTGGCCCACCTATCCCAGGGAGCGCTGGCCCTTCCTCTTGGCGCTCCTAATGCTTTCTGGGATCCTCCTCGCCCTCCTCGCCCGGCACTTCTCGGGCCTCCCCGTCCTGAAGCCTGGGACGAGCCCCCTCCTCCTCTTGGCCTTCCCCGCCCTCTACCTCTACCTGTTCGCCGCCTGGAGGGTGGCCACGAGGGAAGCTGGCCCCGAGGTGGCCCTGGAGGGAGAACTCGCCCGGCGCTTCCGGGCCTGGGGGTATTGGGAGCCCATCGGCGAGGACACGCCCCTAGGCCAGGCCCTACTGGAGGTACGGAAGGTCCTCGGTCCCTTCTGGTTTCAGGTGATGGGCAGGAGCCTCTACCTGGCCTTCCCAGGAGGGGGCTTGCCCACGAGCCCTCTCCTCTCCCCCGAAGCGGCCCTCGCGCGGTGGGAGGCGAGGCTCAGGGGGGAGATGGGGGCCCTCGAGGGGCTACTCCGGGCCCTGGAGGCGGGCGGTCAGGAGCGTCTTACCCAGGACCGCCCCCTTTCTGGGTAAGACGGCGAGGCCGCCCTCTCCCGGGTGGATTGGGAGGTTAGGGTAACGGGCCCCGACCGCCGGAAGGCGAGGAAGGGGGAGGGCGCTTTTCCCTTCTAGAACACCCGGAACTCCACGCCGTCCTGGACCAGGTGGGCCCACTGGGAAAAGAGGTAGCCAGCGAGGACGGGAACGCTCACCTTCAGGTCAAGGAGGGGAGCGAGGAGGGGCGCTGGGTCTACCCCTAGCACCAGGAGGAGGACAAAGGGGGGGAAGAGGAGGTAGAGGAGGCGGGACAGAGGGCCGTACACCCAGGAGTGGGAGGCCCCTCGGTGAGGGTGGAGGGCGCGGTAGGGTTCCCAAAGAAGGGAGAGAAAGCCCCACCGCTTGGAAGCGCGAGAGTCGGGAAGATCGATGTCGGGGGAGAGGTAGAGAGTCCCCACCGCCCCGCCCGCCATGTAGAGCAAGGAGACCTGAGGGGCGTGGTCAGGCATGAGGGCCGAAAGCGCCAGCCCGGTCCAGGCCAGGTGAAAGAGGGTCAGCCGCTCGTGGGCCCTTCCGTCCACGCTACTATTGTAGGGAGATGTCCTGGTATCCTTAGGGCAGAAAGGAGGTAAGTGGAGGTGTGCGCAGCTAACTTCCTGGCAGACCTGGTGAACCTCACTCTGGTGATGAACTTCGGCCTTATCCTGGGCGCTTTTCTGGGGCAGATCGCCAGGGACCTGAAAGAGGGAAGGTTTAGGAAGCAGGAAGTCCGGACTACCGTTCTCGCCGGCTAGGGAGCGAGGCCTGGGCCGCATTGACGCTCACCTGAGGGCCCCGAAAGGCCCCCAGTTCCTATTTAACCAGCACCGACTCCCTTCTAAGCCCTAAAAGGACCAGGGCCAAGGGGGTGGGCTTTCTGTGAGGAGTGTGCAAGAAGGCCAGCAAAGGCGAACCATCACCTTCAGCTACCCCCGGCATGAGCATATAAAGCCCAGAAGCAGCGTCTTTGAGGATGGGGGACACCACGTAGCCGAAGTGGTAGGCCCCATAGGGTGTGCCTAGGGGAACCAAGGCCGCCTGGGGGCTCATGCATGGAGGCCGTGGAGGAGGGCAAGCCCTACCTCTTCTACGACGGCCTCCTGGCCCGCAAGACCCAGGAGGGCAAGGAGACCTTCGAGCTTGGGGTTACCTGGGCGATTCCCCTCGCCCACTCCGTCTCCGAGAACCCCCAAGGACCCTACCTGGACGGGGCCATCAACCAGGTGGAACTCCAGGGATACCTGGGCGGGGACGCCCTGGTGAAGTACATCCCCATCCAGGGCGAGGACGGGGAGGACGTGGTCTCCATCACGCTCTTCCGGGTGGCGGTGCGCAAGGGCGAGGAGCGGACCGCCTGGGTCCAGGTCAAGGCCTGGGCCCTGGACGAGGAGATCGCCGACCTCCTCCGCAAGGGGACCCCTATCTATGTGCAGGGGGAGTACAGGCTGGAGAAGTGGGAGAAGGACGGCCAGACCGTCTACTCCCCCTCCATCTTCGCCAAGAAGGTGGTGGTGGGGGCCCGGCGGGAGAAGGACCTCCCCTTCTGGTAAAGGGGGGCGGGGTTGCCCTTGAGGAACCCCGCCCATTAACTTGGCGCTATGGGAGTCGTAACAGCGGTGAACCTCCTCCTAGCCCTCAGCGCGACCTACCTGGGGGTCAAGGAGGGGTGGTCCTTCGGAAATGTCCTCGCCGCCCTCTACTTCTGGGGGGCGGTGGCCTACCCCTACACCCGCCGCTCCTGGCCCCGGAGGGCGTCGGAGGTGGCCAGGGGGCTGAGCCTGGGCGTGCTCTTGGTGGCCCTGGCCTTGATCCCCTACTTCTACTTCCGGGAGGGGCTGGTGGGACCCCAGTACCTGCTCCTCCTCTTCATGGCCTTCCCCACCGCCGGGTACTGGAGCGAGGCGACCGAGGTCCTCTTGGCCAGGCTCTTTCGGCGGAGGGTCCTGGCCTTGGGCGGGGCGGGGGAGCGGGTGGAGGTGAGCCGCCCGGTGGAAGAGGCCAAGGACCCGCCCCTGGAAGAGGTGGAGGCCCGGGTGAAGGCCCGGGTGGTGGGCCAGGACGAGGCCATAGGGGCCGTCTTCCGCGGGCTCAAGCGGAAGGCGGCGGGGCTCACCCGGCCCGGAAAGCCCTTCAGCGCCCTCCTCCTGGGCCCCACGGGCACCGGCAAGACAGAGTTTGCCAAGGCCCTGGCCGAGGCCACGGGCAGGCCCCTGGTGCGCTACGACATGAACCAGTACGGCCAGGACCACACCGTGGCCGGCCTGGTGGGGAGCCCCCCGGGCTACATCGGCTCGGAGGAGCCGGGCAAGCTCTACCGGGACCTGGTGGCCCACCCTCGAGGGGTGTTCCTCTTTGATGAGATGGAGAAGGCCCACCCCCGGGTCTTCGACCCCCTCATCCAGCTCCTGGACGAGGGGCGCTTCCAGGAGCTTTCCCGGAGCCTGGTGGTCGTGGCCCCGGAGGTCATCCTCCTCTTCACCAGCAACCTCATGGCCGAGGAGGCCTTCTACGGCGGGGGCCTGGGGGAGAACCTCCGGGAGCGCCTGGTCCAAAAGGGCCTCCGGCCCGAGTGGGTGAACCGCCTGGACGTGATCGCCGCCTTCAAGCCCTTCTCCGGGGAGGCCTTGGAGAGGTTAGCGGCCAAGGTGGTGCGGGACTACGTGGAGGGCTGGGCCCGGCGGGCCGGGGTGAGGGAGGCGCGGGTGGACGAGGGGGTGGTGCCCCTCATCCTGGGGCGGGTGGACACCCGCTTCGGGGCCCGGGACCTGCAGAGGGCGGTGGAGGAGTTGGTGGCGGACCCCCTGGCCGAGGCCTACCTGAGGGCCGGAGGTAAGGCCCGGAGGGTGGAGGTCCTCCGGAGGGGGAGCGAAGTGGTGGTGGTGTTGGAGTAGAGGGGGGCTAACGCCCATAGGGAAAGCGGAGGTGAAGGCATGGAAGGAAGCGTGCTGGCGAAGGTTTTGGAAAGGGCCTCGAGGCCGTTTGACCTGGACGAGGTGGAGTTCACGCCGGACTTACGCGGTGCTGAAGATCCCCGATAAGAGGCTGTCGTAAAAGTCCTCCGCGGGCAGTTACGCGGCCTTGGCTAACCGCTTCACCAGCAATCGTAGCGTGCCCAGATAGACCCAGGCCTCGCTTACCCCAGGGTTCTCCTCATAGTCCTTGGCAAGACGCCGGTTCCGCCCCAGCCAGGCAAAGGTCCTTCTCCAGCTCCAAACCCAGGGAAGAAGCCGTTTCCTCCAGACCCCGGTACCCCGAGTCCGCAAAAAGCCTCCGCGCCCGTGGCCACAAGGAGAGGTCCGTCCCCGCCAGAAAGGCCTGCCCACCCCACCCATCATGCTCATGAGCCGGGTGGACAAAGACCTTCAGGAGTAGGATCTGGCGCTTTCTTCCTTTTCAGGCCCAGGAATGGGTAGTAATTTGGGTTAGTTTAGCTTTAACCCAGGTTTCGTGTGGCAGAGATCACGCACCTGGCCCGGCGGAGCACCTAGAGTAAGTTGCATGAAAGAGTGGCCCTTAGGTACCGTTTTTGTCTTTTCGGATGGCAGGAGCAAACGTTTGACCCTGGACAACTTTGACTCGCCCGAGTTTAAACGGCTACGCCGCTGGCCACTTGAACCCCATCCGGATGTGATCAGGGTGGAAACCTACGAGGATCAAAAAAAACTGGACTTGGGTGAAGCTCGGAGGGTTCTCCTTTCAGATGGAGAGTTTCCTCCCGTTGCCTGCCGCCCTCGGCGCTTTCAGCGTGGGCAGATCAATGTGTTTGCGCTAGATATACACACCGAAGGTGGTCCTGGAACTTACATAAGAGCACCTATTGCGGAGATCACTTATAAGCTAAAATACAAGCTCCAAGGCTGGCATGAAAAAGAAAAAAAGAATCTTGCGCAGCTAGCGGCCTCTTCAATGGCTTTCTACCTGAAGCACAAGAGCCACATAGCAGCCGTACATCTTGCTACTTTGGAAGCCATTGTGCCCATACCCCCAAGTAAAAATCGTCCCTTTCAACCCGTTTATCTGTTAGCAGAGGCTTTGGGTCAAGTATTAGGCCTGCCAGTGTTGCGCATTTTAGACCAGACTGGAGGTCCTTCCATGAAGCGCGCCCCGTCGGAGAAACGTTTCGAGAAAATATATGAGCGGATGCAGGTGACAGAAAAAGGGCTACTTCCCAGGCGCATCCTGCTTTTGGATGACTTATTGGACACTGGCGCCACAATGAGTGCAGCCATTTCCCGCTTGCAAGAAAACGGCGTGCGACATATTCACCCCGTGACCTTCACGGCTACCCGGAAGCGGGCGCCACTTGCTCGTGGCCGTGAGGCAGATTTCCAGGGCACGTGATGGGTTGAAGGATTAGGTGCGGTAACATCGAACCATGCATTCAGAATCCCTTCCCCAGCTAGTCCCCGGGGATTCTCTCTACCCCCAGCGGCTCCTATCCCTTAAGGCGCCCCCCAAGCTGTATTACATAGGTGATGCACAGTTAGCGAACTCCCAACGAACTATCGCCATAATAGGTTCTCGGCATGCAACAGAGGATGCACTCTCTTGGGCTCGAAAAGCAGGGCGCCACTTCGCCAGTAAAGGGTATGTGGTGGTTTCGGGTCTGGCAAAGGGCGTGGATCTCTTAGCTACCCAAGGCGCTTTAGAAACTGGGAAAGCTGTGGCCGTAGTTCCTTTTGGCCTAATTTCCAAGGAGGCTAGAGCGAGGCTAAGAGACTTGAGCCCTTATTTGGAGGAGCAACTTTTAGTGCTTTCGGCGCTGGAGCCGTACGCCCCTTGGAGAGCCCAATATGCCATGTGGCGCAACCGCCTTGTAGTGGGACTTGCGGATGTTGTTTTGGTGGTGCAGACCGGGCTTAAAGAAACCTTAAAGGAGGGTAAGAAAGGCCCTAAGCGCACAAAGAGCGGAACCTGGGCAGCAGCTGAAGAGGCCAGGCGCTTGGGTAGACCAGTTTTTGTGCTGAATCTGCCAACAGAAGGAAATCAAGCGCTTATTCGCGAGGGATGGGTGCGCTCTATTCCCCCGGGTGAAGAGGGGTTCTATAGAATAGAAGATTTTTTGGCGAACCTTCCGCAAAAGGCTGCTCTGCCTAGGCAGGGTGAGTTGTTATTTCCGGCCGAATAGCTCCCAATACCCCTTACACGGGCAAGGTCTGATGCCGTGATCCAGCCTCCTAAACTTAGGCACTTTTACCCTGCCTCCCGTGTGATAAGAAATCCTTCCGAAGCCTTCCCTTAAGTAAAAGTACACGCCTGGCCGAGCGCCTATCGGAAAGGCCGAGGCTCTAGCTCCCTCTGCTTAGAGGAAGGAAGCAGGAGGACTTCGTATGATGTCTTGAGTCCTTTGCCCCAGCGCCTCCGGTCAAGTCGCGATTTTTGTGGGTTTCTCTTCCGCG
>NZ_LHCI01000104.1:0-906 GCF_001280255.1 Thermus aquaticus | reverse complement strand
CTTTGCCCTGGAGCCCCGGCTGTGAGCGGGCGTGAGCCGGGAGGAGGAGGATGTGGGCATGAGAAAGGCGCTTCTCCTTCTGGCCTTGGGGCTCGCCGCCTGCAACCTCCAGGGCCTCCCTGGGAGCGGGGAGGAGGGGGGCTTCCAGCTCCTGAACGCGGACGAGCTACGCATGACCATCCGGTATGGGGACGGCACCCCCTTTGAGGGGCGGCTTCGGGTCCTGGAGGCGGAGGCCCCCGTGGTGGGGGGGAGGGTCTACCTTCCCCTCAGGACCCAGAGCCCCCGGGAGCCGGACCCCTACGACCTCCTCTGCCTGGGGGGTGGGGCCTTCTACGTGGACCTGAGCCCGACCGCCCCCTCTCCCCGGGGCGGGCTCTACCGGGCGGACGGGAGCCAGGCCCAGCTTCTCCTCTACCCCAAGGCCCTCCCCTACCGGGTGCCCGACTACCTCTGGTACCTGGTCCACGTGGAGGAGGCCGTGGTCAAGGGGGGGCTCCAGGAGTGCCCCTACCTCCCCCGGGCCGCCCAGTACGACCTGGAGCTCTCCCCGGGATGGAACCTGGTCTACTACGAGCCCGAGGACCCTGGGATCCACCGGGCCTGGGTGTACGGCAGGAAGGAGGCCTACTGGAAGGTCTGGGCCCGGTAGGGCCGGGGGGGCCTGGAGCCCCCGCGTTCTTAGCTACAAAGGGGGGCTACGATGGAGGAGCTTGTAGCTAAGACGGAGCTGGAGCGGGAGGCGGCCCGCCTGGAGCGCGAACTCCAGGACCTCGAGGCCCTCCTCGCCGAAGAGCGGGAGCGCCTTTCCGCCGTGTCCCCCCTTCAGGGGACCAGGGTGTGGCGGCCCTCCCCCGACAACCCCGTGCCCGTGGAGGCCGGGGGGTGGCTTTCGGCCACCCCGCC
>NZ_LHCI01000103.1 GCF_001280255.1 Thermus aquaticus | reverse complement strand
CCTCGGGGAGCCCTTGCGAGGGCCGGAGCTGGGCAGGTTTTGGAAGTACCGGGTGGGGGACTATCGCCTGATCTGCCACATCCGGGATCGGGAGGCCACCGTCTTGGTGGTCCGGGTGGGCCATCGGCGGGACGTTTACCGCTGAGCCGGCTTTCTTCGTTTCCGGCCCCCTTCTCGGGCGGGCGCCACGGGCCGGCACGGGGGCCTTGCCCCCAGGGTGAGCGCTCCCCCGCTCACCGCTCAGCGCCCTGGTAAACGCCAGGCGCTTATCTTGAGCGCCCTCTTTAGCGATGAGCGCTCAGGGCGTGCTAGCCTCAGGTCATGGGACAACCCGAGGAACTCCTCTTCCCCGCCCTGGCTGCGGAGGCCCTGGGGGTCAGCCCGGCCACGCTGAGGCGCTACGCCCAGGCCTGGGAGAAGGTCTTCGGCCCCCTCCCCCGTGCCCCGGGAGGGGGAAGGCTGTGGCCCCGCCCCGCCCTGGCCCGGCTGAAGGCGGCCCGGGAGCTGGCCCATAGGGAGGGCCTGCCCCTGGAGGAGGCCCTCCTCCGGGTGGAGGGGGAGGCCCCCCTGGTGGCCACCGCCCGCCCCGAGGAAGAGGCCCTGGCCCTCCTCCGGGAGGTGGTGGCCAGGATGGAGGCCTTGGAGGGGGAGGTGCGGGCCCTCAAGGAGGAGAACGCCCGCCTGAGGGAGGCCCTCAGGGCCCTGGAGCCCCCGAAGAGGCGGCCCTGGTGGAGGTTTTGGGGGTAAAATCCCTCCCATGAAAATGGCACGCCCCCCGGGTGGGACCCGGAGAGCCTCAGCTTGGCCCACTGAGGCCTCCATCCTACCCCGAGGGGGCGGGAGGAGGCAAGCGTGGAGCACACAGAGGCCAAAATCTCCCTTCTCCAAGGGGAAAACCTTAGCAAGCGTGAACTAGCCCGGATTCTTTTCCAGGAGCCCTACCTCGCGGCCTTCCGGGAGCGCCTTCCCCGCTACCCCTACGCCACGGACGACCCCCGGCAGGGGATGCGGCCGCGGAGGAAGGAGAAGGCCCTCGAGCACCTCTACATCCAGGTTGGCCGCTACCCCCACGCGATTTTCCGCATCGTCCTGGACCTGGACGAGCCCACCTGGTGGGACGCGATGGACCGCATCCCGCCCACCCTCACCATCCCCAACCCCCGGGCCCCCTGGAAGGCCCACATCGTCTACGAGCTGGAGCCCCCTATCTGGCTTTCCTCCCCCAAGGCCCACGAGGGGCAGGCCAACCCCTTCGCCCTGGTGCGGGAGGTAGATGCCCTCCTTCGGGCTTACTTTGGGGCGGACCCGGCCTACAACGGCCTCCTGGGGCGGAACCCCCTGGCCCACCCCTACCTCATCGGGGGCGGGAAGCTCTGGGACCTCCCCGGCCTCCTGGAGGAGCTTAGGGAACTCACCCCAAGGAGGCGGGCCCTGGCCTACCTGGACACGGCCACCTACGGGCGCAACTGCACCCTGTTTGACCATGTGCGGGCCTTCGCCTACGGCGTGGTGGCCCTGTACCGGGGGAAGCCGAACGGCTTTGGGCTCTTCCGGC
>NZ_LHCI01000102.1 GCF_001280255.1 Thermus aquaticus | reverse complement strand
AGGGCCGAAAGGAGGTCCATGGCCTCCTCTACCCCGATGCTTCCCGCCTGCAACATCTCCAGCACGCGCCTTTTCTCTTCCATGCTAGGCCTCCACTTCCAGGTTGCTGGCGAAAGCCCTCACCCTAAGGACCGCCCGCCCTTCCCCAAGCCGGTACCCGCCCGGCGCCCGGGTCCAGGCGCCCTCTACCTCCAGCGAGGAAAGCCGGGCCTCTACCTCCAAAAGGAGGTCCGAGCCGGGGAGGAAGCGGAGCTCGGCGTTGGCCGCCTTGAGGTCCAGCCCGTGGCGCCCTTCCTTGAG
>NZ_LHCI01000101.1 GCF_001280255.1 Thermus aquaticus | reverse complement strand
TGGGCCAGGTGCTCCCTGACCAGGGCCACCACCGCCTCCCGGTGGGGGCGGGTGGGGCTGAAGTCCAGGGCGTCGGCCTCGAGGACCAGAAGGGGGTGGGGGTAGCGGGCGAATTGGCGCTCGTAGGCCTCGGAGAGGGCCTCCAGGTAGGCGGGGTCCATGCCCCGCTCAAAGGGGCGGCCCCGCCGGGCGATCCTGTCTAGGAGGACGGGGACCGGGGCCCTCAGGTAGACCGTGAGGTCGGGCGGGGGCACCTTTGGGGCCAGTTCCCGGTAGAGCTCCAGGTAGAGGTCCCACTCCGGGCCCTCCAGGTTGAGGCTGGCGAAGATGGGGTCCTTGTCCAGGAGGTAGTCGGCCACCACGC
>NZ_LHCI01000100.1 GCF_001280255.1 Thermus aquaticus | reverse complement strand
CCGCCTTGGCCGCGCCCACGCCTAGAGTGTAGCCCGGCCTGCCCCGCCCATAACCTCAGCTTCGTGGCTCAGAAAATGCTGGGGTAGCGACTGGGTTATGTTTTTGGGGCCCGGGGGAAACCCGGGCCCAGCTACCCTTAGGCGGTCAGGTCCTTACGGGTTGTTGTTGTTGTTGTTGTTGTTGTTGTTGTTCGTGGATGAGTTGCCCAGGGTTAGCTGTCCGTCTTTGTAAACGACCTGGGCCTTGGTGCCCCCCTGGTAAGTAGCCGTAATCTCTACGTCAGTATCGTTATTAATGTATCTGATGGTGCAACCATTATCACCTATGATGGCTGGGACGGGAGAGACGTAGTCCTTGCAGTTCGTCTTATT
>NZ_LHCI01000099.1 GCF_001280255.1 Thermus aquaticus | reverse complement strand
GCCTCATGCTCACCCGGGAAGGCCCCAAGGTGCTGGAGTTCAACGCCCGCTTCGGCGACCCCGAGGCCCAGGCCGTCTTGCCCCTTCTCCAAAGCGACCTGGTGGAGCTGGCCCTGAAGGTGGCCGAGGGGAGGCTTCAGGGCACCCGGCTTTCCTGGCGGGAGGGGGCCGCCGCCTGCGTGGTCCTGGCCGCCCCCGGCTACCCGGAAAACCCCAGGAAGGGGATCCCCCTCCACCTCCCCGAGCCCCCGGAAGGGGTCTTGGTCTTCCACGCCGGGACCCGGCGGGAAGGGGGCAGGCTCGTGAGCGCCGGGGGGCGGGTCCTAAACGTGGTGGGCCTGGGGAAGGACCTGAAGGAGGCCCTGGAGCGGGCCTACGCCTTCATCCCCCGGGTGGGCTTCCCCGGGGCGGTCTACCGGCGGG
>NZ_LHCI01000098.1 GCF_001280255.1 Thermus aquaticus | reverse complement strand
AAATGTAGGTAGCCACGATGAGGGTCTCTGCGTCAAGATGGTAGAGGGGGTGCTCACGGTCTTGTGGCATAGCACCCCCTCTTTTTTCACACCCTGGGGGGACAGATCAAGTAGCACACGAAGGGATGTATTGACCGATTACAGAACCTTGACAGCAAGGGGGGGGGGGGGGCATGGTACCCTTGAGGTGTAGGGACACTCCCTACAGCGAGGAGGTAAAGGATGCGCAAGGTGCTCATGGTCCTGATGGCCCTGGCCCTGGTGGCGGTCTTACCTGCCCAATCCCTGGCTCAGGGGTACTTGGTCTCCTACGCCCTGCACAGTCAGGGTAGGAACGTTTCATTACAGGAAATTACAGCTGATGAACTCGCAGAAACACATGGCGCTATATTGCCAGCTGTGCTTGCTGGGGCTGCTATTGTCGGTCTTCTAATTTCGCGTGGATGTAGTGCTGAAGTCAAGCACGAAACAAAGCCTGATGGTTCGAGTTCCACTACGGTTTGTGT
>NZ_LHCI01000097.1 GCF_001280255.1 Thermus aquaticus | reverse complement strand
CCTACCCGGTCCCCGTGCGGGTGGCGGCGGAAGGGGGGCTTGCCGCCTACCTCGCCCCGAACCCCGCCCAGGGCACGGCCCACCTCCGGGTGCGGGCGCCCACGGGGACGGCCCCCGGGGCCTACCGGGTGCGCCTGGAAGGGGGCGGGGCCTGGGCCACGGCGGAGGTCCAGGTGGAGGCCCTTCCCGCCCGGGTGGTCCTCTCCGCCTGTTCCGGGGAGGGGTCTTGCCGGAGCCTCGTCCTGCCCCCGGACGGGGGGCCTTTCCGGCTTGAGGGCCTCTCCCCCGGAACCTACCGCCTCCTCGCCTTCCTGGACCGGGACGGGGACGGGGCCCTGGACCCGGAGGAGCCCCGGGGAGAGGCGGAGGCCAGGCCCCCGGCCACGGGGGTGCGCCTCCTGGTGCGCTGACCCTCCAGAATGCCTGCTCCCACTTTTTCCTGCCACACCCACAGCAGGCCCGCTCTCAGCCCTCACGGAAAGAGGGCTAGGGTGGGAAGGGTAGGGTGAAGAACGGGAAAAGCCGGAGGGGGAAAAGTCTTAGCTACACACGGGGTGGCGGCGGAGAGGGGTTGTAGCTAAGATGGTGGCAAGGATGGCCGAGAGCCTTGGGCTGGAGGTTTGGGACCACCCCGAGGAACGGAAGCGGGTGGTGGGAGAGGCGTTGGCCCGCTGGGACGAGGAGGTCCTGAAGGAAGCCCTCTGGGCCTACCTGGTCCGCCGCCGCAAGAAGCCCGACCGGGCGGCCCCCCATTACGTGGGCTACTTCGTGCGCTGGCTGGCCTTGAAGGGGCGGCGGTGGCCCCACCTGGAGGCCGAGGACCCCAAGGCCTTCCTCCTGGAGGCCAAGGAGAAGGGCTTCCCCGGAGGGGAAAGGGGGCCCCTCTCCTGGGGCACCGTGGAGCGGGCCCGGGCAAGCCTCAGGCACCTCTTCCCCTTCCTGGACTGGGCCGGGCATCCCATGCCGTCCCACGTGCGCCTCCCCTCCCGCCAGGAGCTTCCCGTGGTCGCCCCCTCCCGGGCCATGCCCGAGGAGGCCTACCAGGACCTCCTGGAAAAGGCCGGGGCCTATCCCCTCGCCTACTGGCGTCCCCTCCTCCGGGTCCTCCTCGTCCTCCTGGGGGAGGTGGGCCTCACGGTGAAGGAGGTGGCGGACCTCTGGAAGGAGGACGTGCGGGAGAAGAGCCTACTGGTGCGGGGGACCAAGCTCCGGGAGGTCCCCCTCTCCCCTCTCGCCCGGGAGGTCCTCGCCGACTGGCTCCCCCAGAGGGCCTTCCTCGCCTCCCACCAGCCCCTCCCCTACCCCCACCTCCTCCTCAAGCCCGCCCCGGGGAAGAACCGGGGGAAGCCCCTTGGCCTGGAGGAGGCCAAGTGGATCCTCACCGAGTTCGCGGACTTCGCCGGGGTGAAGGCGGAGGGCAAGAAGCGGGCCGACCTCGCCCTCCCCTTGCGCTGGCGGGCCATCCGCCGCTTCCTCAAAGAAGGCCACCCCAGGGAGAAAGTGGCCTACTGGACCGGGATGAAGAGCCTCGTGGTGCCGGGGTGGGGGGAGGAGTTCTAGGCCGTTTTCAACCCCAGCCCCTTAAGTGGAGGTATTCCCTCCCGGGTTGTTCTCGGACTCCTTGTCCCCGACGCTTGGTGGCCTCAAGAAAGGAACAAAGGTGAACCCCTCCTCCTCCTGGGCCCTCAGACCCAGGAGGCCCCTTTGGGCCTGGACCAGACCCTCAAGGTATTCCCGAACGGGGCGGCTCACCTCTTCCGCCCAGCTGGGGCTCTTCGGTTTCGGGATCCTCACCTCTTTCCAGTAGTCTCCTACGTCCTCCCGGTTCGTCTGCATCAGAGTGACCCGCCGCCAGCTTTCCCTGACCGCCCTCAAAGAGAGAGCCCAGAAGAGGTAGAAAGGCGTGTACCCCTCCCTTTCGCCCTCCTCCGTGCTCCTCAGGACGAGCACCTCCTTGGTTAGCACCCGCTCCTCCTCGCCAGGGAGCAGGACGGCAAACTCCCCAATATTGCTACTCGCCCGGATGGGAGTGAGGAGATCCCAAGCCCGAAGCCCGCTCTCCTCCCCTCTCCAGAGCCTCCTCGCCACCTCCCTCGGGACCAGGTTGGTGGGGTTGACGTTCACCCTTCCAGCCCGGAGGTCGCTCACCTTGATGTAGGGGACCTCGCCCCTACGGTTCAGGCGATCCGGGCTACCGTGGCCGAAGCGGTACTCCAGGAAGCCTCTCTCCACCAGCTCTCCCAGGCTCACCCCCTCGAGGCCCTTTTCCTCCAGAAGGCGGTTTAGGGGCTCTTCGTACCTGGGGTCGTAGTAGCGGGGGACGAGCACCCCTCGCCGATACACCTCCCCAAGCCTCACCTGAACGGCTCCAGGGGGAAGCTCGCCTTTCTTGCTCAAGAGCACGTGCTCCCAGAGCTCGTTGTCGGGGATGTCCTTCCCGTCAGGGCCTATGCCACAGGTGTGGGGGTTGAGGAAGAGGACAGGGGCCTCGAGGTCGGGCTCGCTTGCGAGCTTCTCAAAGACGAAAAAGCTAGTCTTAGCCCTGGCATATTGCTGAAAGGCCTCCATAGGGATATTGGCCACCACCAGGGGGCGAAGGCGGGGGCGGAGCCAGTCCATCACCCAGCGGTAGGAGCGGCTGAAGAAGTAGGTTTCGGGAAGAACGATCCCCACACGCCCTCCAGGCTTTAGGAGCCAGTAGGCGAGCTCCAGGAAGACCAGGCCTATGGGAACCTTCTTCATAGAGCCCCCATCCGCCAGGTGGATAGAAAAGCCGCTTTGGGCGAGGTCTTCTCTGCTTACTACCAGGTCCTTACCGAAGGGAGGGTTGGTGAGCACCAGGTCAAAGCGCCCCTCCTGCAGTTCGGACTGCAGGTGAGGAAAGCTCTTGGGCCACTCGTGCCTCCTGATGGAGTCTCCCCGGAAGATATGGGCCGAGCCGTCCCCACCGATCTGCATGACCGCCTTGGCCAACTTGACGGCCACGTGGTCCTTGTCCACCCCGTAGAGGTGGGTCTGGGCCCAGCGGACCGCTTGAGTGGGGTCTCCCTTCGCTTTCTCCACCAGGTTGAAGAAGGCCTCGATCAAAAAGCCCCCAGTACCGCAAGCTGGATCGATCACCAAGTCGTCCCACTCCACCTCCGTAAGGACCACGCCCGCTTTGATGACCGACTGGGGGGTGAAGAACTGGCCGTCCGCCGAGCGCAGGGCCTCCGTCCGGAGCACCTGGAAGGCCTGGGCCACCGCCTCGCTTCCCGCCTCGATGAGGCGGTACCCCTCCAAAGCCTCCACCACCAGGTGGATAGAACGGTCCGTCAGCCTCAGCGTCCGCTCCTCCTCGCTGGTGAAGAGCTCGGGGTAGACCCGGGTAAAGTTGCGGAACCACTCCCGGATCATCCGCGCGGTGTCCTCGGGAGTGGAGAGGGCCCGCCAGCGCACCTCCGCCTCCTCTCCTTCGGCCTTGGCTCTCCTGTCGCCATCCAGCTTCAAAAGGATGAGGTTGCAAAGCTCGCTCAGGCGGTCATCAGGACGGACCACGTTAGCGTCTTCGGAGGCCAAGCGGTCCATGAGGTCGGAGAAGAGTTTTCTCAAGACGTCCTGGCTAGGAACGGTCAAGTCCTTGTACCGAAGAGGTACGCGGTCAGGCACTATCGGGTCCCCGGGAGAGGGGATGTCCTTGACCAGCTTGCGCCTAGGATGCGCCTCTCCACGGTAGAGGAAAAGGGCGGGAGCGGAAGGGTCAGCGGAGTTGGTCCAGATTCCAAGCTCTACAGAAGGTTCCAGGGACATGTAAGCCTGCAGTTGAGAGATCCCGGCTTCCTCCTTGGGTTGTTTGGTCTCAATAACGATGCGAGGAAGAGAAGGATCCTCCGTAGAGGTGTCAAAGATAGCGATGTCAACGGGGAAACCCTCATAGCTTCTCCCCTTCTCCCGCTTGTGGGCCTCCGAGGGGCTCTTGGGCACCCGCCACTCCCTCTTGCCGAAGCGGATCTGCTCAAGTTTATAGCCTTTGGTAAGGAGATACTGCACTAAGGGGCCCACCACCTGCTCCTGCTCAGGACCCTCCTTGAGTTGGCTCCTCACTTCCTCCA
This sequence comes from Thermus aquaticus, assembly GCF_001280255.1. Lineage (NCBI taxonomy): Bacteria > Thermotogati > Deinococcota > Deinococci > Thermales > Thermaceae > Thermus > Thermus aquaticus. The sequence goes on along the minus strand of NZ_LHCI01000097.1, from coordinate 12,614 downwards.
CCAGACCTTGGCTCAGCTGACCTTGCGCCTCCACCTTCGCCCCCGCCTCCTAGAGAAAAACCGCACCTAACCAAGCAGTTCCTTGAGCTCCGCTAAGAGCGCTTCTACCCTGGCCCGCTTTTCAGGGAGCAGGGCCTCGAGGTCCAGCCGCAAGAGCCTCTCCCCCACCTCCCGGTGCCAGGGCTTGGGGGCCTTCTCCTTCTGCAAAAGCTCCCGCACCCGGGCCTTCAGGTCCCGCAGGGAGAGGCCCGCCCTCGCCTCCTCCAGGAGGGCCTTCCGCGAGGACTCGTCCTTCACCTTCTTGAGCTCCAGGGCGGCGGTGTAGGGGATGGACCCCTCCTCCAGGGCCGCCTTGAGGTTCTCGGGGAGGTTGAGGAGGGGGAGGCGGGCCTGGACGAAGGACTCCCAACCCATGCGGCCCAGGGCCCGGAAGACCTCCTCCACCCTCCGGGCCTCGAGGCTCCCCAAAACGTTTTGGGGAACTTTCCTCCTCGCCTCGTCCCGCATCCGGTGGAGCAGGGCCACCACCTCCTCCACGGGCCTCCCCAAGTCTTCCGACAGGAGGTCCAGGACCCCCAGGGTCTCCTCGTAGGGGTTCAGGTCCTCCCGCTGAAGGTTCTCCACCAGGGCGAAAAGCTTCGCCTCCTTTTCGGAGAGCTCCACCACCCGCACCGGGACCTCGGAAAGCCCCGCCATCCTCGCGGCCCGGTACCGCCTCTCCCCGGCCACGATGGCGTACTTCCCGTCCCCCAAGGGCCGCACCAGGAGGGGCTCCAGAACCCCGTGCGCCCGGACGGACTCCGCCAGGGCCTTCAGGGAGGCTTCCTCGAAGCGGCGCCGGGGCTGGGGACGGGGGGAGAGGGCCTCGAGGGGGAGGAGGCGCCCGCCCCCTACCTCGGAGAGGTCCAGGGCCCGGGCCAGATCAGGAGGTAGAAAGGGGCTGATGGGGTTGCGCTTCACGCCGCCACCTCCTCCCGCAGAAGCGTCTCCTCCACGAGGTCGCCAAGGGCCTTGAACTCTCGGATCACCTCATCTCCCCCTACCAGCTGAACGGGTACGCCCTTAGCCTGAGCCTCCCGGTACACGGCGGGCCTCCTGGTCAGGGGTGGGGCCACGGGCACAGCTCCGCTCAGGGCCTCCTCGAGGGCCTGCAGGGCCTCCCGGTCCCGGGCGGTGCCCTCCGCATGGGTGGGAACCACCAGGCGCACGAAGCTCCGACCCGCCCAAAGGCGCATCCGCTGAAGGGAAATCCCATAGCCGCGGGCCACCTGGACCACGGTGCGCAAGGCCTGGGCCCCCTTCCGGGAAAGCTCCACGGGAACGACAAGCCCGTCCCCAGCCAAGGCAGCGGCCACCGCCAGAGAGCCCAGGGAGGGAAGCGAGTCCACGAGGATGAGGTCGTAGACCTCCCGAAGCTCGTTTAGCGCTCCCCGGAGGGCAAAGGCGTTGTGGGGCTCGCGGGAGAGGAGAACCTCGGCCCGGGCCAACTCCACCTGGGCGGGGAGAAGGTGGAGGTTGGGCAGAACTTCCTTGGGCTGAGGGGTGGCTCGACCTTCGAACACGGCGAGGGCGGTTTCCTCTTCTGGAACCTCCTCATGTCCCAACCAGGCGGAGAGGTTAGCCTGGGGGTCCATGTCCACCAGGAGCACCCGCTTCCCCCTCGAGGCCATCTCATAGCCGAGGTCCCGGGTGAGGGAGGTCTTCCCCGCCCCCCCGGCGTGGGTGAAGAGGGTGAGGACCCTGCCCTGGGCCGGGCCTTCCTCCGGCACCTCCTCCCGGACCATCCACCACTCCCCCACCCGTTCCGCCTGGATCTTCCCCTCGCGGAGCATCTTGTGGGCGGTGCTGTAGGGGAGACCCCGCTCCCGGGCCCACAAGGCCAGCGGCTTTAGCTTTACCCGTGCCATGTTGCCCCCATCATAACACGTGTTGCCAAATACCCTCTCCTCAAGGAGCCTCCCACGGGCTGAACACCCGCACGGGCACGCCCTCAAAAGGCCTCAGGTTGCGGGTGACCAGCACCAGGCCGTGCCGCAGGGCCGTGGCCGCCAGCAGGGCATCTAGGGGGGAGAGGCTCCTTCCCTCCACCATGGCCCGCCCGGTGAGCTCTCCCCAGACCTCCATCACCTCTGCATCTAGGGGAAGGATCCGCCCCGCGAAGCGGCGTCTGATCCCGTCCAGCCAGGCCTCCAGCCGGGGACGCCGCTCCGAGGGAGCCCGCACCACCCCTTGCACCAGCTCCCCCAAGGTGAGGGCAGAAAGGTAAGCCTCCCCCAGGGGCACCGCCTCCAGCCAGGCCAAGACCGCAGGGTGGGGTTCCCGCTTGGCCACCTCGGAGACCACGTTGGTGTCCAAGAGGTAGCTCAAAGTTCCACCTTCCGGTAGGCGATCCCCTCCCTCTCCGGAGGGAAGAGGGCCTCCACCTCCTCATTGGGGAGGGGTTCTTGGGGGCGAAGGGCCTCCAGGAGGCGGGTCTCCCTGCCCGCCAGGCGGGCGTAGGCCTCCCAGGAGAGGACCACCACCGCCCGCTTGCCCCGGCGGGTCACCACCTGGGGGCCGGAGCGCAGGGCCTCCTCCACCAGCTCGGAGAAGCGGGCCTTGGCCTCTTGCAGCTGCCAGGTCTTGTCCACAGCCCAAGCTTAGCACAACTGGTCAGACTAGGCTTTAGCCAGCCCCCGGGCAAAGGACCCTTCCGCTCAAGAGCAGCACCTCCTCCCCCAGGAGCCTCCCCCGCTCCACCCGTCCCAGGACCAGGGCGAGCCCCCCTGGGGCTGGGACCAGGTGGGGGCGCACGGGAAGAAAGCGCACGGGGAAGGGAGGAGCTTCCTCAGGGTCCTTGGGCACCACCCAGACCCTTCCCACACCCTCGTGAGCCCCCAGCCATTCCCCCAAGAGGCTGAAGCGCAGAGGTTCGTCGGGAAGGAAGCCCACCGGGGCCGGGGCCAGGAGGGACCAGTGGGCCACCACCACTTCGGTGACGAACCCTTCCCGGTCGGTGCGAAACCAGAGGACCACCTGGTGGAAGCCCGTCCCTGGGCCCTTACCTCCCAGAAACCTGGCCCGCAAGGTGAAAAGTCCCCGCGCCTCCAGGCGAAGGCTACGCCCACAGCCCGAAGGGGAGAGATGGGCCACCCCGTGGAGGAAAGCCTTGTGCCCTAGTCGTCCCACAGGGGAACAAGCTCGGCCTTCCTCACCACCATCCGCCTGCTCTTGGGCCTCAGCTCCCCCTCCAGGTACACCCCGCTGCCCAGGGAAGGAAGCCCCTCCAGGAGGGCCAGGGCGGCGTGCAGGGTGAGGCGGAAGGGTTCCTTGAGGACCCCTTGGGGGTTGGGACGGATCTCCACCACCAGCCGCCCCTCCTCCCGGTCCACCCCCACCAGGCGGCCCCGCGCCTGGAAGCGGGATGGCTCCACCCCCGGCCTCCGGGAAAACCCCAAGGCGGGGGAGTGCCAGGGGGACCAAAGGCCCTGGGCGTTCGTACGAGGGGAGAAGCGGGCTAAGACGGTGCGCCCCAAGTGGCGCTGGAAGGCCCAGAAGGGGATCCGCTCCCACACTTCCCGGGGAAAGCGCAGGGGCACCTCCCCCAAGGCGGGATCCCGCAGGACGTAGACCCATCGGGGACGCCCCCCCTCCTGAGAGCCTTCCCCCTTGCCCTTGGGGGGCAGGATCTTGCGCTCCAGGGTGCCCCAAAGCTCCAGCCGGGCGAAATACCAGTCCTGTGGCCTAGACTCCTCGCCTTCCGAGAAGCCTTCCCCAAGGGGTTTCTCCCCCGACGAAGCGGGGAGGAGTTCGGCTTCCAGCATCTCCCTCACCCTACCACACGGGCCTCAAGGAGAAGTTCCCTGGGCACCCGGTAGGCCACCCCGTCCACCTCCAGGAAGGCCTCCTTACCCCCTCCTGTCCAGCCCCCGAAGTAGCCCCGCCTGCCATCGGGCAGGAGGAGCAGGTCGCCGTCTTGGAAAGGCGGGGCCTCGAGGGAAGAGGTCAGGGAAGGGGCTTGGGCCCCCTCGGGGGCTAGCTCCTGAAGCAACCGCTCCAGGTAGGCCGCCGGGTAGCGCACCACCCCCCGCCTCGCCCCTTCCAGGGTGCGGGCCACGACCTCCAGAAAGGCCGTCCCCAGGGGCAGGGCCCCCCGCTCCAGGCGGTGGAGGTAGGCCCCGAAGAGGGCCGGGGTGGCGAAGCCGGGGCGGAAGACCCGCCAGAACTCCCGCCAAAGCCCCGCCCCCTCCAGGGCGGCCCGCAGGGACTTCGTGCCCGGCTTCACAAGCGGCGGGGAAGCTTGGGTCAAGACAGAAGTTCCGCTCCCTCCCGGAGGAAAAGCAAGGGAGGCTTCCACCTCGTGGCCTTCCCCTAAGGGTTCCGCTAGGGGTTCCTCCCAAAGCTCCTCCTCCCCCTCTGCCGAAGGCGGGGTGGGTGGGTGGGATAGAGGATGAGGAGGTTTTTTCTTTTCTTCTTCTCTTATTTCTTCTAGGACCGAGCCAAGCTCGTCTGGCACGGCCTTTTCCCCGCTTTCCCCCTGCACGGCGTGCAAGGAGCTTTGCACAGCGTGCGCCTTGGGGAGCACGGCGCGCAAGGGGGCAAAGTAGCCGTAGCCGCCCCGCTCCACCAGGCCAAGCTCCCAGAGTTCCAGGAGGGCCTTCTCCACGGTGCGGGGGTCGAAGCCCAGGAGGAGGGCGAGGTCCTGGGCCGTGGCCTCCTTCCCCTCCAGGCGGGCCCGGGAGAGGAGGGTGAGGTAGACCAGGCGGGGGATGGGCTTGAGGCGCTTCCCTCCCACCTCGCCGGAGAGGGCCTGCTTGAGGATGGGGTTCGGGATCAGGGTGAAAGCCGAAGGGTGGTCCAGGTAGGTCCAAGCCTTGGAGTGAGCTTTTTTGCGTCCCACGGTGCTTTTTGGGCCTTTTACCCCGGCCCTGGGGCCCGTGGGGTTGCCCAAAGAGGTTGACTCTCCCTCTGCGGCTTGGTATCCTAGCCTTGGGAAGGGGCGGATACCAAGCTTGAGAGCAAGCTGTCGGGGGCAACCCCGATCCGCTTCTTTTTGGAGGCCGCTAAGTTAGCCTGTTCCTCTCACCTCCCTTGTCTTGCCATATTAGCATAGCCCTGTGCCAAGCAAAGACCACACTCCAAGGCTAGCACACCGAATGATCCTTTAGCAACAGGGGGTTATCCCTGCACCCACCAAGCCCGCACCAGGCCGAGGATCTCCGGTTCCCGGCCCTCGGTCCAGAGGGTGGGAAGCCCTTGGAGGAGGGGGTAGAGGGCGAAGTTTTTCCTTTCCAGGTCCTCGTGGGTGAAGAGGGCGGGGTGGCCCTCGAGGCGGCCCACGTAGACCCCTTCCCGGGCCACCAGGGGCCTCAGCTCCGCCAGAAGGCGCAGGGGTTTGGTGAGGGGGAAGGGGAGGGTGAGGGAGAAGAGCCAGGGCCCGGGAAGCTCCAGGAAGGCGAGCTTGTCCACCAGGGCTCCCTTGGGCAGGTCCTCGGGGGCCAGGTAGGCCTGGCGGGCGCTTTCCCCGGAGAGGGCGGCTTGCAGGGAGGGGTAGAGGGGAAGCGCCACGGGACGGCGCTCCTCGAGGCCCTCCGGGAGCCCTTCGTCCAGGAGGACGGAGAGGGGAAGGCCCAGGACCCGGGCCAGGTTGGTGAGGTAGAGGGCGGAGAGGGAACGGGGGTCGGTGGCCCCGCGCTCGATCTTGGCCATGAGGCTGAAGGAGAAGCCCGCCATGCGGGCGAGCTCCTCCTGGGTCAGGCCCAGCTCCTTGCGGCGCTCGATGATGGCGCGGATGCGAGGAGGCAGGGCCTCTTGGGGCTGTTTGCGGCGTGGCATGGCCTCATCCTAAAGTAACGGACTTGATTAGGCAATCTAGGGTCTGTTCGCACCCTCCGGTCGGGTTGCGATTTTTGGTTTGCCTTCCCCACCCCAAGAGCGGGACCATGTTCACGTGACGCCTGAACCCCCTGTCTTCTTTAATGCGCCTTCTCTGGAACTGCCTCTACAACCGCCTTGGTCGTGTCAAGATTTATGTGTAAGCGTCTGTGTACGGGGGGCATACCTCTCCAGAAGCATCTTCTCCAGCACTTCCCGCACCTCAGCAAAGCCCTTCAATCGCCGCTCAGACCACCTCCCCTCCTGACGCTCCGCCGCTTTGGGGCCCCTACCCCAAATGAACCGCCAAGTAAAGGAGCTTAAACACAGACTCGGGTCGGGGGAACTTATGATCCCGCACCTTCGTCCCACGCCTCACCAGAACGCTAGCCCTTCGGGCTGAGCCCGGATGAACCTCTCCATCAGGTTGGTGCTCCGCAGATAGGGCCAGAGCACCTGGGGGTAATCGTGGAAACGGAGCAGAGCCCCCGAGTTCTCCCACCAGGAGGCCACCAGGGAAGGGTACCTGGCACCCCAGGCCTCCCTCAGCCTCTCCAAAGCACCCAGGGCTTCCTGTCGGCTCCCCGCCATGTACACCCCCTTCAGGTCTTGGGCCAAAAGAGCCCTGTCCCGGGAACGCACCTGCCCCAGGCTAGAGCGCACCATGTGCACCACGCACCGCTGCCACCCCGCCATGGGATAAACCCTCCTGATGGCCTCCTCTATCCCAGGTAGACCATCGGTGACCAACAGCAACACCCGCCTTAGCCCCCTTTCCCAAAGCTCCTTCAGCACCTCCCCCCAGGCATGGGCGTTCTCCGTGGGAAGGAGCCAGGTCAGCCGAAGGCTATCTTGCAGCCCAGAACCTGCCTCTCCCCTTTGGGGGTCACCCCCAGGGCCACGTATACGGCCGCCCTCTCCACCCCAAGTCCCTCCCTGAGCACCTTCAAGAAAAAGCCATCCAGGTAAACAAAGGCCATCTCCTCCGGCAAAGGCCGCTTCTGGAAAGCCTCGGCCGCTTCCAGCACCTGGTCGGTGATGGCGCTGATGGTTTCGTGGGTGTACCGGTGGCCCAGCAAGAGGCTCATCACCTCCGCCGCTTTGCGTTGACTCACCCCAGCGGCGTAAAGGGCAATGGCCACCTCCCCCACGTCCACCTGACGGCGGGCATAGGGTTGAAGGAGGCTGGGATAGTATTTCCCTTCCCGATCCCGGGGGATGGCCAGCTTCACCTGGCCAAAGGCGGTCTCCAGCTTGCGGGGGTAGTAGCCGTTCTTGCGTCCCCCGTGCTGGCGCAAGAAGGCTTCCCGGTCGGCGTCCAGGAGAATCTGCAAGACCTCGGTCACCGTCTGCCTCACCGCTTCCCTTAGCATCACCTGCAAGGTATCCTGGTCCACGGGGTACCTCCTTCCTAATCCTGGTACCCCCCTTTTATACACAAACTCCTACACATAATTCCTTACACGACCATCGTTCACGAGAATCTGAACATCCAAGCCCTATCCCGCTCCCGTCTATCCAAAGGAGTTCTGGATGCGGGTTGGGCGCAGTTTCTCCAAATCCTCGCCTACAAAGCGGAAGAAGCTGGTAGGCGGGTCGTGGGGGTAGACCCCCAACATACAAGCCAGGACTGTCCAGTGTGCGGCCACCGGGAAAAGCGTCCCCTCTGGGTGAGGGAATTTACCTGTCCGGGTTGTGGGACTCCCCTGCATCGGGATGTGGCCGCCGCGCTGAATGTTCTGGCAAGGGCCTGGACGGGGCCTTCGGGGATGGGTACGGCGTGGGCCGTCCCGTGGTCACGGGCGAAGCCCGTATCTTGGGAACCGAGAAGCCTCGGACTTCAGTCCGAGGAGTCGTCACAGGACCAAGGAGAAGGGGGAGAACGCCATGGGAGGAAAGTTCGAGGGCAAGGTCAAGATCACGGAGGAACTCCTCTTTGATGAGGAGTTCATCGCCGAGCTCAAGCGCAGGCGGGAGACCCTGGGAGTCTCCGCCACCCGGTTCGCCCGGATGCTGGGCCTCCGGCCCCACTGGGTCTTGCGGGTGGAGCAGGGCAAGGACTACCTGGCCCGCAAGCCCTACTACCTGGTGAAGCGCTACCTCCGGGCCCTGGGCTTTGACGAATAGCTCCGGGACGCAAGGGGCCGTGCAGGGAGCTGGCATAGGTAGGGGGTACGGGTGCCCATGGCCCGCGGGCCCTGGGGCGGGCCGTTAGGCTGGTCCTATGGACCCATCCCGCCTCCCCATCGCCCTCCGCCTCCTGGAGGGGGGAAAGGACCGGGAGGCCCTGGCCCTCCTCCAAACCCCCCAAGAAGGCCTCCCCGAGGCGGAGCGCCTGGCCCTCCTGGGCTTCCTGGAGGGCCGCAAGGGGGACTGGGGAGGGTACCGGGCCCTGGCCCTGGAGGCCGCCCGGAGGGCCCAGACCCCCCTCACCCTCTACCACCTGGGCCTCGCCCTGCCCCCGAGGGAAGGGGCGGTGGCCCTGGAGGAGGCCCTCCACCGCTTCCGGGGGAACTCCCAGGCGGAGGCCCGGCTCCACCTGGCCCTGGCGGTGGTCCTGGAGCGCCTGGGCCGTCCCGAGGCCCTGGCCCATGCCGCCTTGGCCCGCCTCAAGGCCCCTTCCCCCTGGACCCGGCTCCACCACCTCCGCCTGGAGCTCTTCTTCGGCGCCCTTCCCCTCCCCGAGGTCCTGGAAGAGGGGGAGGAGTTCCTGCTCCACGAGCTGCCCGGGGTGCGCCTCCTGGCCGGGCACACCCTGGCCCTGGCCCACCTCCTCCGGGGCCAGCCCCGGCGGGCCCGGACCCTCCTCCAGGGCCTCCTTCCCCTCCTGGGCCCGGGCAGCCTCCCGAGCTTCCTGGTCCTTGGGGCCTTGGCCCTGGAACCCCTTAGGGCCCGGCTCCTCCTGGAAGCGGCCCAGGTCGGCCCCCAGGCGGGGTGGTCCCAGGGCTTCCTCCTCCTGGCCCAGGGGCTCCTGGAAGGGGGGGAGGCGGCCAGGGATCTCCTCCTCTCCGCCCACGGCCTCCTCCGGGAGGACGGGGCCCTCTACGCCCTCCTGGCCGAGGCCCGCCTCAGGGCCCTGGGGGCGGAGGTAGAGGCCCCACTGGCCCCCCGCCTGGCCCCCGCCCTCCGCCCCGAGGCCCGGGCCTTCCTGCTGGGCCGAGGGGAGGAGACCTCCCTCCGCCTCCTTGACGGAGGTCCCCTACCCTCCTTAGGGCCTAGGGGCACGGAGGCGCTGGCCCTCCTCCTTGCCCACGAGAAGGGCATATCGGGAGAAGCCCTGGCGGAGGCCCTCTACGGGGAACCCAACCTAGGGGCCTTGAAGACCCTCCTCCACCGCCTGCGGGCCAAGGGCTTCCGGATCTCCTGCGCCCCCTACCGTCTGGAAGACCCTCCTCCCTCGGACCTTTTGGCCTTTCTCAGGGCCCTTTCCGGGAGAGACCTGGAACAGGCCCTTGCCCTTTACCAGGGCCCCCTCCTCCCCTGGAGCCAGGCCCCGGGGGTGGAGGCGCTCCGCCTAGAACTGGAGGAGACCCTGCGCCGGGCGGTGCTGGCCTCGGGGGACCAGGAGGCCCTCTTCCTCCTCGCAGAGCGCTTGGGGGAGGACCTGGAGGTTTGGGAGGCCCTCCTGGAGGGGCTATCCCCCGAGGATCCCCGCTACCCCATCGCCCGGGCCCGGGTGGAGCGGCTTCGCCAGGAGTACGGGGTGTGAACCGGGAGGGAAGCAGTCGGGACTCCAGCAGGCCAGGGAAGGGGCGGGACCAGGGCCTCTTAGAAGGGCCAGGAGAAGCCATCCCACGAGGAGAACCCAAGGCCACCTGTGCCTCATGCTTCCAGGGTGCCAAGGGGGAGGTTACGCGGGGAGTCCAAGGTTACGCGAGGTTACGCAGGGGCCATCGTTGGGAAGAGCTTCCACGTAACCTGGACGTAACCTCCCCCCTGCTACCCTGGGGCTAACCCGTAAGGGGGTGGAAGAAATGCACGAGAGGGGTTTACAACTTCCAAAGGTCGTAGGCCAGCAGCATGATTTCCTGATGGTTGCCATTGATACAGGCAATTTTATATTGGCTTACGAGGAGGACCTCGAAGAAGGATTAGGCTCGGAATACGAAAGGCTTTGGGTCGAAGACGTGCCCCTTGTCCTTGCCAGCGACGCTAGCGTTGTCCTACGCAGAGAGCGGTTCGGGGGAATACTCTACGGCTTTAAGAGGGGCATTTTTCTCAATCAGGAAGCCTTCGACCTTGTTAGATCCTTTGTAGTTGCTACTAGGCCATCGCTGGCCCTCAAGCAAGTTCTCAAAGAAGGAGGCTTAAGTGAAATTACCAAGGGATTTGTAGAGGCAGCGGGGCATTTAATCCTTTACTTGATTGCCGAGGGATACCTTCGCCCTTCTCAAGAAGGGCTGGAATCTAAAGCTTTGTTCCTAGACGATCAACACTTCTCCGATGACCGGTACTATAGGCCTCTATCCATGGAAATCGAGCTCACGAATAGGTGCTATAGGCGTTGTGCATACTGTGCATACGAATCCGGCCCTGAACCCAAAATACCTCTTCGGGAAGAGCTGACTTTCGATGAGTGGGGATATATCTTGGATTCCATAAGAAAGGAAGGGGTCTTCTACCTTGAATTCACAGGAGGTGATCCACTGAGTAGGCCAGATGGATTGGAGATCATCCGCCTAGCGGACGAGCTAGGGTTTAGCGTTCAAGTTAACACCGACTTGTCCGTGTTGCGAGATAGCGACTTAGATAAGATTGCGTCCACAAAAAATCTGAACTTCGTGGGTACCACTTTAGACGGATCTAGTCCGGATAGCCACGATTTGCTTCGGGGTAAGGGGGGATTTAAGACTACCTTGCGGCAGATAAGTCTCATTGCCAAAGCCGGTATCCCTCTGGCTGTCTTCACGGTAGTTCACAAGAAGAACTACACTGAGATTAGAAAGATAGGTGAAATCGCAACACAAAACAACGCTATGTATGGGATTGCGCCCATGTATCCCGCAGGGCGCGGGGCAAGCTTGAATCATCTCGTTCTTAGCCAGGAAGAGTGGGACTTCGCTGTAGGGGAATACATGGACATGGTTAGATTAGGTGCGATTAAGCCCCACCAAAGGCTGTGGTATAAGCTTTCTAGAGAACTTAGATCGGAAAACCCGGCCCGCGATCAGATATGGCTTACCTCTAGGGGTAATCGTGCTCTTCGCGTAGATCCGAGGGGTAATGTCTACGTTTCTGCCAAATTGCGTGAGTGGCGGCCCAGGTATTCGTTCTTCGGCAACCTTCTAACGAGCACTTTAGCCGACATTTGGGAGAATTCGCCTCTACTGCAAGAGCTACGGAAAATACCTGTTCAACCGAACTTCTTTGATGCCGTGGACATTCGGACTATCCCCAATTACACCAGCGAAATCCCTCTAGCTGATGGCTCAGCGTCCCAGCATGGCTAAGGATTTAACTCCGCCCTCGGGTACCTTCTCCTTCTTCCTCCTCGCCTTCCTTCTAACCCTGACCGGCCAGGGCCTGGTGGTGGCGGGCCTATGGCGGTTCCTGGAAGCGGGAGCCTCGGGGCTACAAACTTCGGTCCTCACCCTGGTTCAAGCCTTAGCGAGCATCCTGACCCCCTTTCTCCTCCAATCCTGGCTTGAGACCAGGCCCCAAATGGTGCTCCGCCTCCTCGCCTTTGGCCTTGGGGTAGCGGCCCTCCTCGCCCTGGGAAGCCCTGGCCTTAGCACCTTTCTTCTCCTTTACGCCGCCTTGCTCGCCCTCTTCCTCTTCCTTACGGCTGCTCTGGCCATCTACGGCGTTTTACTGGGAAGCGCCCTGCCCCGCCTCTTCCCTAAGGAGGCCCTGTCCCAGGCCAACGCCCGCTGGGAAATGGCCAATACCTTGGGCCTGGTCCTGGCCCCCCTCATAGGGGGCTTTGCCGTGGACCGCCTGGGGCCCTACGCCCTTCCCCTCTTCGCCCTTCCTCTGGGGGTGGCCCTGGTCCTCCTCCTGGGCCTGAAGGCCCCTCCTCCCCTAGGCCCTTCCGAAGGGAGGCGGAAGGCCTTTGGGGGTGTACCCTTGGGTGTTCTCCTCCCCGTTGCTCTACCTGCCCTTCTCCCTGCCCTGGCCCTCACGGGGGGCGGGGTCCTCACCGCTCTTCTCTTCCACGACCTCAAGCGGCCCGAGGGGCTAGGTATCGCCTGGGCGGGCTTTAGCCTGGGGGGCTTCCTTGTGGCCCAGGCCCTTACCCGCGTCTCCCTCCCCCCGGTCCTTGGCCTCCTCGGGGGGCTTGGCCTCCTGGGCCTGGGCAACCTGGGGAACGGCCTCCTCCCTTACCCCCACCTCCTCCTCGGGTCTTTGGTCTCGGGGGCGGGGGTTTCCGTGGCCCGGATCGCCTTCCGGACCTTCCTCCAGCGGCTTGCCCCCCCGGAGACCCTGGTGGGCCTCTTTGCCTACGTCAACGTCCTCACCCAGACGGCCCGGGTCCTGGGCTCCCCCTTGGGCGGGGGGCTTGGGGACCTCCTGGGGCCCAGGGGGGCCTTCGTGGCCTTTGGGAGCGTTTTCCTCCTGGCCTCCCTTCTCTTTCCCCCTCTCCTCCGCCTCTCCCAAAGGGTTCTCTCCCCTCGTGGTGACGCCGAGGGGCGTGGGTGAGGCCCTCCTGGGCTCCACGGGCGGTATTCCCCTGCTGCTACTCTGGGGCTAACCCGTAAGGGGGTGAATGGCGATGCTCAAGGAGGTGCAAGAGGTCAGGGTCGGCGGCCGGACGCGGCGGG
>NZ_LHCI01000096.1 GCF_001280255.1 Thermus aquaticus | reverse complement strand
GGGCCGAAGGACGGTGAGGAGCACGTCCTGAGGGCCGTCGGGCATGTAGGGGTACAGGGTCACCGGGTTAGAGCCCATGTACACCTCACTGGATCCCCCCACAAAAACGGAGTCCCCGGCTTGGACCGGTGTCGGCCCAATGCTGGCAGGAAGGTTCACCTCAAACTGCTTCGAGCTACCGCCCCCCGAACCTCCTCCCCCGCAAGCGAAGACCACGGTCCGGGTCAGGGCGGGAGTGGCCTTGAAGAGCTGCACGTCCGCCAGGCCGCCTCCCCGGCACCGCACCGCCACCTCGTAGTCCCCACTGGCGGTGAAGGTGGCCTCGCCCCCCGTGAAGCTCAGGGCTTGCCAGGAGCCGCCCCCGGTGCGGTAGTAGGCCCCCACCAGGGGAGCCATGTCCAGCTGGCGGACGGTGATGGTGTTGCTACCGCCACCACCACCCCCTCCGCCACCGCCGCCACCACCGCCACTGCCCGTCTGCCCCCCGCAAGCGGCGAGGAGAAGGGCGAGCCCCAGGCCAAGCAACAAAAGCAACCCTCTCGCCTTCATAACCGCTTCCCTCCTTGCCTAGGGATTTTACACAGTCAGGTCAAAGGAACGCAAACCGCCCCCGAGAACCCCACCCTCCCCCGGAAGACCCCCTACAACCGCCTGTAAGGGGCCTAGAAGGCCCGGGAAGAGGGGGGGTGGAGAGAAGACTGCCCCCCCATACCCCCCGGCTTCTCGGGCCTCTCAGGGCGGGTCCTCGGGGAGGCAAGTCGGGGATTTTGCCGTCCTAGAGGGCGAAAATGGCCGATTTGCGCGGTGCGGGCCGCCCCCCCAAAACCCCAGTTGCCGCATCGGTTCAGGCCTCAGTTGGCTAGCCAAGTACCTGGCAAAGGCAAAAACCCAGGTGAGCTAGCTAAAGTACCTGGCCAAGGAAAAAAGGGCCGCCGCCTAGGTTAGCTAGCCAAGTACCTGGCTAAAAGAACCCTGGGGGTTGCACCCCCACCCCTACCC
>NZ_LHCI01000095.1 GCF_001280255.1 Thermus aquaticus | reverse complement strand
CCGGCCCCAAAGGGCTTTTGGCCCGGGCAAAGGGGGGTGAGCACCCCCCCGCTCAGCGCTCAGCGCCTTTCCCGAGCGGTGAGCGTTCAGGCAATCGAAGGGATGGCTGGGCGAGCGCTCACCCCGTCAGGCGGGGTATCCTGGCCCCGTGGACCCCACCCTTTACGCGCCCTGGCAGGCGGCCCGGATCCTGGGGGTCTCCCCCGCCACCCTGCGGCGCATGGCGGCCCTGGTGGAGGAGGTCCTGCACCCCCTTCCCAGGGATGCGGGCGGGGGGCGGCTTTGGCCCGAGGGGGTGCTGGGCCTCCTGGCGGAGGCCCGGGGGCGGGCCAAGGCGGAGGGCATCCCCCTGCGGGAAGCCCTCCTGCAGGTCAAGGAGGCGTCGGGGGCGGAAGGGGCCTTCCCCCCACCCCCGCCCCTCGCCACCCAAGCTTCTGGGGAGGAGGCCCTGGCCCTCCTCCGGGCCCTCCTGGAGCGCCTGGAGCGGGTGGAGGGGGAGCTTGCCGCCCTGAGGGCAGAGAACCAGGCCCTGCGGGAGAGCCTGAAGGCCCTGGAGGCCCCCAGGCCCCGGCGGCCCTGGTGGGCCTTCTGGCGGCGGTAGGGGCCTAGGATGGAAGGGATGGCGGAGCCCGTGGAGGCCCAGGAAGCCCTCCCCGCGGGGGAGGAAGGGACGAGGGAAGGCGTGGGGGAGGAGCGGCGGGAGAAGCGCCCCCCGCACCCGCCCCACCAGGCGGTCCTCTTCCTCCCCGGCGTCCTGAGGGAGGGCCTCTTCCACGCGGAGAGGCTCCCCCGGGGGGTGCCGGTGGCCCTGGGGGGCAAGGCCCTCAAGGACCCCCAGGGGGAGGCGGGGGAGGGCGTCTTCGCCCTCTGGCCCCGCACCGACGAGGGGGGAAGGATCCTCTCCCTCCAGGTGGCCAGCCGCCTAAGGGAGCCCTACGAGGGGCCCCAGGCCGTGGTCCAGGGGGTCCTCCTCTACGCCGACCGGGAAAGGCTGGTCCTCCTCATCCTCCCCAAGGGGGGCGAGGGCTTCAAAGTGGGCCTCAAGCGGGCCCGGGGCTTCGCCGCCCGCCTGGAGCCCAAGAAGGCCTACCGGGTGGAGGGGAGGCTGGGCGGCCCCTACCTCCTGGCGGAAAGGGCCTGGCCCTTGGGCAAGTACCTCC
>NZ_LHCI01000094.1 GCF_001280255.1 Thermus aquaticus | reverse complement strand
GCCCAGGTCCGGGGCGTGGTCCACCTCTCCCCCCTTCCGGGGGCGGTGAGCCTCCGCCTGGAGGGCCAGGGCCTCTTCTCCAAGCGGGTGCGGGCCCCAAGGGGCCTGAGGGAGGGCCTCGTCCCCGGCCTCTACCGCGTGGTCCTCCACCCCCGCACGGACAGGGAGGGCTTCCTCACGGGGCTCCACCTGGCCCACCGGGAGCTCCTCTCCCCCGCCCCCGTGGGGGAGGCGCCGGGGGAGCCCCTCCGCTTCCTCCTCCTGGGGGAGTGGCTGGGGGCCTGGGCGGGGCTGGGCCGGGTGCGGGTGGTGCCCGGGCCCAAGGAAGAGCCCGAAACCCGGCCCTTCGTCCTCCGCTTCCTCCTCCGCCGCCCCCACCTGGCCCCGGCCCCGGGGGGGCTGGTCCTGGCCCTGGGCCGGGTGGAGCGGGGCCGGCTCGTCGGGGAGGCCTTCCCCCTGACCCCAAGGGCCCTGCCCTAGCCCTCTTCCCGGACCGCCGGCTCCAGGACCTCCCGGGCCCGGGCGTGGGCCCGCTCCAGGCGGCGGAGGGCCTCCTGGAGGATCTCCCTCAGGACCCGGTGCCCCTCCCGGGGGAGGGAGGCGTAAAGGACCCCCAGGAGGCGGTCTTCCTCTTCTCTGGGGCCCCTACACCCCAGATGAACCGCCAGGACCTCCATGGCCTCCCGGGCCTTGCCCAGGGCCACCAGGGCCATGCGCACCTCTTCCCATAGCCAGGCGAGGTCGTCCGAAAGCTCCTTCCTGGCCTCGGGGTCGTGGAGGGGGCTCACGGTTGGTTCCCGTAGACTCCGTCCCTACTCGCTTCTCTGAGGGAGAGGAGCCTGGGCTGGACCACGTGCTCCGCGCCGTTCTCTCCCTCCTCCTCTCCAACCGCTTCAGCTTCCTGGGGTTTCTCCTCTTCTCCCCCAGGCG
>NZ_LHCI01000093.1 GCF_001280255.1 Thermus aquaticus | reverse complement strand
CAAGCGGGCCCGGGGCTTCGCCGCCCGCCTGGAGCCCAAGAAGGCCTACCGGGTGGAGGGGAGGCTGGGCGGCCCCTACCTCCTGGCGGAAAGGGCCTGGCCCTTGGGCAAGTACCTCCAGGCCAAGAAGGAGGGGCAGCCCCTCCCGCCCCCTATCCAGGGCCGGGAGAACCCCTACCTGGAGCCCCGGGAGGGGAGGCCCAAGGAGGGGGCGGAAGGAGGAGGGGAAGGGGAAGCCCGCAAGGGAGAAGGAGCCAGGGAAGAGGCGAAGGCCAGGCGAGAGCCCCCGCCCAGGCCCAAGGAGGCCCCCAAGGGGAAGGGCCCCGGGGGCAAGCCCCTCCCCCGCCGGGATCCGGTGCGGGTGTGGCGGGCCCCCGAGGAGCCCCCGGACCCCGCCCCCCCGGACCTGGGCCGGCCCCCGGCCCTGGGCAAGGGGCAGGTGATGGGCCTGGCGGGCACGGGGCCCTACTACCTGGTCCTCCTGCCCCAGGCGGTGCCCGAGTGGTGGCCGAGGGTGGAGCGCCTCCTCCCCGAGTTCCCCCGGCGCTACGAGGTGCGCTTCTACCCCGACGGGAGCAGGGCGGTGGTCAGCGGGGACCTGGAGGCCCTGAAGGTGTGGTACAAGCGGGTGCTCAGGGGGTGAGGGGGAGGGTGTGGCCCGAAGTGGTGGAGGTCTGCCCCCTGGAGGGCCTCTCCCTCTGGCTCCGCTTCTCCGACGGGAGGGAAGGGGTGGTTGACCTGAGCGGCTTGCCCCTCCTCGGGATCCTGGAAAGGCTCAAGGACCCTGCCTTCTTCCACCAGGTGGGGGTCGACCCGGAGACGGGCACGGCGGCCTGGCCCGGGGGGATCGACCTGGACCCCCTGGTCCTCTTGGGGGCCCTTGGCCCCTAATGAACCGCTACAGCCTGGCCACGGGAGCCCCTCCTCCAGAAGTGGCGGAAGGCCCTGAGACCGCCTAGGCCACCCGCCACTGGGGAGCCTGGCGGAGGAGGGGGAGGAGGCCCTGCTGGTTGAGGAGGTGGGCCAGGAGGGCACCGGGTCTGCGGATGCCCTCCTTGCGGGAGCTCATGAGGGAGGCGGCCAGGGCCTCGCGGACCCGGGCGATGGCCCACTCCACGAGGGCCAGGGCTCCTTCCCACATGCCGTAGATTTCGGCCCGCAGGGCGTTCCAGAGGACCCAGGCGTAGAAGCGGACGCTCCCCGGGTCCTTGAACTCCTTGGCCAGGCCCAGGGCGAGCTCCTCCACCCGGCGGCGGCGGTCGGCGGGTTTGGCCCGTAGGAGACCGGTGAGAGAGTCAATAGCTAACGGGGTTTTTTGCCTGGGGGGGGATAACGAGAAGTCCAAGAGAAACTCCAGCACCTCAGCATCCCCCTTTAGGGGTTTTTCTTTTGACTCTCTCAGCGCTCGCCACGCTGTTTTCCCGCGCTCCACATCCCCCTCCAGGTCCCGCCAAGGATAGGCAAAGTCCTCCGCACCCAGGCGGG
>NZ_LHCI01000092.1 GCF_001280255.1 Thermus aquaticus | reverse complement strand
CATCGTCCTCACCCTCTGGGAGAGCGAGGCGGCCTTCCTGGCCTGGACGGAAAGCCCTGCCTTCCGCGAAGGGCACGCCAAAAGCACCCTTCCCAAGGACGCTTTCGCCGGTCCCAATCGGTTGGAAACCTTTGTGGTGGTTCTGGACTCGGAGGAGGACCATGCCTAGACCACCGCTAGAAGGGATAACCGCTTGGTCTCTTCTCAAGGAGGCGCGGGAGCGGATCTATACCCTTCCCCCGGATTTTCCGGGCTTCCAGGCTAAGCTGGCCTTCTACTGGCAGGGCGTCTGGTACTGGGGTGAGGTGGAGGTCCAAGGTTTCTCTCCCAAGGCGAAATTGACGGAGGACGTCAAGCCCCTGGCTGAGCGGGAACTGGCCTCCATCTTGGGCCATCGCCGCCCTATCCCCTTTGAACAGGGGGAGGGAAGGTGGCCGATGCGCGGCTTGGAAGATGGTCCCTTGGGAGTCCGGATCGCCCTGGAAGACCCCTTCCACTCCCATCTCTGGGTAAGGGAGGGACGTCTTTCTCTGATCCAGCGGCGCCTGGAGGAAGGGGAGCTGCGCCTCCACCTGCTTTCCTGGAAAGAAACCCATGACGAGCGCCTCCTTCCTCACCGCTTTGTCCTGGTGCAGAAGAACGCGCGGGGAGAGATTCATCGGGTGGAAATCTACCGCGATGAGTACACCCGGGTGGGCCCCTATTGGCTTCCCCGGGAACGTCAGGTGGAGGTGGAAGGGGAGAGGCTAGGCAGTCTGATGATCCGGCTGGAGGAACTGGAGGTGAGAAAATGAGGCCCAATGCCCTTTGGCTTCTGGCGATGGCCCTGGTCCCCACGGCCTGGGGCCAGCCCCACCGGGTGGTGGACGCCACCGGCAAGGAGGTGGTGGTGTCCTCCACCCAGCGTATCGTCAGCCTGGACGGCATCACCACGGAGATCCTCTTCGCCTTAGGGGTCGGCAACCAGGTGGTGGGGCGGGACGATTCCAGCTACTACCCCCCGGAGGTGCTTCGGCTGCCCAGCGTGGGCTACCAGTTCCGCCTTTCCGCCGAAGGGATCCTCTCCTTGCGGCCCACGCTGGTCATCGGCCGGGAGGACGTGCGCCCCCCCCAGGTGGTAGAGCAGCTTAGGGCGGCGGGGGTGACCGTGGTGCTGGTCCCCACCGAGCCCACCGTCCAGGGTGCCGAGGCCAAAATCCGGGTGGTGGCCCAGGCGGTGGGCCGCCAGGCGCGGGGGGAAGAGCTGGTGCGGAGCTTGGAGCGGGACCTCCTGGCCCTCGAGGCCTTCAAGGCGCAAAGAGCTCCCAAGGGAAGGCTACGGGCCCTCTTCCTCTACATGCGGGGGCCCCAAACCCTCTTCGTGTGCGGAGAGGGGGCCACGCCTGTGGGCATGATGGTCCTAGCGGGCCTGGAAAACGCTGCCCGGGGAATCCGGGAGTGCCAGCCCATGACCGCAGAGAGCGTAGTGGCATCGCAGCCCGATGTCCTTGTGACCTTTAAGAAGGGTCTGGATTCCATTGGGGGCCTTCCCGGCCTCCTCCGTCTCCCCGGTATTGCCCAAACTCCCGCAGGCCAAAAGGGAAAGGTGGTGGCCATGGACGACCTGTACCTAGGCTCCTTTGGCCCCAGGGCAGGCAAGGCCGCCCTGGACCTCTTCCGGGCGGCTTACCTCCAGGAAGGCTTTGTGGAGGTGGTACCGTGAGGTCCTACCTTTGGGCCAGGGCCTACCTGAAAGCCGTCCTCTTGCTCCTCCTCTTGGGCAAGCCTGTGCCCGAGGGGCCAGAGGCCGTCCTCAAGGAGATCCCGTGATCTCAACCACCATACCCCACCACCTTCGGCGTTACCGTAAGGCCCTTTTCTCCTTGGCCCTCCTCCTCCCCTTTGCCCTGCTCCTGGGCCTAGCCCTGGGCGCCTACTCCATCCCCCCCTTGGCCATTCCCCAGATCCTCCTCCGGGGGGAGGGGTTGGAGTACCAGGTCCTCACGGCCCTCCGCCTCCCTCGGGTCCTGGGAGCGGCTCTGGTAGGCAGCCTTCTAGCGCTAGCGGGGGCGGTTCTGCAAGGGCTTTTCCGCAACCCCCTGGTGGACCCCGGTCTCATCGGGGTGAGCTCAGGGGCTGCCCTGGGAGCGGCCATCTTCATCGTCCTCCTGCCCGGAGCGGGGCCTTTGGAGGCCTATGCCCTTCCCCTCTTCGCCTTCTTGGGAGGGGTGTTGGCCACCCAGGTCCTGTGGTGGATCGCCCGGACCCCTATGGGCACGCAGGTCCTGGTCCTGCTCCTTTCGGGCATCGCCCTTAACGCCCTGGTGGGAGCGGCCATAGGTCTTCTCACCTTTTTGGCCACGGAGGAGCAGCTCCGCAGCCTCACCTTCTGGACCCTAGGGGGATTCTCCGCGGTGACCTGGACGACCCTGCTCTCTGGCCTCCCGCTAGCCTTTCTGGCGTGGGCCCTCCTCCTACCCTTGACCCGCCCCCTCAACGCCCTGGTCCTGGGGGAGCGGGAAGCCTTCCACCTAGGCGCGGATCTAGAGGCGTTGAAACGACGGGCCGTGGCGGGCGCGGCTTTTGGGGTGGGGGTGGCGGGGGGCCCGGCTGGAGGTGTGGGCTTCATCGGCCTGGTGGCTCCCCACCTCTTCCGCCTCCTGGCGGGGCCGGACCACCGCTACCTCCTTACGGGATCGGCCCTTTTGGGAGCCTCCTTGGCGGTCCTCGCGGACCTCCTGGCGAGAACCGTGGCGGCCCCCGCCGAGGTACCCGTGGGCGTGGTGACCGCTCTCCTGGGAGGTCCCTTTTTCCTTTACCTGGTCCTGCGGTACAAGCGGGAGGTGTACCGTGCTTGAGGCCTGTGGCGTGGGTTACCTGACCGGGGGACGCTGGATCGTTAGGGGGGTTGATCTCGCCCTGAGGGAAGGGGAGTTTCTGGCGGTTCTAGGTCCCAACGGCAGCGGCAAGACCACCCTGCTCCGCATCTTGGCGGGGGAGCTATCCCCTAGCGAGGGCGAGGTACGCCTCTGGGGCAAGCCCTTGACCGCCTACTCCCCTAAGGCTCTAGCCCGTAGACGGGCAGTCCTTTCCCAGAACCGCCAGATAGCCTTTCCCCTTACCGCCTACGAGGTGGCCTTCCTGGGTCGGCTCCCCCACATTCGGGGAAGGGAAGCCCCGGAGGATCACCGGAAGACCCTCGAGGCCCTGGCGCAGACCCAGGCCCTCCCCTTTAGCGATCGTCTCCAGCCAAGCCTTTCCGGGGGGGAGGCCATGAGGGTGGAAGCGGCCCGACTTCTCAACCAGGAGCCCCAGCTCCTCCTCCTGGACGAGCCCACCAACCACCTGGACCCGCGGTACGCCCTGGAGCTCTTGCTCCTTTTCCGAACCCTGACTTCACAGGGAAGGGCCGTAGTGGCTGTTCTGCACGACCTGAACCTAGCCAGCCTTTTTGCTGACCGCGTGCTCCTCTTGCAGGAAGGGGCGGTACGGGCCTTTGGTAGCCCGAAAGAGGTTCTACGGCCCGAGGTGCTGGAGCCTGTCTACGGCGTGGCCTTTGCCGCCGTGGCCCAAGGGGAGGGGCCCCCTTTGCTCTTTCCCGCCTTGAGGCTCGCCGGGCGGGCACTCTCTCACTGAAACCCGCGTCCCGACCAATCCCCCTCTTGGGGGTCCTCCTGGCCTGGGGCTAGAATGCCCAGCCCCGCCTCCGGGCACCGCGGGCAGGGCTCGCCCTCGGTACAAACCTAGAGGCTGTCGTAAAAGGGTGGTATCCTTGAGGGGTGCCTCTTAGACGATGTTACCCCAGCGACCTAACCGACGAGGAGTGGGGCCTCCTGGAGCCCCGCATCCCTGCCCCCAAGCCCGGCGGCCGGCCCGCCAAGGTGTCTAGAAGATCGTGAACGCCATCCAGAAGGTGTTCCCCTAAAGGGGAAGCACGTTACGTCCTGAAGAACGGCATCCCGTGGCGAGCCCCGGGGAAACGATGGGGCGAAAAAGGTCAAAGGGAGAAAGCGCCAGATCCTAACGGACACGGGGGGTGGGCGAGCCTTGCTTGCGGGGATGGACCTCTCCTTGTGGCCACGAGTGCGGAAGCTTTTTGTACCGGGGCCTCAAGGAGACGGCTTCTTC
>NZ_LHCI01000091.1 GCF_001280255.1 Thermus aquaticus | reverse complement strand
GGCCTCCAGGGCCAGGGCGCGGTAGGCCCGAAGGTTCCCCTTGCGGGCCTCCACGAAGCCCAAAAGGGTCAGGCGCTCGGCCTCCAGGGGGCCTTCCTGGGGGGCGAGGAGGAGGGCCTCCGCCTCCCGGTCCTTCCCCTCCTCCAAGAGGGCGAGGGCCTGGGACAGGGGGTTGGTCATGGATCCATTCTAGACCACCGCCCCGCGCCCCTTCGCGAAAGTTCACCTTCGCGCAGTGGAAGGCCCCGGAAGGGCCCGGAGCGGGGGCTGGCCCGCATGGAGTTGCGGTGGATCCCCGGGGATCCCCGCATAAACCCCGCAAGGGGAGGCGAGGGGAGAGGGGCCTCCCGGGGGTGGAAAGGTATGCGGCCGGGGTAGCCTGGGGCCATGGTCCGCCGCCGGGAAGTCCTCATCGGTCCCGACCGGCGCCTCCGCTTCACCATGGAGCTGGACCGGGGCCGGCCCCGGTCCTGGGCGGTGCAGCTGGAGTGGTACGACCCCGAGGAGGAGGGCTGGGTTTGGGTGGCCCGGTACGACACCTCAGGGGGAACCCCCCACCGGGACCGTAACCGCATCGCCGCCCACGAGCCCGTGGACCTGCCGCAGGACCCAGGGAAGGCGGCTAGGGTAGCGGAGACCGACCTGGCGAGGCGGGCAGAGGAGTACATTGAGGCCTACCGGGCTGCCAAGGCCCAGGGAAAGGAGGCCTGGTGAACCCCGCGGAGAGGCTGGCAGAGCTGGACGCGATTCTGACGGAAGAACTCCTGGAGAAGGGACTCCTAGGGGAACTCCCCGAGGCCTACCGCCTGGTCCCCCTTCCCTTGGACGAGCCCGAGGTGGCCCAGAAGGCCCTCCTGTGGGCCCATGAGGCTCCCAACCCCGAGGGCTGGCCCCTGGTCTACGCCCTCTTCCTGGGGGGCAAGCCCCTTCGCCTCCTCCTGCCGGAGAGGGAGGTCCCCCTGGGAGTCTCCCAGGCCGCCTAGCCCCAGGCGAAAAGCGGGTGGAGGAGAAGCGTGAGGATCACGTACGACGGAAAGGCGGATGCCCTCTACATCGCCTTCGGGGAAGGGCCGGCCACGGTTCAGGAGGTGGCCGAGGGGAT
>NZ_LHCI01000090.1 GCF_001280255.1 Thermus aquaticus | reverse complement strand
CCATCCCCAACCCCCGGGCCCCCTGGAAGGCCCACATCGTCTACGAGCTGGAGCCCCCTATCTGGCTTTCCTCCCCCAAGGCCCACGAGGGGCAGGCCAACCCCTTCGCCCTGGTGCGGGAGGTAGATGCCCTCCTTCGGGCTTACTTTGGGGCGGACCCGGCCTACAACGGCCTCCTGGGGCGGAACCCCCTGGCCCACCCCTACCTCATCGGGGGCGGGAAGCTCTGGGACCTCCCCGGCCTCCTGGAGGAGCTTAGGGAACTCACCCCAAGGAGGCGGGCCCTGGCCTACCTGGACACGGCCACCTACGGGCGCAACTGCACCCTGTTTGACCATGTGCGGGCCTTCGCCTACGGCGTGGTGGCCATGTACCGGGGGAAGCCGAACGGCTTTGAGCTCTTCCGGCAGGCGGTGGCCCAC
>NZ_LHCI01000089.1 GCF_001280255.1 Thermus aquaticus | reverse complement strand
CGGGTTAGTGGGCGCCCCCCCCCCCCCCCGGGCCCCGCCTCAGGGCTTCCTCGTCCTCGAGGCTCCCCCGCCCCCCCTCCCCCCGCCCCGCCCAGGGGCGCCCCTGAAGGCGGGCCTCGTCCCGCACCAGGACCCGCACCTGGTGGCCCCTCTCCAGAAGCCTAGGCACCAGCCTTCCCCCCACGTAGCCCGTGGCCCCCGTAACCAAGACGCGCACGCTCCAAGCATACCCGTGCTCCCCTCGGGGAAGGTGGCGGGGGACCATGGTCCAGGCCAAGGTCTTTCCCAAACGGGGGGGCTACCCTAGGCCCCG
>NZ_LHCI01000088.1 GCF_001280255.1 Thermus aquaticus | reverse complement strand
GGCAAATACTTGGGGCTCGCTCAAGCCCAAAGCCCCGGGTACCAGGACCAACTCTTCGCCCTCAAGGAAACGGGCGGGGCGGACTGGAACGTGAGCTTCCTGGCCCCCTGGGCCACGGGCCAGTTCTCGGTGAGCGGGGACACCCTCACCTTCAACCACCCCCAGGCCCAGGCCTACGGCTTCTCTGCCTATGGCTTCTTGGAGGACTCCGACACGGGCTCCCCTCTCCAGGTGGAGATCACCCTCTACGGGGGCGGGAGCGCCAGCTACACCGTGCCCGTGGTGCCGGGGCTCTCCTACAGGCTGGCGGACCCCGCTACCCGGAGCGTGAGCTTCTCCTTGAACGCTTCCCGGGGCGACCCCGCTCGCTTCCAGAATCTCCTAGTAGGAGGGTTCTCCGAAAGCGCCCTGGCGGGCCTGGACCTCTCTTGGGCCCAGCGGACAGGGAGCTTCACCGGCTCCAGCTACACCCTCCCCTAGGGGAAGGAGGCTTCCGCCCCTGGCCCAGGACCAGGGGCGGTTTTCCCTTTCCCCTTTGGCGCTCCCTGGAACCGGCCCTAGGGCCCCTGGGGGCGGCTTCCTACCTCAGGACGGGCAGGGCTTCCAGGGCGA
>NZ_LHCI01000087.1 GCF_001280255.1 Thermus aquaticus | reverse complement strand
GGGGGGGGGGCGGGGGGGAGGCGGGGGAAGGGAAGTTTCTGGGGGTGGGGGCGGGGACCCCGCCCCGCCTCGAGCCCATCGCGCGAGCCTGGATTGAGCCCAAGGAGGTAGAGCGTGCCTAAGACCTTGGCGCAAGTGCTGGAGGCCATAGCGGAAGCGGATGGAGAAGTGGTCCTGGAGGGCACCAAGGCCTTCCTGCTCCTTCCCCCGGGGATGGAGGGCCTGGTGGAGGAGGCCCGGGAGCACGGGAGGGCCCTGGCCCTCCTGGCCCTCGAGGCCCCCCACCGCCGCCTCACGCCCCTCGCCCTCATGGCCCTGGCCC
>NZ_LHCI01000086.1 GCF_001280255.1 Thermus aquaticus | reverse complement strand
GGAGGTGGAGGGGAACGAGGCCAGCGTGGCCTACATCGGGGTCGTCCCCAAGGCCCGGGGCCAGGGCATCGGCCGGGCCCTTCTGGCCGAGGCGGCCCGGCTGGCCGAGAAGAAGGGGGCGGGTCTCCTCCGGGTCCGGGCCCACGACCACGAGACCGGGGCCCTAGAGCTTTACCGCAACCTGGGCTTCAGCCTCGAGGAGGCCGTGGCCACCTACGCCAAGGAACTCAGGGCCAGGCGGTAGGTGGCGGCGTGGGCCTCCACGGTGAGGCGGGGGGCGCGGGTGGACCCCCCCCCCACGACCACCACCACGGGGGCCCCC
>NZ_LHCI01000085.1 GCF_001280255.1 Thermus aquaticus | reverse complement strand
GAGCCGGAGGCTTATCGTTTTCTTGCTAGGCTAAGCGAGGAGCAACTGGTAACTTCGGCCATCGTTCAGGTTGAGTACGCCACCGGAGAGTTTGTTGTTGACCCAAGGCGGGAAAGAAGTGTGGAGGCCATGTTCGCGCGGTTTGCCGTCTTGCCCTTTGAGGGCAAGGTGGCTAGGAAGGCCATGCGGGAAGCGGCGAAGCTGAACCTGCCGAAGCTTCCCAACCCCCACAAGAAGCTGTTTGACCTAATGATTGCGACGACCGCTTGGGCGCACAACCGCACGTTGCTTACCGAAAACATCGGCGACTTCGCCGCCTTCGCC
>NZ_LHCI01000084.1 GCF_001280255.1 Thermus aquaticus | reverse complement strand
GCAACACCATCACCGTCCGCCAGCTGGACATGGCTCCCCTGGTGGGGGCCTACTACCGCACCGGGGGCGGCTCCTGGCAAGCCCTGAGCTTCACGGGGGGCGAGGCCACCTTCACCGCCAGTGGGGACTACGAGGTGGCGGTGCGGTGCCGGGGAGGCGGCCTGGCGGACGTGCAGCTCTTCAAGGCCACTCCCGCCCTGACCCGGACCGTGGTCTTCGCTTGCGGGGGAGGAGGTTCGGGGGGCGGTAGCTCGAAGCAGTTTGAGGTGAACCTTCCTGCCAGCATTGGGCCGACACCGGTCCAAGCCGGGGACTCCGTTTTTGTGGGGGGATCCAGTGAGGTGTACATGGGCTCTAACCCGGTGACCCTGTACCCCTACATGCCCGACGGCCCTCAGGACGTGCTCCTCACCGTCCTTCGGCCCGTGGGGGACCCGCCCACCTCGGTCACCCCCATCGGCTCGGAGCTGGTGGACGTTGGCCTCCCGGTCCCTGGTGTGTTCGCTGTGGCTGTCGTGGGCTGGCCGGTTTTTTCAAAACCTGCCCAGCTCCGGCC
>NZ_LHCI01000083.1 GCF_001280255.1 Thermus aquaticus | reverse complement strand
GGGGCCCGGGTCAAGCTCATCTCTGACGGGGACGTGATCGCCGCCCTGGCGGCCGCCATCCGGGGGACGGGGGTCCACGCCGTCATGGGCATCGGCGGGGCCCCGGGAGGGGGTCTGGCGGCGGCGGCCCCCAAGTGCCTGGGCGGGGGGATCCAGGCCCGCTTCACCCCGCAAAACGAGGAGGAGCGGGCCCGCCTCAAGGCCATGGGCGGGGACGAGAACCGCATCTACCGCACCGAGGACCTGGCCCCGGGAAAGGAGATCGTCTTCGCCGCCACCGGCATAACCGACGGGGACATCCTCCAGGGAGTCCGCTTCTTCGGCGG
>NZ_LHCI01000082.1 GCF_001280255.1 Thermus aquaticus | reverse complement strand
CCTTTGCCCGGGCCAAAAGCCCTTTGGGGCCGGGCACACCTTCCCCTAAGGGCCTCTATGCCCCTCTAAGGGGCCTAAAGGGCCGGGGGTCGGTGTTCCCCCTTGCCCCCCTTCCCCCCGGGCCTTCTCGGGGCCTTAGAGCCCGGAAAACACCCCTTTCCCGAGGGGCAAGCGTAGGATGTCCTCCCGAGGTGAAGCCGTGGACCGGAACCTGGAGCGGGACACCGTGGAGCTCCTCCTGGAGACCCCCGAGCTGCCCCCGGAGAGGCGGGAGGCCCTGGCCCGGGAACTGGAGGCGGTGGTGGCCCGGCACCTCCCGGGCCGCCCCGTGCGCCTCCTCTCCGGGGTGGACGAAAGGGGTCGGCGCTGGCTGCGCCTGGTGGTGCCCCTGGGTCCTGCGGGGCGGGGCTAGGCCCACTGCCCCCCGGCCCCTTCCCACCCCAGCCGATACCATGAGGCCATGGACCAGGGCGACCTTCTGGCCCGCATCAGCGTGGACCCCGAGGTGAACCACGGGCAGCCCACGGTGCGGGGGCTCCGCTACCCGGTGAAGGTCCTCTTGGAGCTCCTGGCCTCGGGCATGACCCCGGAGGAGATCCTGGCGGACTACCCTGACCTGGAGTCCGAAGACCTCCAGGCGGTCCTCCTCTACGCGGCCAGGCTGGCCGAGGTGAAGACGGTCCTGAGGGTGGCGTGAGCGAGCCCCTCTTTTTGGTGGACGCCCACCTCCCCTTCCGCCTGGTGGAGCGCCTGCGGGAGAGGGGCTACGACGCCCTGCACACCCGCGAGCTTCCCCGGGGCAACGCCACGCCGGACCAGGAGATATGCGCCCTCTCCCTGCGGGAACGGCGGGTGGTGGTCACCAAGGACGGGGACTTCGTCCAAGACCTGCTCCTCCGAAAGGAGCCCTACAAGCTCCTGCTGATCTCCACCGGCAACATCCGCAACCGGGACCTCGAAGAGCTCTTCCT
>NZ_LHCI01000081.1 GCF_001280255.1 Thermus aquaticus | reverse complement strand
CTCCCCCCCCCAAGGAGAAGAGGCCGCTACTAAGGGGCCGGGGCGAGGCCCTCCGGGCCTTTCTTAAGTTCCCCCCCGCCGGGGGCGAAGGAAGGGCGCAGGGGGCAAAGGGCGGCGAAGTCGGTGCCCGCCCCCCCCCCTCCCCCCGCCATAAGGAGCCTCTCCGCCGCCTCCACCTCGTTTGGGGCGAAGGGGGAGGTGTCCATGAGGACGTAGAAGGCCCCGCTGGGGCGCACCGCCTCGAGGCCAATCCGAGAAAGCCCCTCCAGGAGGAGGTCCCGCCTTTTCCTGTAGGCTTCCCTGGCCATGGCGATGAAGGCCATGGAGGCCTC
>NZ_LHCI01000080.1 GCF_001280255.1 Thermus aquaticus | reverse complement strand
CCGCTTTGGCCCTCTCCTGGGACCTGGTGGCCCGCACCGGCCAGCTCTCCCTGGCCCATGGCGCCTTCTTTGGGCTTGGGGCCTATGGGGTGGGGCTCCTCGTGCCCCACGTGGGGACCCTCCCCGCTCTGGCCTTGGGGAGCCTGCTTGCGGGGTTTTTCGCCCTCCTCCTGGGTTCGGTAACCTTGAGGCTCCACGGCCTCTACTTCGCCATCGCCAGCCTGGCCTTCAGCGAGGTGCTGAGGACCCTGGCCCTGAAGCTCCCCTTCACCGGCGGGCCCCTCGGCCTTCCCGTTCCCCCCGCCTTCGGCGGGGCGCCCTTTGCGCCCCCC
>NZ_LHCI01000079.1 GCF_001280255.1 Thermus aquaticus | reverse complement strand
CGGCCTTTTTCCTCTCCTCCTCCTTCAGGACGTGGATGGCCTTCCTGCCCACCACCCCGAGGACCGGCCCCTTCTTTCCCAGAAAGCGCAGGCGCTGGCCCACCAGCACCTGGGGGTCCCAGCCCCCTAGGGGCCTCAAGCGCAGGAAGCCCTTTTCCTCCACGTGGCTCACGATGACCCCAATCTCGTCCAGGTGGCCCATGAGGAGGACCTTGGGCCTTTGGCCGGGGTTGAGGCGGGCGTAGACGTTGCCGTGGCGGTCCCCCCCCCTCTCGGCGGAGGGGGGGGGCTTTTTCAGGGAAACCCGGGCCGCCTCCTCCCCAAAACCGGAAA
>NZ_LHCI01000078.1 GCF_001280255.1 Thermus aquaticus | reverse complement strand
CCAAAACCGCCTTTCCCGAAAGTATTCCCATGGCCCCAATCTACAGGCTCAGGTACGCCTCCCGCACCCGGGGGTCTTGGGCCAGCGCCGAAGCGGGGCCTTCCAGCACCACCTTCCCGTGCTCCAGGACGTAGCCCCTCTCGGCCACATCCAGGGTGAGGGCCACGTTCTGCTCCACCAAGAGCACCCCCACGCCTTCCCCCGCCACGGCCTTGAGGGCCAGAAGGACCTCCTCAGCGAGCCTCGGGGAAAGGCCCAGGGAAGGCTCGTCCACCAGCAGGATCTTGGGAAAGCCCATAAGGGCCCGGCCGATGGCCAGCATCTGCTGCTCCCCACCGGAAAGCGTCCCCGCCAGCTGCCGCCGCCTCTCGGCCAGGCGGGGAAAGA
>NZ_LHCI01000077.1 GCF_001280255.1 Thermus aquaticus | reverse complement strand
GGGGGGGGGGGGGGTGGGGGGGGAGGAGGTCCTTTTCCCGCCCCGGAGCCTGCGCATCCTCCACCCTGGGGTCCACCTCCACGCCCACGCCCGGGTGGTGGTCCTCCCAGGGGAGGCCTCCCTGGGGGACCTCGAAGCCTGGCTCAAAGGGGTCCTCCTCCTCCTGCACGGCTCCCGTCTCCTCCGGGGCAAGGGGGTGGTCCGGCTCCGGGAGGCCCCCAAGCCCTTGGTCTTCCACCTGGAGCTGGGTTTTGCCGAGGCCAGGGACGGCCTGAACCACCTGGTCTTCATCGGAGAGGGGCTGGACCGCAGGAGCCTAGACGAAGGGGCCAGGCGGG
>NZ_LHCI01000076.1 GCF_001280255.1 Thermus aquaticus | reverse complement strand
CCGGGCCAGGCTCACAACGGCTCACAACGCGGTTTATGTGGGCTCGGGGCCCCAAAGCGGAAAGGCGCCCGAAGGCGCCTTTTTGGTGGAGGTGGGGGGAGTTGAACCCCCGTCCGAAGGTCCCTACGGCGGGCCTCTACGCGCGTAGCCCCACCTTCAGGTGTCCCCCTGGCTTGGCCTAGGGGCGGGCGGCCAGAGGCGAGCCCCCTTGCGCTTCGCCTGGGGTTAGGGGGCGTGGCCCCAGGCTAGCCGGGTTTGTGTCCCCGCATCCGGTGAGCCC
The DNA here is from genome assembly GCF_001280255.1 of Thermus aquaticus. NCBI lineage: Bacteria > Thermotogati > Deinococcota > Deinococci > Thermales > Thermaceae > Thermus > Thermus aquaticus. The sequence continues at coordinate 187 of NZ_LHCI01000076.1, read as the reverse complement.
CCGGCAGGGCTACCGGGCGAGGTCGCGGTCATTAAGCCGCGAGACGGTAAGCAGGCTTGTTGGCCTTTGTGGCTTTGCGGGTTTTTACGAGGCCACCCGCACCTCGGCGCGCAACCCTGCCTTCGGCGACCCCCGTCGAGACCGTTCACCCCCGGGACTAGGACCCTCTAGGGCAAGTACCATGATA
>NZ_LHCI01000075.1 GCF_001280255.1 Thermus aquaticus | reverse complement strand
CCCGCCTGGCCCCTTCGTCTAGGCTCCTGCGGTCCAGCCCCTCTCCGATGAAGACCAGGTGGTTCAGGCCGTCCCTGGCCTCGGCAAAACCCAGCTCCAGGTGGAAGACCAAGGGCTTGGGGGCCTCCCGGAGCCGGACCACCCCCTTGCCCCGGAGGAGACGGGAGCCGTGCAGGAGGAGGAGGACCCCTTTGAGCCAGGCTTCGAGGTCCCCCAGGGAGGCCTCCCCTGGGAGGACCACCACCCGGGCGTGGGCGTGGAGGTGGACCCCAGGGTGGAGGATGCGCAGGCTCCGGGGCGGGAAAAGGACCTCCTCCACCCCCCCCCCCCCCCCCCCCCCCC
>NZ_LHCI01000074.1 GCF_001280255.1 Thermus aquaticus | reverse complement strand
GGCGGAGGAGGTGGCCCAGGCCCTCCTTCACCCGCTCCAGGTACCCCGCCTTGGGGAGGCGCTCCGGCCTTAAGGGAGGTAGGCCCGTGAGGAGGAGGCCCGAGGCCAGATAGGTGAGGGCGTCCAGGTAGAAGGCGAAGGCCGGGCCCACTGTGGCCACCAAGACCCCGGCGGCTCCCACGAAGAGCACCTCCGAGAGGCGGTCGGCGAGGAGGATGAGGCTATTGGCCTCGTCCACCTCCTCCTTGGGCACCAGGTCGGGGACCACGGCGTTCTGGATGGGGGCGGGGAGGTCCCGCAGGGGCTCCCTGAGGAAGACGGGGGGGGGAAGGAGGGGCAGGCT
>NZ_LHCI01000073.1 GCF_001280255.1 Thermus aquaticus | reverse complement strand
GGGCTACGAGCGGGTCTACGGCCTCTTTCCCCGCCTGGCCGAGAGGCGGCGGCAGCTGGCGGGGACGCTTTCCGGTGGGGAGCAGCAGATGCTGGCCATCGGCCGGGCCCTTATGGGCTTTCCCAAGATCCTGCTGGTGGACGAGCCTTCCCTGGGCCTTTCCCCGAGGCTCGCTGAGGAGGTCCTTCTGGCCCTCAAGGCCGTGGCGGGGGAAGGCGTGGGGGTGCTCTTGGTGGAGCAGAACGTGGCCCTCACCCTGGATGTGGCCGAGAGGGGCTACGTCCTGGAGCACGGGAAGGTGGTGCTGGAAGGCCCCGCTTCGGCGCTGGCCCAAGACCCCCGGG
>NZ_LHCI01000072.1 GCF_001280255.1 Thermus aquaticus | reverse complement strand
CCTACCCGGTCCCCGTGCGGGTGGCGGCGGAAGGGGGGCTTGCCGCCTACCTCGCCCCGAACCCCGCCCAGGGCACGGCCCACCTCCGGGTGCGGGCGCCCACGGGGACGGCCCCCGGGGCCTACCGGGTGCGCCTGGAAGGGGGCGGGGCCTGGGCCACGGCGGAGGTCCAGGTGGAGGCCCTTCCCGCCCGGGTGGTCCTCTCCGCCTGTTCCGGGGAGGGGTCTTGCCGGAGCCTCGTCCTGCCCCCGGACGGGGGGCCTTTCCGGCTTGAGGGCCTCTCCCCCGGAACCTACCGCCTCCTCGCCTTCCTGGACCGGGACGGGGACGGGGCCCTGGACCCGGAGGAGCCCCGGGGAGAGGCGGAGGCCAGGCCCCCGGCCACGGGGGTGCGCCTCCTGGTGCGCTGACCCTCCAGAATGCCTGCTCCCACTTTTTCCTGCCACACCCACAGCAGGCCCGCTCTCAGCCCTCACGGAAAGAGGGCTAGGGTGGGAAGGGTAGGGTGAAGAACGGGAAAAGCCGGAGGGGGAAAAGTCTTAGCTACACACGGGGTGGCGGCGGAGAGGGGTTGTAGCTAAGATGGTGGCAAGGATGGCCGAGAGCCTTGGGCTGGAGGTTTGGGACCACCCCGAGGAACGGAAGCGGGTGGTGGGAGAGGCGTTGGCCCGCTGGGACGAGGAGGTCCTGAAGGAAGCCCTCTGGGCCTACCTGGTCCGCCGCCGCAAGAAGCCCGACCGGGCGGCCCCCCATTACGTGGGCTACTTCGTGCGCTGGCTGGCCTTGAAGGGGCGGCGGTGGCCCCACCTGGAGGCCGAGGACCCCAAGGCCTTCCTCCTGGAGGCCAAGGAGAAGGGCTTCCCCGGAGGGGAAAGGGGGCCCCTCTCCTGGGGCACCGTGGAGCGGGCCCGGGCAAGCCTCAGGCACCTCTTCCCCTTCCTGGACTGGGCCGGGCATCCCATGCCGTCCCACGTGCGCCTCCCCTCCCGCCAGGAGCTTCCCGTGGTCGCCCCCTCCCGGGCCATGCCCGAGGAGGCCTACCAGGACCTCCTGGAAAAGGCCGGGGCCTATCCCCTCGCCTACTGGCGTCCCCTCCTCCGGGTCCTCCTCGTCCTCCTGGGGGAGGTGGGCCTCACGGTGAAGGAGGTGGCGGACCTCTGGAAGGAGGACGTGCGGGAGAAGAGCCTACTGGTGCGGGGGACCAAGCTCCGGGAGGTCCCCCTCTCCCCTCTCGCCCGGGAGGTCCTCGCCGACTGGCTCCCCCAGAGGGCCTTCCTCGCCTCCCACCAGCCCCTCCCCTACCCCCACCTCCTCCTCAAGCCCGCCCCGGGGAAGAACCGGGGGAAGCCCCTTGGCCTGGAGGAGGCCAAGTGGATCCTCACCGAGTTCGCGGACTTCGCCGGGGTGAAGGCGGAGGGCAAGAAGCGGGCCGACCTCGCCCTCCCCTTGCGCTGGCGGGCCATCCGCCGCTTCCTCAAAGAAGGCCACCCCAGGGAGAAAGTGGCCTACTGGACCGGGATGAAGAGCCTCGTGGTGCCGGGGTGGGGGGAGGAGTTCTAGGCCGTTTTCAACCCCAGCCCCTTAAGTGGAGGTATTCCCTCCCGGGTTGTTCTCGGACTCCTTGTCCCCGACGCTTGGTGGCCTCAAGAAAGGAACAAAGGTGAACCCCTCCTCCTCCTGGGCCCTCAGACCCAGGAGGCCCCTTTGGGCCTGGACCAGACCCTCAAGGTATTCCCGAACGGGGCGGCTCACCTCTTCCGCCCAGCTGGGGCTCTTCGGTTTCGGGATCCTCACCTCTTTCCAGTAGTCTCCTACGTCCTCCCGGTTCGTCTGCATCAGAGTGACCCGCCGCCAGCTTTCCCTGACCGCCCTCAAAGAGAGAGCCCAGAAGAGGTAGAAAGGCGTGTACCCCTCCCTTTCGCCCTCCTCCGTGCTCCTCAGGACGAGCACCTCCTTGGTTAGCACCCGCTCCTCCTCGCCAGGGAGCAGGACGGCAAACTCCCCAATATTGCTACTCGCCCGGATGGGAGTGAGGAGATCCCAAGCCCGAAGCCCGCTCTCCTCCCCTCTCCAGAGCCTCCTCGCCACCTCCCTCGGGACCAGGTTGGTGGGGTTGACGTTCACCCTTCCAGCCCGGAGGTCGCTCACCTTGATGTAGGGGACCTCGCCCCTACGGTTCAGGCGATCCGGGCTACCGTGGCCGAAGCGGTACTCCAGGAAGCCTCTCTCCACCAGCTCTCCCAGGCTCACCCCCTCGAGGCCCTTTTCCTCCAGAAGGCGGTTTAGGGGCTCTTCGTACCTGGGGTCGTAGTAGCGGGGGACGAGCACCCCTCGCCGATACACCTCCCCAAGCCTCACCTGAACGGCTCCAGGGGGAAGCTCGCCTTTCTTGCTCAAGAGCACGTGCTCCCAGAGCTCGTTGTCGGGGATGTCCTTCCCGTCAGGGCCTATGCCACAGGTGTGGGGGTTGAGGAAGAGGACAGGGGCCTCGAGGTCGGGCTCGCTTGCGAGCTTCTCAAAGACGAAAAAGCTAGTCTTAGCCCTGGCATATTGCTGAAAGGCCTCCATAGGGATATTGGCCACCACCAGGGGGCGAAGGCGGGGGCGGAGCCAGTCCATCACCCAGCGGTAGGAGCGGCTGAAGAAGTAGGTTTCGGGAAGAACGATCCCCACACGCCCTCCAGGCTTTAGGAGCCAGTAGGCGAGCTCCAGGAAGACCAGGCCTATGGGAACCTTCTTCATAGAGCCCCCATCCGCCAGGTGGATAGAAAAGCCGCTTTGGGCGAGGTCTTCTCTGCTTACTACCAGGTCCTTACCGAAGGGAGGGTTGGTGAGCACCAGGTCAAAGCGCCCCTCCTGCAGTTCGGACTGCAGGTGAGGAAAGCTCTTGGGCCACTCGTGCCTCCTGATGGAGTCTCCCCGGAAGATATGGGCCGAGCCGTCCCCACCGATCTGCATGACCGCCTTGGCCAACTTGACGGCCACGTGGTCCTTGTCCACCCCGTAGAGGTGGGTCTGGGCCCAGCGGACCGCTTGAGTGGGGTCTCCCTTCGCTTTCTCCACCAGGTTGAAGAAGGCCTCGATCAAAAAGCCCCCAGTACCGCAAGCTGGATCGATCACCAAGTCGTCCCACTCCACCTCCGTAAGGACCACGCCCGCTTTGATGACCGACTGGGGGGTGAAGAACTGGCCGTCCGCCGAGCGCAGGGCCTCCGTCCGGAGCACCTGGAAGGCCTGGGCCACCGCCTCGCTTCCCGCCTCGATGAGGCGGTACCCCTCCAAAGCCTCCACCACCAGGTGGATAGAACGGTCCGTCAGCCTCAGCGTCCGCTCCTCCTCGCTGGTGAAGAGCTCGGGGTAGACCCGGGTAAAGTTGCGGAACCACTCCCGGATCATCCGCGCGGTGTCCTCGGGAGTGGAGAGGGCCCGCCAGCGCACCTCCGCCTCCTCTCCTTCGGCCTTGGCTCTCCTGTCGCCATCCAGCTTCAAAAGGATGAGGTTGCAAAGCTCGCTCAGGCGGTCATCAGGACGGACCACGTTAGCGTCTTCGGAGGCCAAGCGGTCCATGAGGTCGGAGAAGAGTTTTCTCAAGACGTCCTGGCTAGGAACGGTCAAGTCCTTGTACCGAAGAGGTACGCGGTCAGGCACTATCGGGTCCCCGGGAGAGGGGATGTCCTTGACCAGCTTGCGCCTAGGATGCGCCTCTCCACGGTAGAGGAAAAGGGCGGGAGCGGAAGGGTCAGCGGAGTTGGTCCAGATTCCAAGCTCTACAGAAGGTTCCAGGGACATGTAAGCCTGCAGTTGAGAGATCCCGGCTTCCTCCTTGGGTTGTTTGGTCTCAATAACGATGCGAGGAAGAGAAGGATCCTCCGTAGAGGTGTCAAAGATAGCGATGTCAACGGGGAAACCCTCATAGCTTCTCCCCTTCTCCCGCTTGTGGGCCTCCGAGGGGCTCTTGGGCACCCGCCACTCCCTCTTGCCGAAGCGGATCTGCTCAAGTTTATAGCCTTTGGTAAGGAGATACTGCACTAAGGGGCCCACCACCTGCTCCTGCTCAGGACCCTCCTTGAGTTGGCTCCTCACTTCCTCCACCAGACCTTGGCTCAGCTGACCTTGCGCCTCCACCTTCGCCCCCGCCTCCTAGAGAAAAACCGCACCTAACCAAGCAGTTCCTTGAGCTCCGCTAAGAGCGCTTCTACCCTGGCCCGCTTTTCAGGGAGCAGGGCCTCGAGGTCCAGCCGCAAGAGCCTCTCCCCCACCTCCCGGTGCCAGGGCTTGGGGGCCTTCTCCTTCTGCAAAAGCTCCCGCACCCGGGCCTTCAGGTCCCGCAGGGAGAGGCCCGCCCTCGCCTCCTCCAGGAGGGCCTTCCGCGAGGACTCGTCCTTCACCTTCTTGAGCTCCAGGGCGGCGGTGTAGGGGATGGACCCCTCCTCCAGGGCCGCCTTGAGGTTCTCGGGGAGGTTGAGGAGGGGGAGGCGGGCCTGGACGAAGGACTCCCAACCCATGCGGCCCAGGGCCCGGAAGACCTCCTCCACCCTCCGGGCCTCGAGGCTCCCCAAAACGTTTTGGGGAACTTTCCTCCTCGCCTCGTCCCGCATCCGGTGGAGCAGGGCCACCACCTCCTCCACGGGCCTCCCCAAGTCTTCCGACAGGAGGTCCAGGACCCCCAGGGTCTCCTCGTAGGGGTTCAGGTCCTCCCGCTGAAGGTTCTCCACCAGGGCGAAAAGCTTCGCCTCCTTTTCGGAGAGCTCCACCACCCGCACCGGGACCTCGGAAAGCCCCGCCATCCTCGCGGCCCGGTACCGCCTCTCCCCGGCCACGATGGCGTACTTCCCGTCCCCCAAGGGCCGCACCAGGAGGGGCTCCAGAACCCCGTGCGCCCGGACGGACTCCGCCAGGGCCTTCAGGGAGGCTTCCTCGAAGCGGCGCCGGGGCTGGGGACGGGGGGAGAGGGCCTCGAGGGGGAGGAGGCGCCCGCCCCCTACCTCGGAGAGGTCCAGGGCCCGGGCCAGATCAGGAGGTAGAAAGGGGCTGATGGGGTTGCGCTTCACGCCGCCACCTCCTCCCGCAGAAGCGTCTCCTCCACGAGGTCGCCAAGGGCCTTGAACTCTCGGATCACCTCATCTCCCCCTACCAGCTGAACGGGTACGCCCTTAGCCTGAGCCTCCCGGTACACGGCGGGCCTCCTGGTCAGGGGTGGGGCCACGGGCACAGCTCCGCTCAGGGCCTCCTCGAGGGCCTGCAGGGCCTCCCGGTCCCGGGCGGTGCCCTCCGCATGGGTGGGAACCACCAGGCGCACGAAGCTCCGACCCGCCCAAAGGCGCATCCGCTGAAGGGAAATCCCATAGCCGCGGGCCACCTGGACCACGGTGCGCAAGGCCTGGGCCCCCTTCCGGGAAAGCTCCACGGGAACGACAAGCCCGTCCCCAGCCAAGGCAGCGGCCACCGCCAGAGAGCCCAGGGAGGGAAGCGAGTCCACGAGGATGAGGTCGTAGACCTCCCGAAGCTCGTTTAGCGCTCCCCGGAGGGCAAAGGCGTTGTGGGGCTCGCGGGAGAGGAGAACCTCGGCCCGGGCCAACTCCACCTGGGCGGGGAGAAGGTGGAGGTTGGGCAGAACTTCCTTGGGCTGAGGGGTGGCTCGACCTTCGAACACGGCGAGGGCGGTTTCCTCTTCTGGAACCTCCTCATGTCCCAACCAGGCGGAGAGGTTAGCCTGGGGGTCCATGTCCACCAGGAGCACCCGCTTCCCCCTCGAGGCCATCTCATAGCCGAGGTCCCGGGTGAGGGAGGTCTTCCCCGCCCCCCCGGCGTGGGTGAAGAGGGTGAGGACCCTGCCCTGGGCCGGGCCTTCCTCCGGCACCTCCTCCCGGACCATCCACCACTCCCCCACCCGTTCCGCCTGGATCTTCCCCTCGCGGAGCATCTTGTGGGCGGTGCTGTAGGGGAGACCCCGCTCCCGGGCCCACAAGGCCAGCGGCTTTAGCTTTACCCGTGCCATGTTGCCCCCATCATAACACGTGTTGCCAAATACCCTCTCCTCAAGGAGCCTCCCACGGGCTGAACACCCGCACGGGCACGCCCTCAAAAGGCCTCAGGTTGCGGGTGACCAGCACCAGGCCGTGCCGCAGGGCCGTGGCCGCCAGCAGGGCATCTAGGGGGGAGAGGCTCCTTCCCTCCACCATGGCCCGCCCGGTGAGCTCTCCCCAGACCTCCATCACCTCTGCATCTAGGGGAAGGATCCGCCCCGCGAAGCGGCGTCTGATCCCGTCCAGCCAGGCCTCCAGCCGGGGACGCCGCTCCGAGGGAGCCCGCACCACCCCTTGCACCAGCTCCCCCAAGGTGAGGGCAGAAAGGTAAGCCTCCCCCAGGGGCACCGCCTCCAGCCAGGCCAAGACCGCAGGGTGGGGTTCCCGCTTGGCCACCTCGGAGACCACGTTGGTGTCCAAGAGGTAGCTCAAAGTTCCACCTTCCGGTAGGCGATCCCCTCCCTCTCCGGAGGGAAGAGGGCCTCCACCTCCTCATTGGGGAGGGGTTCTTGGGGGCGAAGGGCCTCCAGGAGGCGGGTCTCCCTGCCCGCCAGGCGGGCGTAGGCCTCCCAGGAGAGGACCACCACCGCCCGCTTGCCCCGGCGGGTCACCACCTGGGGGCCGGAGCGCAGGGCCTCCTCCACCAGCTCGGAGAAGCGGGCCTTGGCCTCTTGCAGCTGCCAGGTCTTGTCCACAGCCCAAGCTTAGCACAACTGGTCAGACTAGGCTTTAGCCAGCCCCCGGGCAAAGGACCCTTCCGCTCAAGAGCAGCACCTCCTCCCCCAGGAGCCTCCCCCGCTCCACCCGTCCCAGGACCAGGGCGAGCCCCCCTGGGGCTGGGACCAGGTGGGGGCGCACGGGAAGAAAGCGCACGGGGAAGGGAGGAGCTTCCTCAGGGTCCTTGGGCACCACCCAGACCCTTCCCACACCCTCGTGAGCCCCCAGCCATTCCCCCAAGAGGCTGAAGCGCAGAGGTTCGTCGGGAAGGAAGCCCACCGGGGCCGGGGCCAGGAGGGACCAGTGGGCCACCACCACTTCGGTGACGAACCCTTCCCGGTCGGTGCGAAACCAGAGGACCACCTGGTGGAAGCCCGTCCCTGGGCCCTTACCTCCCAGAAACCTGGCCCGCAAGGTGAAAAGTCCCCGCGCCTCCAGGCGAAGGCTACGCCCACAGCCCGAAGGGGAGAGATGGGCCACCCCGTGGAGGAAAGCCTTGTGCCCTAGTCGTCCCACAGGGGAACAAGCTCGGCCTTCCTCACCACCATCCGCCTGCTCTTGGGCCTCAGCTCCCCCTCCAGGTACACCCCGCTGCCCAGGGAAGGAAGCCCCTCCAGGAGGGCCAGGGCGGCGTGCAGGGTGAGGCGGAAGGGTTCCTTGAGGACCCCTTGGGGGTTGGGACGGATCTCCACCACCAGCCGCCCCTCCTCCCGGTCCACCCCCACCAGGCGGCCCCGCGCCTGGAAGCGGGATGGCTCCACCCCCGGCCTCCGGGAAAACCCCAAGGCGGGGGAGTGCCAGGGGGACCAAAGGCCCTGGGCGTTCGTACGAGGGGAGAAGCGGGCTAAGACGGTGCGCCCCAAGTGGCGCTGGAAGGCCCAGAAGGGGATCCGCTCCCACACTTCCCGGGGAAAGCGCAGGGGCACCTCCCCCAAGGCGGGATCCCGCAGGACGTAGACCCATCGGGGACGCCCCCCCTCCTGAGAGCCTTCCCCCTTGCCCTTGGGGGGCAGGATCTTGCGCTCCAGGGTGCCCCAAAGCTCCAGCCGGGCGAAATACCAGTCCTGTGGCCTAGACTCCTCGCCTTCCGAGAAGCCTTCCCCAAGGGGTTTCTCCCCCGACGAAGCGGGGAGGAGTTCGGCTTCCAGCATCTCCCTCACCCTACCACACGGGCCTCAAGGAGAAGTTCCCTGGGCACCCGGTAGGCCACCCCGTCCACCTCCAGGAAGGCCTCCTTACCCCCTCCTGTCCAGCCCCCGAAGTAGCCCCGCCTGCCATCGGGCAGGAGGAGCAGGTCGCCGTCTTGGAAAGGCGGGGCCTCGAGGGAAGAGGTCAGGGAAGGGGCTTGGGCCCCCTCGGGGGCTAGCTCCTGAAGCAACCGCTCCAGGTAGGCCGCCGGGTAGCGCACCACCCCCCGCCTCGCCCCTTCCAGGGTGCGGGCCACGACCTCCAGAAAGGCCGTCCCCAGGGGCAGGGCCCCCCGCTCCAGGCGGTGGAGGTAGGCCCCGAAGAGGGCCGGGGTGGCGAAGCCGGGGCGGAAGACCCGCCAGAACTCCCGCCAAAGCCCCGCCCCCTCCAGGGCGGCCCGCAGGGACTTCGTGCCCGGCTTCACAAGCGGCGGGGAAGCTTGGGTCAAGACAGAAGTTCCGCTCCCTCCCGGAGGAAAAGCAAGGGAGGCTTCCACCTCGTGGCCTTCCCCTAAGGGTTCCGCTAGGGGTTCCTCCCAAAGCTCCTCCTCCCCCTCTGCCGAAGGCGGGGTGGGTGGGTGGGATAGAGGATGAGGAGGTTTTTTCTTTTCTTCTTCTCTTATTTCTTCTAGGACCGAGCCAAGCTCGTCTGGCACGGCCTTTTCCCCGCTTTCCCCCTGCACGGCGTGCAAGGAGCTTTGCACAGCGTGCGCCTTGGGGAGCACGGCGCGCAAGGGGGCAAAGTAGCCGTAGCCGCCCCGCTCCACCAGGCCAAGCTCCCAGAGTTCCAGGAGGGCCTTCTCCACGGTGCGGGGGTCGAAGCCCAGGAGGAGGGCGAGGTCCTGGGCCGTGGCCTCCTTCCCCTCCAGGCGGGCCCGGGAGAGGAGGGTGAGGTAGACCAGGCGGGGGATGGGCTTGAGGCGCTTCCCTCCCACCTCGCCGGAGAGGGCCTGCTTGAGGATGGGGTTCGGGATCAGGGTGAAAGCCGAAGGGTGGTCCAGGTAGGTCCAAGCCTTGGAGTGAGCTTTTTTGCGTCCCACGGTGCTTTTTGGGCCTTTTACCCCGGCCCTGGGGCCCGTGGGGTTGCCCAAAGAGGTTGACTCTCCCTCTGCGGCTTGGTATCCTAGCCTTGGGAAGGGGCGGATACCAAGCTTGAGAGCAAGCTGTCGGGGGCAACCCCGATCCGCTTCTTTTTGGAGGCCGCTAAGTTAGCCTGTTCCTCTCACCTCCCTTGTCTTGCCATATTAGCATAGCCCTGTGCCAAGCAAAGACCACACTCCAAGGCTAGCACACCGAATGATCCTTTAGCAACAGGGGGTTATCCCTGCACCCACCAAGCCCGCACCAGGCCGAGGATCTCCGGTTCCCGGCCCTCGGTCCAGAGGGTGGGAAGCCCTTGGAGGAGGGGGTAGAGGGCGAAGTTTTTCCTTTCCAGGTCCTCGTGGGTGAAGAGGGCGGGGTGGCCCTCGAGGCGGCCCACGTAGACCCCTTCCCGGGCCACCAGGGGCCTCAGCTCCGCCAGAAGGCGCAGGGGTTTGGTGAGGGGGAAGGGGAGGGTGAGGGAGAAGAGCCAGGGCCCGGGAAGCTCCAGGAAGGCGAGCTTGTCCACCAGGGCTCCCTTGGGCAGGTCCTCGGGGGCCAGGTAGGCCTGGCGGGCGCTTTCCCCGGAGAGGGCGGCTTGCAGGGAGGGGTAGAGGGGAAGCGCCACGGGACGGCGCTCCTCGAGGCCCTCCGGGAGCCCTTCGTCCAGGAGGACGGAGAGGGGAAGGCCCAGGACCCGGGCCAGGTTGGTGAGGTAGAGGGCGGAGAGGGAACGGGGGTCGGTGGCCCCGCGCTCGATCTTGGCCATGAGGCTGAAGGAGAAGCCCGCCATGCGGGCGAGCTCCTCCTGGGTCAGGCCCAGCTCCTTGCGGCGCTCGATGATGGCGCGGATGCGAGGAGGCAGGGCCTCTTGGGGCTGTTTGCGGCGTGGCATGGCCTCATCCTAAAGTAACGGACTTGATTAGGCAATCTAGGGTCTGTTCGCCCCCTCCGGTCGGGTTGCGATTTTTGGTTTGCCTTCCCCCCCCCAAGAGCGGGACCATGTTCACGTGACGCCTGAACCCCCTGTCTTCTTTAATGCGCCTTCTCTGGAACTGCCTCTACAACCGCCTTGGTCGTGTCAAGATTTATGTGTAAGCGTCTGTGTACGGGGGGCATACCTCTCCAGAAGCATCTTCTCCAGC
>NZ_LHCI01000071.1 GCF_001280255.1 Thermus aquaticus | reverse complement strand
CCCTCTATCCGAGCGCACCTCGGTGGCCTCTTCCAAGAGCCGAAAGAACTCGTCCCGCTTCATTTGGTCTCCTCCTCCCTCTGGGCGGCGCTGGCCGCGTACTGGGTGGCCAGCCTCAGGACCAGGAGCACCTTGTCCGTGGTGGGCCCGTCAAAGGTGAGCCAGAGCCACCGGTCGGGGGTGCTGTACCCGGGGGCGAACATGAAGGGCCGCCCCGCGTAGACCATGGGAAGCCCCAGGAGGACCCGGGAGAGCTCCGGGGCGTCCCGCTCCCCGCCCACCCCCACCACCTTGAAGAGGTTGGGGTCGCGGATGCTTTGGAGCTTGGCCTTGACCTCCCGGGCGG
>NZ_LHCI01000070.1 GCF_001280255.1 Thermus aquaticus | reverse complement strand
TGGCCAACAAGGTCAAGAAGGTCCTGAGGGACCAGGAAGGCGAGCTCACCGAGGAAACCCGGGAGGCCCTTCTGGCGGAGCTCGGGGACGTGCTCTGGTACGTGGCCCAGGTGGCCACGGACCTGGGGGTGAGCCTCGAGGCCGTAGCGGAGGCCAACCTGAGAAAACCCCGCCCCCGCCTGGAGCGGGGGGTCATCTCCGGCTCCGGCGACAACCGCTAACGCGAACCGCTCTTCAAGGAAGACGAAGCCAAGAAGGACCAGTACACCGAGTACCGCCGCTGGTACCTGCGCCTCAAGAAGCGGAGTAGAGGCAAAAGGACTGCCCCCAGGGTCTTCCTAGGGGCGG
>NZ_LHCI01000069.1 GCF_001280255.1 Thermus aquaticus | reverse complement strand
CTCTCCAAAGCGGCCCTCTACCACCACTTCCGCAGCAAGGAGGAGGTGCTCTACGAGATCAGCCTCCTGGCCCTCGAGGGCCTCATCCGGGAAGGGGAGAAGGCCCTGAGCGAGCCCCATCCCTCCCTGGCCCTCCTGCACTTCATGGAGGGGCACGCCCGCTTTTTTGAGGAAAACCACGCCTTTTTCGTCACCATGCTCCAGGGCATCAAAAGCCTTTCCCCCGAGAAACGGGAGAAGACCGTGGTCCTGCGCGACCGGCACGAGGCCAACCTCCGTACCATCCTGAGGCGGGGGATAGAGGCGGGGGGCTTTTTCCCCGGGGGCGGGGGCCCGGGGGGGGGGGGGGG
>NZ_LHCI01000068.1 GCF_001280255.1 Thermus aquaticus | reverse complement strand
CCCGCCTGGCCCCTTCGTCTAGGCTCCTGCGGTCCAGCCCCTCTCCGATGAAGACCAGGTGGTTCAGGCCGTCCCTGGCCTCGGCAAAACCCAGCTCCAGGTGGAAGACCAAGGGCTTGGGGGCCTCCCGGAGCCGGACCACCCCCTTGCCCCGGAGGAGACGGGAGCCGTGCAGGAGGAGGAGGACCCCTTTGAGCCAGGCTTCGAGGTCCCCCAGGGAGGCCTCCCCTGGGAGGACCACCACCCGGGCGTGGGCGTGGAGGTGGACCCCAGGGTGGAGGATGCGCAGGCTCCGGGGCGGGAAAAGGACCTCCTCCACCCCCACCCCCCCCCCCCCCCCGCCGGGCCGG
>NZ_LHCI01000067.1 GCF_001280255.1 Thermus aquaticus | reverse complement strand
TCACCCTGGGGGCAAGGCCCCCGTGCCGGCCCGTGGCGCCCGCCCGAGAAGGGGGCCGGAAACGAAGAAAGCCGGCTCAGCGGTAAACGTCCCGCCGATGGCCCACCCGGACCACCAAGACGGTGGCCTCCCGATCCCGGATGTGGCAGATCAGGCGATAGTCCCCCACCCGGTACTTCCAAAACCTGCCCAGCTCCGGCCCTCGCAAGGGCTCCCCGAGGCTTCGGGGGTCTTCCAAGGCGGCCACGCGCTCCCGCAGAAAGCGAAGGATCCGGCGGGCCACCTCCCGGTCTAGCCCTTCCAGCTCCTTCGCGGCCCGAGGGTCAAACTCAATCCTGTAGCCCAAGGCGGCGCTCC
>NZ_LHCI01000066.1 GCF_001280255.1 Thermus aquaticus | reverse complement strand
CGGATCCCGGCGGGGGAGGGGCTTGCCCCCGGGGCCCTTCCCCTTGGGGGCCTCCTTGGGCCTGGGCGGGGGCTCTCGCCTGGCCTTCGCCTCTTCCCTGGCTCCTTCTCCCTTGCGGGCTTCCCCTTCCCCTCCTCCTTCCGCCCCCTCCTTGGGCCTCCCCTCCCGGGGCTCCAGGTAGGGGTTCTCCCGGCCCTGGATAGGGGGCGGGAGGGGCTGCCCCTCCTTCTTGGCCTGGAGGTACTTGCCCAAGGGCCAGGCCCTTTCCGCCAGGAGGTAGGGGCCGCCCAGCCTCCCCTCCACCCGGTAGGCCTTCTTGGGCTCCAGGCGGGCGGCGAAGCCCCGGGCCCGCTTGAGGCCCACTTTGAAGCCCTCGCCCCCCTTGGGGAGGATGAGGAGGACCAGCCTTTCCCGGTCGGCGTAGAGG
>NZ_LHCI01000065.1 GCF_001280255.1 Thermus aquaticus | reverse complement strand
ACCGGGGGGGGGGGGGACCCCCCCGCCGTGGGCGAGGGCGGCCGCTGGATGAAGGAGATGGTGGAGGCCTGGGGCAGGAGGACGGGGATCCAGGTGGAGTACATTGACTCCCCCGCCGACACCAACGACCGCCTGGCCCTCTACCAGCAGTACTGGGCGGCCAGGAGCCCGGACGTGGACGTCTACATGATCGATGTCATCTGGCTGGGCATCTTGGCCCCCCACGCCCTGGACCTGAAGCAGTACTTCACTGAGGCCGAGCTCCGGGAGTTCTTCCCCCGTATCGTTCAGAACAACACCATCCGGGGGAAGCTCACCTCTATTCCTTCTCTTTAACCCAAGTTGCTACCTAAGCCATTTCCT
>NZ_LHCI01000064.1 GCF_001280255.1 Thermus aquaticus | reverse complement strand
CCCCAACTACCTGGCCGGGGTGCGCACCCCTTGGACCCTCGAGGACCCCGGGGTATGGCGGGCCACCCATCTGCGGGCGGGGGGGGGCTTCGGCCTTTTTGGCTTCCTGGCCCTGGGGGTGGGCTTGGGCTGGCTCCCCTTCTGGCTTTGGGCCTTGGCCTTGGCCCTGGGAAGCCTTGACCTGGTGCTCTTCGCCTACCGAGCCTGGCGAAGGCGAAACCCCGGCCCCTAGGGGCCGGGGGCTTTTATGGGGTAGCCCTAGAGGGGCCTGAGCTCCAGCCTCAGGACCTGGTTGCCGGTGACCCGGATGGCCTGGACCAGGGTGCGGTAGCCGGGGGCCACCAGGGTGAGCTCGTGATCGCCGAAGGGGGCCTCCAAGCGCAGGT
>NZ_LHCI01000063.1 GCF_001280255.1 Thermus aquaticus | reverse complement strand
CACCAGGATGCTTTTCCCCCAAAAAACCCCCATGCCCCTAGCTTACGAGCCGGGGGTCCAGGGCCTCGGCGCTCCTCCCCCGGGGCGGGGCCCCCGGGAGGATCTCCTTCCCCCCGCCTCTGGCCCCCAGGGCCTGGAGGGCGGCGAGGGCCCGCTCCTTTCCCGGCCCCAGAAGGGCGAAACGCCCCTCCTGGGAGAGGAGGAGGAAGGTCTTGTCGCTCCAGTTGAGGAGCCTCTTGGCCAGCTCCGGGATCACGGCCTGGGGCACCAGGAGGACCCTCTCCTCCAGGGCCCTGGGCAGGAGGGCCTCCACCAGGGCCTCCTTGAGGGCCTGGTTTTCCCCCTTCAGGGCGTAAAGCTCCTCCTGAAGCCGCTTGATGGGCTTTTCCAGG
>NZ_LHCI01000062.1 GCF_001280255.1 Thermus aquaticus | reverse complement strand
GCCAGGAGGACCTTTTCCCGGTAAAGGCCCACCTGGCCCAGGGTGTGGCCGGGCAGGGCCACCACCCGCCAGCCATGGACCTCTTCCCCTTCCTCCACGGGCACCAAGGCCTCCTTGGGGATGGGCGGGCCCAGGTTGGCCAGGGCCTTGCCCAAAAGGGGGATGGGCAGGGGCGGGCGGGGGCTTTCCCCGGTCAGGGAGGGCCACTCCCTGGGGGGGGCGGGGAGGGGGAGCCAAAAGCGCCCCGAGGGGGCTCTACCCCCGCCGCTATGGTCCAGGTGGTGGTGGGTGAGGAAGAGGAGCCGGGGCGGGGTCTTGAGGAGGGCAAGAAGCCTCCTGGCCTCCCAAGGGAGGCCCGCGTCCACCAGGAAGTAACCCTCCTCCAGGGGGACGCGGTAGAGGTTGGCGGCGAAGCGCAGGACCTCAGGCCCGCTCACGGACCCGCTCCACCCCCATCTCCTCCAGAGCCTTGCGGATGCCCTCCGGGTCTATCCCCGCCTGGCGGTGGAGGCTCGGGATGGGCCCGTGCTCCAGGAAGCGGTCGGGAAGGCCCAGGACCCGGACCTCGGGCCTCAGGCCCATCTCGTTCAGGGCCTCCAGGACGGCGCTCCCGAAGCCGCCCATCTTCTGG
>NZ_LHCI01000061.1 GCF_001280255.1 Thermus aquaticus | reverse complement strand
CTCCCGGGCCCCGTTGCCGCTGGCCTTCACCCCGCCGAAAGGCAGGTGGGCCTCGGCCCCCACGGTGGCGTTGTTGATGCTGGTCATGCCGGCCCGGATCCCCACCTTGAAGAGGTAGGCCCAGTGGCGGGGGGTGGGGGAGATGGCGCTGGGAAGGCCGTAAGGGGGGCTGTTGGCCACCTCTATGGCTTCCTCAATGCCGTCCACCTTCACCAGGTTGACGGTGGGCCCGAAGATCTCCTCCTGGAACTGGCGCATGCCGGGGCGGGCTTCAAAGACCGTGGGCCAGCCGAAAAGGCCGGCCTCAGGGTCCCCGTGGAAGCGGGGGTAGGGGTTGTCCCGGGTGATGCGCCCCCGGCCGAAAAGGAGCGTGGCCCCGTCCTCCTCGGCCCAGCGGTAGTGCTCCAGCCAGCG
>NZ_LHCI01000060.1 GCF_001280255.1 Thermus aquaticus | reverse complement strand
GCGCACGGGCACCCAGACCTCCTCCTGGGGAAGGCGCCTCTGGTCCAGAAGCCAGAAGACCCCTTCCTCCTCGTCAAAACGGAACGGCAGAAGGCGCTCCACGCCCCAAGCTTAAGCCAGGCGAAGCACCTTGTCGTCCCCGGGCCTTGGCCTTCCCCGCCCGTCCCGGTTGGAGGTGGTGACGTAGAGGCCCCCGCCCGCCCCCCCCGGGCCCCCCCGCGGCCGCCCAAACCCGGATGGCGCCGCCCCCCCCCCCGCCACTCGCCAGCGCCCCCTTTCCCCCTCGAGGTCCAGGCGCAAAAGGGCCTCTCCTCTAAGCCCGGCCACGTAAAGCCCGCCCCGGAAGAAGGCCAGGTTCCCCGGGGGAAAGCCCTGGGGCCAGAGGTAGAGGGGGTCCCGGTACCGGGGGTCGTTCC
>NZ_LHCI01000059.1 GCF_001280255.1 Thermus aquaticus | reverse complement strand
CCCCCAAGTAGAGGAGGGCCACCCCAAAGGCCCGCCCCGCCTCCTCGAGGCCCACCACGCCCAAGCGGTTCAGGGTGCTGGTGGAGGCCAAAACCAGGGCGGCCAGGAAGATGAGGGCCGTGCCCTGGGCCCTCAGAGGGTTCTTCTTCCAGAAGAGCAGGGTGGTGTAAAGGGCCACCCCCGCCATGAGGAGGGTGCCCAAGAGGTTGAAGGGGATGGTCCAGAGCCTGGGGGAGGTGAGGCTTGGGGGCGGGAAGGCGGCCCCGGAAGGGGTGTAGGGCTCGGGGAGCCGGGCCAGGTCCAAAGGAGCCGTGGCCACCAGGTAAAGGCCGAAGAGGACGAAGGGGACCAGGAGGGCGAAAAGCCCCCTGGCCACCTTGGGGTTCAGGAGGGCCAGGCTCCCTAGGCCCAAGAAGGTC
>NZ_LHCI01000058.1 GCF_001280255.1 Thermus aquaticus | reverse complement strand
AGATGGGGACGATGCGCCCGGTGGAGAGGGACTCCGTGCCCTCGTCCTCAAAGTGCTCCACCAGAAGCTGGACCCCGTTCCTACGCTGCACCCGGCCGGTGACGATCAGCGTGGCCCCCTCCTCTATCTGGGAGAGGACCCAGGGCTGGTTGAACCAGACCAGGGTAAGCCGCCACCCCCAGGCGTCCATGGCCTTGACCTGGACCAGCTGCATCCCCTTCTTGGGGGTCCTCACCAGCTCCTTGGCCAGGACCTTGACCGAGAGGGTGGCCTTCTGGCCGTCCTCCAGGTAGCGCACGCCGGGGAGGGCCCGGCGGTCCTCGTAGCGGCGGGGGGGGGGGGGGGGGGGGGCCCGCCCGGGGGGGAGGGCCCCCCGGGGGGGGTTTTTTGGCGTTGGGGGGGGGGCCGGGGGGGGGGGGGGGGC
>NZ_LHCI01000057.1 GCF_001280255.1 Thermus aquaticus | reverse complement strand
AAAGCGTGTCGGAGCCTCTAGGCCTTTTTGGCGAACTCGTCCCTAAGCTCCCGTCTCAGGATCTTCCCCACGCTGGACTTGGGGAGGCCCTCCCGGAACTGGATGATGCGGGGGACCTTGTAGGCGGCCAGGTTTGCCCGGCAGAAGGCCTCAATGTCCTTTTCCGTGACCTTGCCCCGGTACGCTTCCTTGAGGACGATGAAGGCGGCCACGGTCTCCCCGCGGTAGGGGTCGGGGACGCCCCCCACGGCGGCCTCCGGGACGGCCTCGTGCCCGTAGAGGCCCTCTTCCCCCTCGGGGGGGTAGATGTTGTACCCGCCGGCGATGATCATGTCCTTTTTGCGGTCCACGATGTAGAAGTAGCCGTCCTCATCCATGCGGGCCAGGTCGCCGGTGAAGAGCCAGCCGTCCTTGAGGGCCTTTTGGGTTTC
>NZ_LHCI01000056.1 GCF_001280255.1 Thermus aquaticus | reverse complement strand
CCAGAAGATGGGCGGCTTCGGGAGCGCCGTCCTGGAGGCCCTGAACGAGATGGGCCTGAGGCCCGAGGTCCGGGTCCTGGGCCTTCCCGACCGCTTCCTGGAGCACGGGCCCATCCCGAGCCTCCACCGCCAGGCGGGGATAGACCCGGAGGGCATCCGCAAGGCTCTGGAGGAGATGGGGGTGGAGCGGGTCCGTGAGCGGGCCTGAGGTCCTGCGCTTCGCCGCCAACCTCTACCGCGTCCCCCTGGAGGAGGGTTACTTCCTGGTGGACGCGGGCCTCCCTTGGGAGGCCAGGAGGCTTCTTGCCCTCCTCAAGACCCCGCCCCGGCTCCTCTTCCTCACCCACCACCACCTGGACCATAGCGGCGGGGCTAGAGCCCCCTGGGAGCGCCTTTGCCTCCCCCTCCCTGCCCCCCCCCGGGGGGGGGCCT
>NZ_LHCI01000055.1 GCF_001280255.1 Thermus aquaticus | reverse complement strand
CCCACCTGATCCCCAGATTTGGGGAGATGGGCTTCCTGGGCCCCACCCTGCCCCCGGAGTACGGGGGGGCGGGGGTCTCTAGCGCCGCCTACGGCCTCATGGCCTACGAGCTGGAGCGGGTGGACTCGGGGCTCAGGAGCTTCGCCAGCGTCCAGAGCTCCTTGGTCATGTACCCCATCTACGCCTTCGGGAGCGAGGCGCAAAAGCGGGAGTTCCTCCCCAGGCTCGCCCGGGGGGAGATGGTGGGGTGCTTCGGCCTCACCGAGCCCGACGGCGGCTCGGACCCCCACGGCAACATGAAGACCAAGGCCCGCCTCGAGGGGGACACCTGGGTCCTCACGGGCACCAAGATGTGGATCACCAACGGCAACCTGGCCCACATCGCCATCATCTGGGCCAAGGACGAGGCGGGTAGGGTCCTGGGCTTCATCGTCCCCACCGAC
>NZ_LHCI01000054.1 GCF_001280255.1 Thermus aquaticus | reverse complement strand
GGGGGGCGGGGGGGGGCGCCGGGGCGGCCCCTCCGGGGTCCGGGCGGTGTGGCGGGGGGCCCCCCCCGGGGCGGCCCCCCCCCCCTCCGCCCGCCTCTTCCAGGGGCCCCATAGCCCCAATCTGCCCCTAAGGTTTTATAGCCCCACCTTCTTCCGCCGCAAGGGGGTGCAGTATCCCCTGCCCGAGCCCCGCTTGGTCTTGGAGAGCCTCCTGAGGAGGCTCGAGGCCTTTGGCCCTTTGAAGGCGCCCCAACAGGTCCGGGAGGCCCTTCTGGAGAGGACCACGGTCCGCTTCCTGGAGGGGAGGACCCAGATGGCCAGGACGGAGGTGGACACCGTGGGCTTTGTGGGCAAGGTGGTCTACCACCTGCCCAAGGCCACGGAGGAGGAGGCCCTTTGGCTTTCCGCCCCGGGCCGCTACGCCTTTTTTAGCGGCGTGGGGGCC
>NZ_LHCI01000053.1 GCF_001280255.1 Thermus aquaticus | reverse complement strand
GGTCCTCTACGAGCTGGTCCCCGACGAGCCCCCCATGATCAAGAAGGTCCTCAGGCTCTGGGCGGACCGGGAGGGGCTGGACCTCATCCTCACCAACGGGGGCACGGGCCTCGCCCCCCGGGACCGCACCCCCGAGGCCACCAAGGAGGTCCTGGAGCGGGAGGTCCCGGGCCTGGCCGAGCTCATGCGCCTTAAGGGCCTGGAGAAGACCCCCATGGCCGCCCTCTCCCGGGGCGTGGCCGGGGTGCGGGGGAGGACCCTGATCCTGAACCTTCCGGGAAGCCCCAAGGGGGCCCGGGAGTCCTTAGAGGCCGTCCTCCCCGCCCTGCCCCACGCCCTCTCCCTGGTGACCGGCAAGGCGTGGCGGGAGGGGGACCCTGAGTAGGGTGCCCCAGGCCCCGGGCTTTCTGGTGGGGGAGGAGGCCAAAAAGAAGGCCCCGGGGAGGGGGG
>NZ_LHCI01000052.1 GCF_001280255.1 Thermus aquaticus | reverse complement strand
TCCCCGTCCTGGTCTACCTCCTGGGGGAGCACCCCAAGCAGGCCATCGCCGAAAGCCTCCTGGTCGTGGGGGGCATCGCCCTCTTGGGGGCCATCCCCTTCGCCTTAAGGGGCCTGGTGGACTGGCGTAACATCCTCTTCTTCGGGCTTCCCGGGATGGCGGGCACCTACCTGGGGGCCTGGCTCTCCCAGTTCGTCTCCGGGCAGGTCCAGCTCCTCACCTTCGCCCTGGTCATGATCCTCGCCGCCTACTTCATGGCCCGGCCCACCCCCCTGCGCCCCACCCAGAAGCGGCAGGCCTGGAAGATCGTCCTCGAGGGCACGGCGGTGGGGGCCCTCACCGGCTTCGTGGGCGTGGGCGGGGGCTTTCTGATCGTGCCCGCCTTGGTCCTCCTGGGCGGGCTTCCCATGCACCTGGCCGTGGGCACCAGCCTCCTCATCATCGCCCTCAAGTCCTTCGCCGGCTTTT
>NZ_LHCI01000051.1 GCF_001280255.1 Thermus aquaticus | reverse complement strand
GGACCTCCTTGGCCCCCGCCTCCTTCAACATGCCCACGATGCGCCTGCTGGTGGTGCCCCGGACGATGGAGTCGTCTATGAGGACCACCCGCTTGCCCCTCACCGCCGAGGTGGGGGAGAGCTTGAGGCGGGTCTTCAGGTCCCCGAGCTCCTGGGGGGGCTGGGTGAAGGGGCGCCCGGCGGAGGGGGTCTTGTAAAGGCCGTACTCCAGGGGGAGGCCGCTGGCCCGGGCGTAGCCCACGGCGGCCCCTATGCCGGAGTCGGGCACGGGGACCACGATGTCCGCCTCCGCCGGGGCCTCCCGGAAGAGCTCCTCCCCCATCCGCACCCGGGCCTGGTAGGCCTCTATCCCGTCCAAGAGACTATCGGGCCGGGCGAAGTAGATCCACTCAAAGGCGCAAGGGGTGGGGCTTGGGGGGAGGACCTGGAGGCTTTTGAGCTCCCCCGCCTCTACCCAGACCACCTCCCC
>NZ_LHCI01000050.1 GCF_001280255.1 Thermus aquaticus | reverse complement strand
AGGGCGAAGTCCTCCCCGGTGGCGTGGGCCAGTTCCTCGGTCACCAGCTTCAGCACGTCCAGGCCTGTGAGGTCGGCGGTGCGGAAGGTGGCCGAGTTGGGGCGGCCCAGGAGGGGCCCGGTAAGGGCGTCCACCTCGTCAATGGTGAGGCCGTGCTTCTCCATGAGGCGGACCGCCTGCACCATGCCGTAGACCCCAAGCCGATTGGCGATGAAGCCGGGGGAGTCCTTGGCGAGAACGGTCCCCTTGCCCAGGATGCGCTCGCCGAAGCGGCGGATCTCCGCCAACACCCTGGGGTCGGTCTCGGGGGTGGGGATGAGCTCCAGGAGGTGGAGGTAGCGGGGCGGGTTGAAGAAGTGGGTCCCCAGGAAGCGCTTGCGGAACGCCTCGGAGCGGCCTTCCAGGAGGATCTTCATGGGGATGCCGCTGGTGTTGGAGCTGACGATGGCCGTGGGCTTGAGGAGGCCCTCGAGGCGGGCG
>NZ_LHCI01000049.1 GCF_001280255.1 Thermus aquaticus | reverse complement strand
GAAGAGGGGGCCCTTGACCCCCAGGATGTCCCCCACGTCCAGCTTCTTCAGAAGCTCGTAGCGGGGGGTCAGGTCCTTTTGGAAGTAGAGCTGGATCCGGCCACTTTCGTCCAGGAGGTGGGCGAAGGTGACCTTGCCCATGCGCCGAATGGCCACCACCCGCCCCGCCAGGGCCACCTCCTCCGGCCACTCGGTCTCCGGAGGGGCCCCGGCCTTGGCCTCGAGGATGGCCCTGGCGCTATGGGTCTTGGGGAAGCGGTAGGGGTAGGGCTCAACCCCCGCCTCTACCAGGGCTTCCAGGTTCAGAAGGCGCTGGCGCGTTTGCTCGTTCATCCGTGGACCGCCACCACCCGGAACTCCTTCTTGCCCTTGGGGGTATCCAGGGAGAGGACATCCCCCACCCGGTGGCCCAGGAGGGCCTTGCCCATGGGCGAGGCGTCGGAGATCTTCATGGGGTTTTCCAGGACGCTGGCCTCGGCGGGGG
>NZ_LHCI01000048.1 GCF_001280255.1 Thermus aquaticus | reverse complement strand
GCGCCTATTACACACCGCCGACTGGCATTTGGGAAAGATTTTAAGAGGCGTGGACCGGACGCCGGAGATCGGAGAGGCCCTGAAGGCCCTCCTGGGGATCGTGAAGGAGGAGCGGGTGGACCTGGTGGTGGTCTCGGGGGACCTCTTTGACCGCCCCCAGGTCTCCGCCGAGGCCGAGGGCCACGCCGTGGAGTTCTTCATGGGGCTCAAGGCCCTGGGGGTGCCCGCTTTGGTCATCGCCGGCAACCACGACCCCAAGGAGCGCCTCTCCGCCCTCTCCCCCCTCTTCGCCCTGGCGGGGGCCAGGGTGCGGGGCCACCCCCTCTTCAAGGAGGAAGGGGGGGTGGTGCGGGTGGCGGACCTCGAGGCCGCCCTCCTCCCCTTCGTGTCCGAGAGGGTTCTGGTGAAGCGGGTCCTGCAGGAGGCCGAGGAGCGCCACCGCACCTACGCCGAGGCCATGCGCCGGGTCCTGGCCAACCTGGCGAGCCCCCTGATGCTGGCCCACTTCGCCCTGGAGGGGGTCCGGCCCGGGGG
>NZ_LHCI01000047.1 GCF_001280255.1 Thermus aquaticus | reverse complement strand
CCTCCGAGGCCACCCGGGACCTGGCCCTGAAGGAGGGGATTCCCCTCGTAGACCTGCCGCCGGAGGGGGTGGACCTGGCCATTGACGGGGCCGACGAGATCGCCCCCGACCTCTCCCTCATCAAGGGCCTGGGCGGGGCCCTCCTCCGGGAGAAGATCGTGGAGGCCACGGCGGGGGAGTTCATCGTGGTGGCCGACCACACCAAGAAGGTTCCCGTCCTGGGCCGGGGCGGGGTGCCGGGGGGGATCGGCCCCCTCGGCCACCAGGCCACCCCTAGGGCCCTCGCCCCCCTGGGGGGCGAGCCCGCATTGCGCATGGACGGGGACGAGTTTTACTTCACCGACAACGGCCACCTCATCGCCGACTGCCGCTTCGGCCCCATCGGGGACCCCCTGGGCCTGCACAAAGCCCTCCTGGAGATTCCCGGCGTGGTGGAAACGGGGATCTTCGTGGGCCTGGCCACCCGGGCCCTGATCGGGGGGCCCATGGGGGTGGAGGAGCTCTTGCCGTAGCGCCCCCTCTTTTTTCACACCCCAGGGGTTGG
>NZ_LHCI01000046.1 GCF_001280255.1 Thermus aquaticus | reverse complement strand
CCCCGCCAGGTCTTGGTAGGAAAGGGTCGTCTCAGGGGTTTCCGCTTTCTTCTTCATGGCTTGACCTTCTCCCAATCCTCCATAAAGCGCTTGAGGCCTAGGTCCGTCAGGGGATGCTTGAGGAGGGCCTTGAAGACGGCGTGGGGCATGGTGGCGATGTCGGCCCCCAGAAGGGCGGCCTCCGTCACGTGGCGGGGGTGGCGGATGGAGGCGGCGATGACCCGCACCGGCAGGTCCTGGACCTCCCGCATCTCCACGATCTCCCTCAAAAGCTCTCCCCCGTCCCAGGAGATGTCGTCCACCCGGCCCAGGAAGGGGCTCACGTAGCTGGCCCCCGCCCGGGCCGCCAGGAGGGCCTGGTTGGCGGAAAAGATGAGGGTCATGTTGACCCGGATGCCCTCGGCGCTCAATACCCGGCAGGCCTTGAGGCCCTCCTCGGTGGTGGGGAGCTTGACCACGATGTTGGGGTGGAGGGCGGCGAGCCTTCTTCCCTCCTCCACCATGGCCTTGGCCTCGAGGGCCGTGACCTCGGCGGAAACGGGCCCT
>NZ_LHCI01000045.1 GCF_001280255.1 Thermus aquaticus | reverse complement strand
TCCCCTAGACGCGTCTGGTCCACCTTCCGGCGGAAGACCCGAAGGGGGGCGCTTTGGGCGGGCGCGGGCACGGGGGCCACCCCCAGGAGAGGGCCTGGGGGGATCTCCTGGGTGGGGAGGGCTTCCTCGAGGGCGGGAGGCGCCTCGGGTTCAGGGGCCTCCTGGGCGGCCTCCTGAAGCTCCTCTTGCCGGGGCTCGGGGAGGGGCCTTTCCAAAAGGTCCTCCTCCCAGGCCTCGAGGGCCTCTTCCTCCTCGGGGAGGAAGAGGGGCTCCTCGTCCAGGAGGTCTATCTCGGGGAAGTCCAGGGCGAGCTCCTCCTCGGGGACCTCCTCCACCTGCAGGGTGGGGGTCTTGGGGGCCTCGGGGATGAGCTCGGCAAGGTCCACCCCTTCCCTTTCCAGAGCGGCCTGGGCCCGCTTCAGCTCCTCCTCGGGGGGCAGGGGCGGGGGCGATTCCGGCATGGGGGGGAGGTCCACCTCCCCGGCCATGACCTTGGCCAGGAAGGCCAGGATGTCCCGCTCCACGATGGTGCCATCCGGACCCGTGCCCTTCAGCC
>NZ_LHCI01000044.1 GCF_001280255.1 Thermus aquaticus | reverse complement strand
GCGTGGTGGCCGACTACCTCCTGGACAAGGACCCCATCTTCGCCAGCCTCAACCTGGAGGGCCCGGAGTGGGACCTCTACCTGGAGCTCTACCGGGAACTGGCCCCAAAGGTGCCCCCGCCCGACCTCACGGTCTACCTGAGGGCCCCGGTCCCCGTCCTCCTAGACAGGATCGCCCGGCGGGGCCGCCCCTTTGAGCGGGGCATGGACCCCGCCTACCTGGAGGCCCTCTCCGAGGCCTACGAGCGCCAATTCGCCCGCTACCCCCACCCCCTTCTGGTCCTCGAGGCCGACGCCCTGGACTTCAGCCCCACCGGCCCCCACCGGGAGGCGGGGGTGGCCCTGGTCAGGGAGCACCTGGCCCAGAAGAGGCCCTGATGTACATCGCCATCGCCGGCAACATCGGCAGCGGCAAGAGCACCCTCACCGCCCTCCTGGCCGAGGCCTTCGACCTCAAGCCCGTCTACGAGGCGGTGAGCGAGAACCCCTACCTGGAGGACTTCTACCGGGACATGGCGTCTTACGCCTTTCACTCCCAGGTCTTCTTCCTGGCCCGGCGGG
>NZ_LHCI01000043.1 GCF_001280255.1 Thermus aquaticus | reverse complement strand
GCGCCTTCTTCTGGCGGATGCCCGGGAAATCCCCCTCCCCGACGAGAGCGTCCACGGGGTCATCGCCGTCCACCTCTGGCACCTCCTCCCCGACTGGCCCAAGGCCCTGGCCGAGGCCTTAAGGGTCTTAAAGCCCTCCGGGGTCCTCCTGGAGGGCTGGGAAAGGGTAGAGGCCGAGCCCGAGTGCCGCCTGCAGGAGAGGTGGCGGGAGCTTGTGGCCGAGGAGGGGGTCTTGGTGGAGCGGGGGCTTCACGGAAGGCGCATGGCCGAGGTGGAGGAGGCCCTAAGGCGCCTTGGCCTCAGGCCCAGGACCCGGGAGGTGGTGGCCTGGCGGGAGGAGCGCACGCCCAGGGAGGCCCTCGAGGCCCTGGCCTACCGCCTCTACTCCTTCACCAAGGGGGTGCCCGAGGAGGCCCACGCCCGGGCCATGGAGAGGCTCTGGGCCTGGGCGGAGGCGGAGCTTGGCGACCTGGACCGCCCCTTTTCGGTGGAGAAGCGCTTTTTCCTGCGCTCCACCCGGCTTTCCTGATAGGCTTAACCCATGGAAGGGATCCGGGTGCGCACCCCCAAGGAAGGGTTCGTCAACATC
>NZ_LHCI01000042.1 GCF_001280255.1 Thermus aquaticus | reverse complement strand
GCGCCTTCTTCTGGCGGATGCCCGGGAAATCCCCCTCCCCGACGAGAGCGTCCACGGGGTCATCGCCGTCCACCTCTGGCACCTCCTCCCCGACTGGCCCAAGGCCCTGGCCGAGGCCTTAAGGGTCTTAAAGCCCTCCGGGGTCCTCCTGGAGGGCTGGGAAAGGGTAGAGGCCGAGCCCGAGTGCCGCCTGCAGGAGAGGTGGCGGGAGCTTGTGGCCGAGGAGGGGGTCTTGGTGGAGCGGGGGCTTCACGGAAGGCGCATGGCCGAGGTGGAGGAGGCCCTAAGGCGCCTTGGCCTCAGGCCCAGGACCCGGGGGGTGGGGGCCGGGGGGGAGGAGCCCACGCCCGGGGGGGCCCTCGGGGCCCGGCCCTACCGCCTCTACTCCTTCACCAAGGGGGTGCCCGAGGAGGCCCACGCCCGGGCCATGGAGAGGCTCTGGGCCTGGGCGGAGGCGGAGCTTGGCGACCTGGACCGCCCCTTTTCGGTGGAGAAGCGCTTTTTCCTGCGCTCCACCCGGCTTTCCTGATAGGCTTAACCCATGGAAGGGATCCGGGTGCGCACCCCCAAGGAAGGGTTCGTCAACATC
>NZ_LHCI01000041.1 GCF_001280255.1 Thermus aquaticus | reverse complement strand
GTCTCCGAGCCCTTCGTCAAGCCCACGGTGGAGGCCATCCTGAAGGCGGCCCGCACCGGGGAAGTAGGGGACGGAAAGGTCTTCGTCATCCCCGTAGAGAAGGTCTACCGCATCCGCACCGGCGAGGAGGACGAGGCGGCCGTGACCCCGGTACAATAGGGGTGTGACGGCCAGGCAGCGGCGGATTCTCCACCACCTGGTGGAGGTGTACATAAGGACCAAGGCTCCGGTGCCCTCGGCGAGGCTCGCCGAGGCCCTGGGCCTTAGCCCCGCCCTGGCCCGGTACGAGCTCATCGCCCTCGAGGAGATGGGCTCCCTCAGCAAGCCCCCCGCTCCCGCGGGAAGGGTCCCCCCCCGCCAAGCCTACCGCCAGTACGCCCTCTCCCTCCTTCCCCCCGCTCCCCTTCCCAAGACCACCCAAGAAAGCCTCCTGAGGGCCCTGGAGGGGGCCCGTGAGCCCGAGCTCTTCCTGGTGAAGATGGCCTCGGGGCTTTCCGGCTACCCCGCCCTGCTCCGCCTCCGCCCCAAGCGGGCCCCAAAGGTCCTCCAGATCCACTTCTCCCCTCTCCCCGAGGGCACTTTGGCCGTGGCGG
>NZ_LHCI01000040.1 GCF_001280255.1 Thermus aquaticus | reverse complement strand
TCCCCTAGACGCGTCTGGTCCACCTTCCGGCGGAAGACCCGAAGGGGGGCGCTTTGGGCGGGCGCGGGCACGGGGGCCACCCCCAGGAGAGGGCCTGGGGGGATCTCCTGGGTGGGGAGGGCTTCCTCGAGGGCGGGAGGCGCCTCGGGTTCAGGGGCCTCCTGGGCGGCCTCCTGAAGCTCCTCTTGCCGGGGCTCGGGGAGGGGCCTTTCCAAAAGGTCCTCCTCCCAGGCCTCGAGGGCCTCTTCCTCCTCGGGGAGGAAGAGGGGCTCCTCGTCCAGGAGGTCTATCTCGGGGAAGTCCAGGGCGAGCTCCTCCTCGGGGACCTCCTCCACCTGCAGGGTGGGGGTCTTGGGGGCCTCGGGGATGAGCTCGGCAAGGTCCACCCCTTCCCTTTCCAGAGCGGCCTGGGCCCGCTTCAGCTCCTCCGCGGGGGGCAGGGGCGGGGGCGATTCCGGCATGGGGGGGAGGTCCACCTCCCCGGCCATGACCTTGGCCAGGAAGGCCAGGATGTCCCGCTCCACGATGGTGCCATCCGGACCCGTGCCCTTCAGCCTGCGCCAGTCTATGCCGTTCTCCTCGGCGAGCCGACGGGCCAGGGGCG
>NZ_LHCI01000039.1 GCF_001280255.1 Thermus aquaticus | reverse complement strand
GAAGTTTATGCCCTAGGAAAAGGGGCAAGGTTGCGCTATACTTGGAAGGATGGATTACCGCGAGGTGGCCAGCATCACCCTAGCCCGCCTCCTGAAGGAAGGAGGCGTAGCCCGCGCTTCCGGCGCAGTGCAGGAAGCGTTCCACGTGGGCGAGGAGCGCTTTCCCCTCCAGGGCGAGGCCCTTTGGAAGGTGAGCGTCTCCTCGGTGGGGGGGCACGAGTACTGGCTCTCCGGCGAGGTGGAGGGGGTGGTCCTCATGGAGTGCCGCCGCTGCCTCAAGCCCACCCCTACCCCCATCCACGCCCACTTCCAGCACATGCTCCGCTACGAGCCGGGGCTTAAAGAGGTGGTCTTCCACGAGGAGGCCGAGGACGAGTACTACGCCTTCGGAGAGCCGGACCTGGACCTCCTCCCCTTCCTCACCGAGGCCTTTGTGAGCGAGATGCCCTTCACCGTCCTCTGCGAGGAGGGGTGCAAGGGCCTCTGCCCGGTGTGCGGGGCGGACCGCAACCTGGTGGACTGCGGCCACGAGGTGGAGGCCCACCACCCCTTCCTGGGTCTTAAAGACCTCCTTCCCGAACTCTAGGGCTTCTGCTATACTACCAGG
>NZ_LHCI01000038.1 GCF_001280255.1 Thermus aquaticus | reverse complement strand
GCCCCTTCCCGGTACTCCGTGTCCAGGTGGAGCTTGGGCGGGTTGGCTATGGCCTCCTCGGCGATCCTGGCCAGGGTCTCCGCCGCCCGCTTGCCGTGGAGCTTGACCTTGCCCAAGGGGGCGTTCTCGTCAAAAACCAGGAGGAGGAGGGCGTGCTCCCCGGCCTCGTCCACGTAGAGGCCCATGTGTTCGCCCTGGTGCACCACCTCCTGGAAGCGGGCTTCCCCCAGGAGCTTGGCCAGGGCCTGGGTGGCGGCGGCGTTGCCCGCCACCAGGGTGGCCAGGGAGTCCAGAGGCGGGGGGTTGGGGGCCCCGAGGGCCTCCTTGTGGGGCAGGGCGAAGCCCTTGCGGGCTATGAAGAGGGCGGAGCGGGCCCCGGGTTCCCGGAGGGGCTCTTTCAAGACCCCCATGGCCCGCTCGTAGAGGGCCCCGTAAAGGACCAGGGAAGGTTCCACCATAGTATGCTCAGTCTACCATGAAGGGCTTTTTGGAGGAGGCCAAGGCGCTTTTGGCGGAGCTCATCGCCCTGCCCACGGTGAGCGCCGAGGGGCGGGCCCTTAGGGAGGGCGCGGAGAAGGTGGCCGAGGTCCTTCGGGGCCTGGGGCTTTC
>NZ_LHCI01000037.1 GCF_001280255.1 Thermus aquaticus | reverse complement strand
CCTCAGGGCCTCCTCCTGGGGCTCCTCCCCCACGGGGAGGAGGGGCCTCGCCGTCTTCAGCTCCTCGGTGAGGAGGGCCTCCTGGGCCTCGGGGGAAAGGCTTAGGAAGTCTGGGTGGACCCCGCCCAGGCGAAGGAGCTCGGCGGCGGCCAGGAGGAGCTTCCCCGACTCCTCCCGAAGGTCCAGGGGGGCGAGCTCCAGGCCGAAGGCGCTCAAGCGGGCCTCGAGGGGGCGCAAAAAGCTCCTCCCCACCTCCTCAAGCCCCACGGCCCTAAGCCCCCCTTCCGCCACCTTCAGGGCGGAAAGGAGCTCCTCGGTGGTGGCCTCGTCCTGGGAAACCTTCCGGTAGATTTGCGCGAAGAAGCGGCGGTAGGGCTCTCCGGGGAACCGCTCCACCCCCTCGCCCCCCGCCCGCACCTCCCGGGGCACGGGCACCTTGGCCTCGGAAAGGGAGAGGTCCCGCACCAAGGCTCCCAGCTCCTCCAGAACCTTTTCCTTGGCCACCTCGCGGGCGTAGCGGGCGGCGAAACGGGTGACCTGGGGGGTCACGAGGGGGTTCCCATCCCGGTCCCCGCCGATCCAGCTTCGGAAGCGGACAGGGCTTTTGAGGCGGGG
>NZ_LHCI01000036.1 GCF_001280255.1 Thermus aquaticus | reverse complement strand
CCTACCGCCTGGCCCTGAGTTCCTTGGCGTAGGTGGCCACGGCCTCCTCGAGGCTGAAGCCCAGGTTGCGGTAAAGCTCTAGGGCCCCGGTCTCGTGGTCGTGGGCCCGGACCCGGAGGAGACCCGCCCCCTTCTTCTCGGCCAGCCGGGCCGCCTCGGCCAGAAGGGCCCGGCCGATGCCCTGGCCCCGGGCCTTGGGGACGACCCCGATGTAGGCCACGCTGGCCTCGTTCCCCTCCACCTCCACCTCGGCCATGCCCACGGGCTCCTCCCCCTGGTAGGCCACCAGGAGGTGGACGTGGGGCTCGGCGAAGTGCTCTTCCAGCTCCTCGTCCGTCCACTTGAGCCTCAGGGCCCAGCCCTCCTCGCTTTCCCGGTAGAGCTCCCGGTAGACCCCTGCCCCGGGGAAGCCCTTCTTGATGCGCACGCCCTTGGGGGGCGGGTAGTCCAGGCCCTTGGGGTTTTTCACGAAGAAGTAGGTGGTGTGGAGGAGGTCGTACCCCGCCGCCTCCAGGACCTCCCGCAGGGGACGGTTGGCCTCCTGGGGAAAGGCGTAAAGCCGCTCCACGCCAAGCTCCAGGGCCCGGGCCTCGGCGGCCTGGAGGAGGGCGGGGAGGTCC
>NZ_LHCI01000035.1 GCF_001280255.1 Thermus aquaticus | reverse complement strand
TTTCTTAGAAACCACACCCCCTTAGGTGTAAACTAGAGGGGATTCGGCCATGGACTGGACCCGAACTCCCTCACGGTCCTCGCCCGTCCTGCCCCTCCTGCGGCAGGGCCTTCAGGGGCTTCCCGAGGCCCTCAGGGCCCTGGCCAAGGCCCTACAGGCCCACCGCGCCTACCTCTTCCGCTTGGAGGAGCGGGACGGGCTTTGGTACGCCTCCCAGCTGGCCGAGTGGGCGGGCCCCCACGTCACGCCCCAGATCCAGAACCCCAGCCTGCAACGCCTGCCCGTGCGGGAAGCGGGCTACGGCCGCTGGCTGGAGGCCTTTCTGCGGGGCGAAGCCATCGGAGGCGCGGTAAGGACCTTCCCCGAGGAGGAAAGGCCCCTTCTGGAGGCCCAGGAGATCCAAAGCCTCCTGGTGGTCCCCATCCGGGTGGAGGGGCGGCTCTGGGGCTTTCTCGGAGTGGACGACTGCGAAAGGGAGCGGGCCTTCACCCTCGAGGAGGAAGCCCTTCTCCGGGAGGTGGCTGAGGCCCTGGCCCGCACCCTGGACCTCTTTGAGGTCCACCGCTTCACGGAACGCCTCTTGGAGCTTTCCCCCTTCTACGTGGCCCGCATGAGCCCAGAAGGCGGACGCCTATGGGCCA
>NZ_LHCI01000034.1 GCF_001280255.1 Thermus aquaticus | reverse complement strand
GTGGACGATCTCAAAGTCCGTGGGCAGGTAGCGGGCCGAGGGCAGGGCGATCTGCTGCCCCTCGTAAAAGGGGTAGGCCACCGAGGGCACCCGCACCACGCCCTCCTCGTTCTCTGGCGCCTCCGGGTGGGCGGGGGCCAGGACCCAGGCCTCGTGCCCCATGCGCCTGAGCTCCCGCAGGAGGAGGTAGACGCTGGTGGTGACCCCGTTGGGGTTGGGGAAGTACACATCGGTGAAGAGGCCTACGCGGTAGAGGCGCATACGGTTCTCCCCATCCAGACTACTGGGACGCTTCCTCCAGCTCCTTGCGGATGTGTTCCCTGGTGCCCTGGATGCCTCCGGGTGGCCCTATTCGGGCCTTTCCAGCCTCGCTGGAGCGCTGGTAAAGCTCCGGAGCCTGAAGAAGGATTAGCCCCTGGCCAGCTACGCGGTAGGGATCGGCTTCCACCAAGTGCAACGCCTCCCCCAAAAGGCGCTTCTGTCTGCGGGCGAAGGCCCTGGTGTACTGGGGGCCTGGGGTGGGGAAGGCCACGATGGGAATGCCAAGGCCCGCTGCCTGCTCGGTTGCCGTGCCGGCCGTGGCGAAGGCCAGCTTGGCCCGATGGAGTATGGCTGAAAAGGCTCGGCGGAGGACCCAGACGG
>NZ_LHCI01000033.1 GCF_001280255.1 Thermus aquaticus | reverse complement strand
GCCCGGGTCCTCTACGGGGACTTCATCTTCGCCCTGGGGCTTCCCATCCCCCTCTACCGGCTTTCGCTCTTGAAGAAGCTGGCCTACCTCCTGCTTCCCGTTTTGACCAAGCTTCCCTTTGGCCTCCTCTACCCCACGGGGGAGAAGCAGGAAGAGTGGGTCGTGGACTGGCGAAGCCGCTACTACCGCTTTGCGGACCTGGTGGCGGGGGACTGGCACTACCTCAAGCGCCACATGCCCGAGGACATGCGGGGGAAAAGCGTCCTCACCAACACCACCACCGAGGAGGACGTGGCCTTCTTGAGGGCCAGGGGGGCCAGGTACCTCATCACCACCACCCCCAGGCTTTCGGGTAGGAGCTTCGGCACCAACGTGATGGAGGCCCTTCTCGTGGCCCTGGCGGGCCGGGAGCTTGGGGAAGCGGATTATCTTCGGTATATTGACCTATTAGGGCTGAAGCCCCAGGTCCTGGACCTGGAGAAGCCCCAGGAGGAGAGAGCATGATCAGCGTGACCGACCTGCGCCCGGGCACCAAGGTGAAGATGGAGGGCGGGCTTTGGGAGTGTGTGGAGTATCAGCACCAGAAGATCGGCCGTGGCGGGGCCAAGGTGGTGGCCAAGTTCAAGAACCTGGAGACCGGGGCCACGGTGGAGCGCACCTTCAAC
>NZ_LHCI01000032.1 GCF_001280255.1 Thermus aquaticus | reverse complement strand
CCCTAAGCCGCCCCAGGGCCTCCTCCAGGTAGCGGGCGAGCTCCGGGGTCATGCCCCCAGTCTAGCAAGAACCCCTTCCAGGGCTTCCAAAAGGGCCTCTATGGCCTCCTCCCGCTGGGCTGAGAGCCGGAGCCACTCGGGGAGGCCGAAGCTGGTGGCGTCCCGCACCCTTAGGCCCCTTTCCCTCAGGGCCCGGGCCACCGCCGTGGCCCTGCCCACCCGCACCATGAGGAAGTTGGCGGGGCTTTCAAGGACCTCGAGGCCGAGCGCCCTAAGCCCCTCGGCCAAAAGCCGCCTCAGGCGGTGGAGCTCGGCCCGGCTCCACTCCAGCCAGGCCCGGGCCCTAGGGTCCAGCTGCCCCCGGAGGAGGGCCTCCCCGTGGGCGGATACGGGCCAGCTCGGGGCCAGGTTCCGGAAGTGGGTGAGGTCCAGGGGGGCCACCAGGTAGCCCGCCCGCACCCCGGTGAGGCCGTGGGCCTTGTTGGGGCTGTAGAGGCGCCATACCCCCTGGGGGAGGGCAAGGGGTTCTTCCATGAGCTCGTAGTAGGCCAGGTCCAGGACCAGGGCTCCCCCGGCCCGCCGGGCGGCCTCCTCCAGGAAGGGGTAGACCTCCCCCGTGGGGTTGTTGGGGACGCAGAGGAAGGCCAGGGCGCTTCGGGGGAGAAGCTCCAAAAACTCCTCGGGGCTTCGGGCCTCCCAGAGGGGCAGG
>NZ_LHCI01000031.1 GCF_001280255.1 Thermus aquaticus | reverse complement strand
GGGCCTTCCATTGGCCCGAGGGATCCCGCAGGTGCCGGTCCCCCCAGAGCTTCTGCACCCTGCGGCGGATCTCCTGGACCTGGCTCCACACCCCGCTGAACATGGGCAGGTTCCCCAGGGCCTTCATGTGGCCCACGAGGGCCCTCCAGCCCCCCTCGGCGGCGTAGGCCAGGGCCTCCTCCAGGAGGGCCCGGTGGAAGGAGGGCTCCAGGAACCAGGTCCACCGCCCCCGCTGGTCCTTCCGCAGGACGTACGTGGGCTTCCACTCCCCCTCCCGCCAGGCCACCCAGTAGAGGGGGCGCTTGGGTT
>NZ_LHCI01000030.1 GCF_001280255.1 Thermus aquaticus | reverse complement strand
TGGGGCGCACGATAGCTAGGCCTGTAACGGGGGGGGTGCGACTCCCCCTCTGCTCCGAGCCCCCCGCCTGGGGTCCGTGAAGTCCTGGCCGTGCCCGGAGTACCCCGAGCTCCGGAACCTCGTAGGGGGAAAGGGCCACGCAAGCGGCCAGGGCATAGCGAAGGCGGGAAGGGGGCAGGTACCGCGGTCTAACGGGGGAACCTCTCGGCCTGGACCCCGGACCTGTGGCAGCAGGGACGAAGGGGGACAGGTGAGCCGTGGGGAGTAGCCGTGCGGCGTACGGAGGCCAGGCCTCCCGAGGCGGCGGCGAAAACCCGGCGCG
>NZ_LHCI01000029.1 GCF_001280255.1 Thermus aquaticus | reverse complement strand
GGCACCGCTTCGGGGGCGGGGGGCAACCCCTGCCCCGACAACCGGGAGAGGGATCCCGAGGGGAAGGTGGAGTACCCGAGGGACTCGGAAGTTCTGGGGCGTGAAGCCTCAGGTGTCGCAGGAAAAGGCGCTTGGCCTCCCCCAGGGGAGGCCTCCGGGAGGAGGCGGATCCTGGCGAGGAGGTGGGCGGGGCGGCCACGGGCCTATCCGTGGCGGCGACCGCCAGGCGGCGTCCCAAAACGCCAGGGGGCGACAGGGCCGAGAAGGGGTTGACCGGGAGGTCGGCCTGGCCGAGAAGGTCGCCCCGAGAGGGCGCAGCGGGAGTCGCCGTGGTCCCCCGGCCTCACAGGGGGGGAAGGGAACTGCCAGAGTGCCGGCTAGC
>NZ_LHCI01000028.1 GCF_001280255.1 Thermus aquaticus | reverse complement strand
CTCCCTGGAGCTCCTGGTCAAGTGGACCCTGGGGATCCGGGAGGTGCCCGCCCTGGACTTTCTGCGGCCCGCCCCCACGGAGAACCCCACCATAGAGGCCGCCTTCCTCCTGGCGGAGATGGAGGCCCAGGACCGGCCCACTGTCATCGACCTCCTCTCCGAGCGCATGGCCCCCGAGCTGGGCGACCCCCACTCCCGGCGCTTCTACGCGGGCCTCCTCTGGAAGGTGGTGGAGGGGAAGCTCAGCCCCCACGCCCTGGTGCACGCCTACCACCGGGCCCGGGCGGCCGTGCGGGAGGGGTACGCCAGACGAGGCGGGGCCTTCCTGCAACACCTCCTCGAGGCGGCGGCCTAGGCCCCCTACCTGGGCC
>NZ_LHCI01000027.1 GCF_001280255.1 Thermus aquaticus | reverse complement strand
GGAGCGCTTCAAGGGCTGGAAGGTCAAGGTGGAGGTCCTCGAGGACCGGGTGTGGATCTCCCTGAAGGGGGACCCGGATACCCTGGTCCTCTGGAAAGACGGGGGGGTTTCAGGCACCCTCCTGGAGGAGCTGACTCCCAAGTCCCGTCCCTGGTGGGCGCGGTTCCTGGGTAGGTGAGCCCGGGGCGGGGCTGGCCCCCCGGGTTTTTCCCCAGGTGGGAGAAGTACTGAAGAGCAAGGGGGCGGGGAATCCATTCCCCGCCCCCCGGTGTAAGACGAAGGAGGGAAAAGATGACCATGTACTTGGTAAACTCGTTTAGCTTGAACATGCTCGGCGG
>NZ_LHCI01000026.1 GCF_001280255.1 Thermus aquaticus | reverse complement strand
AGACGTGGTAGATGTGGGGGTTCACCAGGCGGCGCACCCCGGGGTCCAGCCGGGCCACGTCCCGGTCCCGTCGGGCCCTCAGTTCGTTTATGGAGGGGGGGGGGAAGAGGCGCTTGCCCCCTCGGAAGGCCTCCCCCAGAAGGGGCTCGAGGGTGAAGGCCCCGGGGCTCAGGACCCGCCTCTTGGTGGGGTCCGTGGGGTGGCGCAGGGTGAGGGGCCTGTCCTCCCGCACCTCCTCCTCGGCCAGGGCCAGGAGGTCGGCGGTGGCCAGGCCCCTTTCGTCGTAGACCCGGTAGACCCGCTTGTGGCCGGGG
>NZ_LHCI01000025.1 GCF_001280255.1 Thermus aquaticus | reverse complement strand
GGACCAAGCCGCCCCAGAGGCCCAGGAAGGGGAAGCCAAGGGCCTCCCCCACCTGGTAGCCCTGGTGGGCCAGAGTGTTGGCCACGGCCGTGCCCGTGAAGGTCCCCACCAGGACCCCCACGGGGCCAAGGGCCTGGGCCCGGGTCAGAAGGGCCAACGCCAGGAGAGGCGGCGGGGCCCACCCGGGCCCCAAGCCAATGAGAAGGGCCGTCCCTAGGGTCATCATCAGGGTCATCATCATCCCTACACCTCCTGCAACTCCTTCTCCCGCTCCTTCAAGGCCCGCCTGAGGCCCTTCAGGACCCGCTCCAGGACTTCGGGTAGCTCGCCCCAGTACGCTTCGCCGTCCAGCAGGTTGAA
>NZ_LHCI01000024.1 GCF_001280255.1 Thermus aquaticus | reverse complement strand
CCGCCTTGGGCAGGCGCAGGGACTCCGGCACCCGCACCTCGTCCAGGATGAGCTCGCTGGTCACCGAGGCCCGGAGGCTCATCTTGTGCTTCCCCCCCCGGGCCTGGAAGCCCTTGCTGTGGGTGGGGACGATGAAGCCCAGGCCCCTCCCCGCCTCGTCCTTGGCCCAGATGATGGCGATGTGGGCCAGGTTGCCGTTGGTGATCCACATCTTGGTGCCCGTGAGGACCCAGGTGTCCCCCTCGAGGCGGGCCTTGGTCTTCATGTTGCCGTGGGGGTCCGAGCCGCCGTCGGGCTCGGTGAGGCCGAAGCACCCCACCATCTCCCCCCGGGCGAGCCTGGG
>NZ_LHCI01000023.1 GCF_001280255.1 Thermus aquaticus | reverse complement strand
CCCCAGGAAGCCCCCCGCCGGGCTCCCGGGTGAGGACCACCGGAAGGCCCCTCCCCTCCAGGAAGGCGGCGAGAAGCTTCGCCTGGGTGGACTTGCCGCTTCCGTCCAGGCCCTCGAGGGTCAGGAAGAGGCCCGCCATCTAAAGCCCCGTGGGGTGGTCCAGGAAGACCCAGGGGAGGCCAAAGCGCTCGTAAAGGTGTTGGGCCAACCAGGGCTTTACCCAAAACTCCTTCCTCGCCCTCCCTTAGCCTGCTTCAAGAGTTCTTGGGTGACTTCATAGTTGAGCAGGCGAACCAGGCCCCTCAGGAGCAGGTACGGACCATCCCTCTCGCTGGGCAGCCCCAGCTTGCCCCCGAGCTGCAA
>NZ_LHCI01000022.1 GCF_001280255.1 Thermus aquaticus | reverse complement strand
CCCCCCTCGGGGAGTACGCCCCCCGGCCCCCTTTTGGGGGGGGCGTGGTCCGCTCCCTCCCCCCCACCCCCCGCCCCCGCCACTCGGGGGCGGACTTCGCTCCCTTGGAGAAGCTGGAGGGGGTCATCACCCCCAACGGCCTCCACTTTGAGCGCCACCACGCTGGGGTGCCCCAGGTGGACCCCGAGGCCTACCGCCTGGTCATCCACGGGATGGTGGAGCGCCCCTTGGTCTTCACCCTGGAAGACCTCAAGCGCTTCCCCTCCGTGACCCGCACCTACTTCATTGAGTGCGCCGGCAACGGGCAAAACGGCTACCGCAACCCCCCGGACCCGAACCTCACCGCC
>NZ_LHCI01000021.1 GCF_001280255.1 Thermus aquaticus | reverse complement strand
GGCAGAGCCTCTTAGAGGCGGCGCGGCCGGAGATGGAGGCCTTGGCGGAGGCTTTGGGCGAGAGCGTGAACCTGGCGGTCATGGCGGGCCTCGAGGGCCCCTACTTTGACCAGGGGGGGGGGGAGAAGCTGGTCCGCCTCTTCACCGCTCCCGGCTCCCGGGCCCCCCTCCACGCCACAGGGGTGGGGAAGGTCCTCCTGGCCTACCGGGGGGTGCCGGAGGGGCTTTCCCTGGAGGCCTACACCCCCCACACCCTCACCACCCGGGAGGGCCTTCTGGAGGAGCTAAAGCGGGTCCGGGCCCAGGGCTACGCCTTGGACAACGAGGAGAAGGAGCTTGGGGTGCGG
>NZ_LHCI01000020.1 GCF_001280255.1 Thermus aquaticus | reverse complement strand
CCACTTCCTCCCCAACTCCGAGGTGCGCCAGGTGACCGTCCTCACCCAGGAGTGGAGCCGGGCGGTGGTGGACGTGAGCGTGGCCTACAGGGAGGACCTGGACCGGGCGCTGGAGGTCTTCCGGGACGAGGTGGCCCGCTTTTACCAAGACCCCGAGTGGCGGGAACGCTTCGCCGATCCACCCGAGGTCCTGGGGGTCCAGAGCCTGGCCGACTCCGGGGTGGTCATCCGCGTCCTCTTCAACACCAAGCCCGCCGAGCAGTGGGCCGTGGCCCGGGAGTTTCGCAGGCGCATCAAAAACCGCCTGGACCGGGAGGGGATAGAG
>NZ_LHCI01000019.1 GCF_001280255.1 Thermus aquaticus | reverse complement strand
CCGGGCCAGGCCTTGGGGGGCCCGCCCCGGAGCTGGGGGAGGCCCCCCAGGTTCTCCCTCCGGCCTTGGAGGGGCCGAGCCAGGGCCTCCTGGAGCCCGGTGGGGAGGGCGGGGAAGGGGCTCTGCCCTCCCCCTGGCCCGGGGGAAGGCCGCCAGAACGGGTGCGCCGGGGGGCCGAGGTCTACCTGGAGCGCACCCCCCTTCCCCCGGAGGCCCGGGAGCTCATCCGGCGCTATTTCGGCGGGCCATGCCTTTTCCCATGGCCTGGCCCACGCTTCCGGCCCCCCCCTCGGGGCGGTCCGCCAGGGGGAAGCCCCCCAGGGACCCGCCGTGGCCGAAGCGGGCCCCCACCCGCAGGTCCACATCCTTGAGGAGCGCCCGCATGAGCTCGTGCTTCCTTCCCCCCTCCATGGCGGCGTAGGGGTTTTCCCGCACCTCCACCAGGCGAACCTCCCCTTCCTCC
>NZ_LHCI01000018.1 GCF_001280255.1 Thermus aquaticus | reverse complement strand
GGATGGAGTCTATAAAGCGCACGGTGCGGGTGGCGTGCCCCATGACGATGGAGTGGGTCCTGGCCCCGCCGCCGAAGAAGCGGACTCCCTGGAGGATGTCCCCGTCGGTTATGCCGGTGGCGGCGAAGACGATCTCCTTTCCCGGGGCCAGGTCCTCGGTGCGGTAGATGCGGTTCTCGTCCCCGCCCATGGCCTTGAGGCGGGCCCGCTCCTCCTCGTTTGGCGGGGTGAGGCGGGCCTGGATCCCCCCGCCCGGGCACTGGAGGCCCGCCGCCGCCAGACCCCCTCCCGGGCCCCCGCCGATGCCCATGACGGCGTGGACCCCCGTCCCCCGGATGGCGGCCGCCAGGGCGGCGATCACGTCCCCGTCAGAGATGAGCTTGACCCGGGCCCCGGCCTCCCGGATCTCCCGGATGAGCCCTTCGTGCCGGGGGCGGTCCAGGACCACCACCACCAGGTCCTCCACCGAGCGCTGGAGGGCCAGGGCCAAAGCCTTCAGGTTGGCGGCCACGGGCCAGGTGAGGTCCACCAGCCCGGCGGCGGGCGGGGGGACGATGAGCTTTTCCATGTACATG
>NZ_LHCI01000017.1 GCF_001280255.1 Thermus aquaticus | reverse complement strand
GGCTAACCGCTGCCCTGGTGCTCTTCGCTTACCTCCTTGAGCAGAGGAGCAGCTGGGCCTGGCTACAGTTTTTGCTGGGCGTGGGCGCGACGCTGGCCTCCTACCAGGTCTTGGGAAGGGGCGTAGCCTTCAACTCCCTTAAAGTGATAGGCTTTTCTCTCCCGGCCCTGGTCCTCTTCTACTTTGTTTTAGATCTGCTCTTCCCCGAGGAAGTTGTCCCCTAGCATTGACTTGTAAACCGCCGTCTTAGTAAAAACGCCCTTCCCAACGGCAAAAACCCAAGTAGAGCCTTTTGTGCAAACAATCTATAATGGGACCCTGCCGTTTACATTTCCCTATGGGGGAGTCCTCGGGGAAAAGTTCCACCCCTCCCTCTCCCCAAATGCGATAAGAAAAGCTTTGCTCTTTCCTTCACGAACTTTTCC
>NZ_LHCI01000016.1 GCF_001280255.1 Thermus aquaticus | reverse complement strand
GGCCACCACGTCGGTGAGGCCCGAGACCCCATGGGGCTTGCCCACCCGCACCGGGAGGCTGTACTGCTGGCGGGCCAGGAGGTCAAAGCCCCGGAGGAGGGCCGTCCCCCCGGCGAGGACCACCCGGTTCACCTTGACCTCCAGCGGCCCCATGGCCTCGTCCACGGACTGGCGGGCCCGGTGGAGGATCTCCCGGAGGCGGGGCCGGGTGATGCGGGCCCGCTCCCGCGCGGGCACCTCGCCCCCGGAGCCCCCCCCTTGGTTGGTCTCCCGGACCAGCTCGGGGTCCGCCAGCTCGGGCAGGGCCGCGCCGTACTTCTTCTTGACCCTTTCCGCCTCCTCAAAGGGGATCTTGAGGAGCTGGGCGATGTCCTGGGTCACGTGATCCCCCCCAAGGGGCAGGACGGCGGAGTGGGCCAGCCTGCCCTCCCGGAAGACGGCCACGTCCGTGGTGCCCCCGCCCACGTCCAGGAGGAGGACGGTCATCTTCTCCTCCTCCGGGTTCAGGACCCCCAGGCCGCTGGCCAGGGGCTGGGCCACCAGGGCGTCTATGAAGA
>NZ_LHCI01000015.1 GCF_001280255.1 Thermus aquaticus | reverse complement strand
GCAGGGCGTAGGAGACCAAGTACCCCTGAGCCAGGGATTGGGCAGGTAAGACCGCCACCAGGGCCAGGGCCATCAGGACCATGAGCACCTTGCGCATCCTTTACCTCCTCGCTGTAGGGAGTGTCCCTACACCTCAAGGGTACCATGCCCCCCCCCCCCCTTGCTGTCAAG
Organism: Thermus aquaticus; assembly: GCF_001280255.1. Taxonomy (NCBI): domain Bacteria; kingdom Thermotogati; phylum Deinococcota; class Deinococci; order Thermales; family Thermaceae; genus Thermus; species Thermus aquaticus. Next base: position 244 of record NZ_LHCI01000015.1, on the reverse strand, counting down.
GTTCTGTAATCGGTCAATACATCCCTTCGTGTGCTACTTGATCTGTCCCCCCAGGGTGTGAAAAAAGAGGGGGTGCTATGCCACAAGACCGTGAGCACCCCCTCTACCATCTTGACGCAGAGACCCTCATCGTGGCTACCTACATTTGGGTGGATGACGAACTCAAAGCCCTCGTCGCTCAAGGTTTCAAGCTCCCCAAAAAGCAAAAGCACCAAAAGGCCACCCTGGCCGAACTCCTGGCCCT
>NZ_LHCI01000014.1 GCF_001280255.1 Thermus aquaticus | reverse complement strand
CGATGGTCTCGGCGATGAGGTCCAGGAGGCCCTCCTCCCACTCCTTGGGGGAGAGGGCGAGGGGATGGCGGCCGTACCGCTGGCGCAGGTAGGTGCAGAAGGGCCCCAGGTCGGGGTCCCGCTCGGGGTCGGGGAGAGTCTGGGCCAGGGCCCAGAGGACCCCGGCGAGGCGCCGGATCACCCTCCGCCCCCCTTCCGGGGGGCCTCCCACCACTCCCCGAGGGTCCGGGGAGGCTCCTCGGGGTAGAGGCGCATCCCGATGGGGGAGAGGGGGGCCTTGGGCCACTCCTCCACGGCCTTCCGCCAGGGCGGGGCCTTCCATTGGCCCGAGGGATCCCGCAGGTGCCGGTCCCCCCAGAGCTTCTGCACCCTGCGGCGGATCTCCTGGACCTGG
>NZ_LHCI01000013.1 GCF_001280255.1 Thermus aquaticus | reverse complement strand
CTTTCCAGTTCCAAAAGCTCGTCCAGAGTCTCCCTAAGGTTCAGGAAGAGGAGGTCCGCCTTCTGGGTGATGCCCTGGTAGCCCCCAAAAGCCCCCCGCCCCTCCTCCTCCACCCGCCGCCAGAGGGCGAGGAGGCCCAAAAGCTCCTCCCAGGCCGCCTGCCTCTCCAGGGGGGAGGCCTTGCGCCACCGGGGGAAGTCCAGGCGGCGGAAGTCGTGGAGGATGTGCCAGCCCTCGAGGGTGTGGGTGGGTTCGGGCACGTGGCCTTCCATGCCCCCCACTATAAGGCCCCGGGGCTTGGGTATAGTG
>NZ_LHCI01000012.1 GCF_001280255.1 Thermus aquaticus | reverse complement strand
TCTACGACTGCAACTGGCTGGGCATCTGCCAGCGGGCCGACCCCGCCGGGGAGGTCAAGTACCTGACGGACGTGCCCTCGGCCCTCACGGACCTGGTGGCCACGGGGAGGCTGTGCGGGGGGCTCATCACCTTCTGCTTTGGGGAGCGCAACGCCCGGGTCTCCGACATCGGCCCCAAGGTGGAGATCAAGACCTTCCTCATGGTCAAGGGGTGGCGGCACGACTCCCTCCTCATGGACCGCCTCATCCCCCGGAAGTACTACGACCCCGCCGACCCCTACTACCCCGGCGTCCCCGAGGACGAGCGCCAGCAGGTCCTCCAGGGGTGCCGGACCTTCAAGGACACGGAGGAGGGCAGGCGGTGCGTGGCCCTGGTGGAGACCCCCACGGGCA
>NZ_LHCI01000011.1 GCF_001280255.1 Thermus aquaticus | reverse complement strand
ACCACCTTGGGCCCCTTGGGGACGTCAGCGACCTCGGAGAAAAGCATGGTAGTAGAGGACCCCCACGATCCCCGTGGCCGAGAACTCCAGCTCGCCCCGCCGGTGCCGGAAAAGGGCCTCCTCGGGGGGCATCCAGACCACTTCTATGGCCTCGTCCTCGTCGGGGGTGGCTTGGGATTCTTCCAGGTTTTCCGCCAGGAAGACGTGGGTCTTCTCGTCGGTGAAGCCGGGGGAGACGTAGTAGCTGAAGAGGTAGGTGAGGTCTCCCTTTAGCCCCGTTTCCTCGGCCAGCTCCCTTCGGGCGGCCTCGAGGGGGTCCTCGCCCGGCTCTATGAGCCCGGCGGGAATCTCCAAGGGGGCGAGGCCGACGGCGGGGCGCATCTGGCGCACGAAGAGCATCTTGCCCTCCTTGAGGGCGATGACGGCCACGGCGGGCTTGTGCTCCACGATCTCGTAGCGGCCCTCGAGGGCCAGGTTCAGGATGCGGCCCCGG
>NZ_LHCI01000010.1 GCF_001280255.1 Thermus aquaticus | reverse complement strand
GTACTACCGGGCACGGCGTGGGCGTTGCAGCCCCCAGGCGGCCTGTCTCGGAGAAGGGAGGGAGTCGCACCCTCCCCGTTACTGGCCTAGCTATCGTGCGCCCCCGGTTATGGCTTCCCGGGTCAGCGGGGCCTCCAGTCTCCCTCGGCCCCCTGGTGCCTTGCGACCCCCTCAGCACCGGCCAGCTCCGCACGCGTCGGGGAGCTATGGGTTCACTCCCCGCCGCGGGTGGGACTCGCACCCACTTTCCCAGGCCCAGCCCCAGGGGTTATGACCCCCCTGGGACCCTTTCCGCGTCGCCCAACCGTCTGGCCCCCGATCCCTCGGGGATGTGGAGTGCGGTCGAACCCGAGGCTGTGCCT
>NZ_LHCI01000009.1 GCF_001280255.1 Thermus aquaticus | reverse complement strand
CCACCGCCTCAAACCGGGGAAGGCCCAGGAAGAACTGGAAGCCATCCCACATGAGGGCCACCCGGCCAAAGGGGTAGGAGACCGTGACCCCGTCCTGGACCCAGAGGCCGATGGGGGCGCCCGTCTTGGGGTCAAAGTACCCCCCGTTGAGGACGGCCAGGGCATCCGGGGCCAGGTCCTTGGGCAGGGCCCGCTTGAGGGGGGTCCCCACGGGGAGGAGGCGGCCCCTCTCCGCCTCCACCAGGTAAAGCCTCAGGGGCTCGGGCGTGAAGGCGTAGACCTCCCGGTAGCGGACCCCCGGGGCCAAGGCCTCCTCCACCTCGGGAAGGAGGAGGTAGAGGTCCAGGACCAGCCTGGGCGGGTTCTCCAGGGGGAAAAGCCGGTAGCGGAGGAGGCTTCCCGGGGCCTTCAGGGTGAGCCGGGTGCCCCGGGGGAGGAGGCGCACCTCGGCGGACAGGCCCTGGGGCCAGGGAGCGCTCAGCAGGCCCGGGACCAGGTAGGGAAGGCCCACCTCCAGGCTTCCCCTCCCCACCCCTTCCTCCGGGCTTCCCAGGTGGGGGGCGGGAAGGTCCAAGACCAGCCGGAAGAGGCGTCCCTGGCCCCCATAGCGCGCCCCCGCCTCGGGGACCTGGAAGTAGCCCAGGGCTTTGAGGACCTCGAGGGGAAGCCTCTCCCTTTCCGGAGGCGGCAGCTCCAGGGGAGGCTCCGCCCAGCCCACCCCGGGCACGTAGACCAGGCGCACCCCCTCCCCCTCGTAAACCCAGGCCCCGCCCTCCTCCCGGAACTCTAGGCCAAAGGTGCGGGCGGGAAGGAGGGTCTGGCCCAGGGCCAGGGAGAGGAAGAGGAGAAGGGCGAAAAGCCTCATCCCCCCATGAAAGCGGAAAAGGGTGAGAAGAGGCTTAGCCCTTGACC
>NZ_LHCI01000008.1 GCF_001280255.1 Thermus aquaticus | reverse complement strand
TCGTCCTGGCCACCTCCAACCCCGGCAAGGTGCGGGAGCTGAGGGCGGGTCTAGAGCCCCTGGGCTGGACCCTCCTCTCCCTGGCCGACTTCCCCTTGCGCATGCCCAAGGAGGAGGGGAGCACCTTCCTGGAAAACGCCCTTTTGAAGGCGGCCTACGTGGCCAGGGCCACGGGCCTCCCCGCCTTGGCCGACGATTCGGGCCTCGAGGTCTTCGCCCTGGGGGGCGAGCCCGGGGTCTACAGCGCCCGCTACGGGGGACGGGAGACCGACCGGGAGCGGAACGTCTACCTCCTGGAGAGGATGCGCCACCTGAAGGGGGAGGAGAGGCGGGCCCGCTTCGTGGCCGTTTTGGTCCTGGCCTACCCCGACGGGCACGCCGAGGCCTACGAGGGGAGCGTGGAGGGGGTGATCCTGGAGGCTCCCCGGGGGGAGGGCGGCTTCGGCTACGACCCCCTCTTTTTCATCCCCGAGGCGGGGAAGACCTTCGCCGAGATGAGCCTGGAGGAGAAGGCCCGCTACTCCCACCGGGGCCGGGCCCTAGAGGCCCTCCTCAAGGCCTACGAAAAGGGCCCCCC
>NZ_LHCI01000007.1 GCF_001280255.1 Thermus aquaticus | reverse complement strand
ATCGCCGTGGACCCGGTGGAGGGGACCACCACCGCCGCCAAGGGCCTGCCCAACGCCGTCACCGTGATCGCCATCAGCGAGAAGGGCGGGCTCTTCCACGCCCCCGACATGTACATGGAAAAGCTCATCGTCCCCCCGCCCGCCGCCGGGCTGGTGGACCTCACCTGGCCCGTGGCCGCCAACCTGAAGGCTTTGGCCCTGGCCCTCCAGCGCTCGGTGGAGGACCTGGTGGTGGTGGTCCTGGACCGCCCCCGGCACGAAGGGCTCATCCGGGAGATCCGGGAGGCCGGGGCCCGGGTCAAGCTCATCTCTGACGGGGACGTGATCGCCGCCCTGGCGGCCGCCATCCGGGGGACGGGGGTCCACGCCGTCATGGGCATCGGCGGGGCCCCGGAAGGGGTTCTGGCGGCGGCGGCCCTCAAGTGCCTGGGCGGGGAGATCCAGGCCCGCTTCACCCCGCAAAACGAGGAGGAGCGGGCCCGCCTCAAGGCCATGGGCGGGGACGAGAACCGCATCTACCGCACCGAGGACCTGGCCCCGGGAAAGGAGATCGTCTTCGCCGCCACCGGCATAACCGACGGGGACATCCTCCAGGGAGTCCGCTTCTTCGGCGGCGGGGCCAGGACCCACTCCATCGTCATGGGGCACGCCACCCGCACCGTGCGCTTTATAGACTCCATCCATCTCTTTGAGACGGGCGCCCGGGTCACCATCCGGGTTTAAG
>NZ_LHCI01000006.1 GCF_001280255.1 Thermus aquaticus | reverse complement strand
CCCTGGTGAACCGGGACCTCTTGGAGGAGGCGGGGCTCACCCCCGAGGACCTCCCCGCGGTGGTGCGGCGGGCTCGAGGGCGGACTACTCGGGTAAGGGGCCAGGGGTAGAGGGGCCTCCTCGGGCTTTCTAACGCCGATGGTTTTCCAGGTAACGACCCGGGGTGGCCAGGTTGGACGCTCTATTCGCGAAAGCCGACTTTCGCGAACATGGGGAACCTGCACCTCCTCCGGACCTTCCCTGTACTATGGAAGCGGTGTTATAGGAGGCGATCCTTATGAAGAACCTCAGGCTTTACGGAGTGAGACTACTGGTTGCGCTACTGCTGACGCTGGCCGCCTACAACGCTAGTGGAAGTGGAAGCGGGGCAGGC
>NZ_LHCI01000005.1 GCF_001280255.1 Thermus aquaticus | reverse complement strand
GCCTGGCCTGGCTTCCCGAGGCCTTGAGGGTGGCCCGGGGGCCGGTCCTCTTCTTCCTCCCCCAGGACCGCCTGGAGGAGGCCCTGGCCTTCGCCCGGGAGCGGGGCCTCCCCTTCCGCCTCCTCATCTGGGGCAAGCCTGACCCCAGGCCCCGCCCCCAGGGGCCCGCCTACGCCTTTGAGCCGGTCCTGGCCCTTAGGGGCCTCCCGGGCAGGGGGAAGGACCTCTTCCTGGCCACAAGCCCCAGGCCGGGGCGGGACGGGGAGGCCACCGGCCACCCCCACCAGAAGCCGGTGAGCGTCATGGCCTGGCTAGTGGAGCTGGCCTCGAGGCCCGGGGACACCCTCCTGGACCCCTTCATGGGCTCAGGGAGCACGGGCGTGGCGGCGGTGGGCCTGGGCCGGGGCTTCCTGGGGGTGGAGCGGGAGGCCTCCTGGCTCCAGGTGGCCGAAAGGAGGCTCAGGAGCGCCCTCCTTCAGGCCCCCCTTCTGGAGGCCCCCCGGGAGGGGTGAGGCCAGGCCCGAAGGGGAGGGCCTCGAGGGGCCAAGCCCCCTCCCCACCCCCCTCCCCTCGAGGCCCAGGACCCGGCGGAAGGCGGCAAAAGGCGGCAAAAGGCGGTCCTGGAGGCGGCAAAAGGCGGCGGAAGGCGAAAGAAAGCGGTCCGCTTTGGGGCCCCTACCCCAAATGAACCGCTATCGTGTGGCGTGATAGAATCCCCGTATGAGGGGAAGGCACCTGGCCCTGGTGAGGCCGCCCCTGAAGCGGCGGCTCAAGGCCCTGGGCG
>NZ_LHCI01000004.1 GCF_001280255.1 Thermus aquaticus | reverse complement strand
GTTACCCCAGCGACCTAACCGACGAGGAGTGGGGCCTCCTGGAGCCCCGCATCCCTGCCCCCAAGCCCGGCGGCCGGCCCGCCAAGGTGTCTAGAAGATCGTGAACGCCATCCAGAAGGTGTTCCCCTAAAGGGGAAGCACGTTACGTCCTGAAGAACGGCATCCCGTGGCGAGCCCCGGGGAAACGATGGGGCGAAAAAGGTCAAAGGGAGAAAGCGCCAGATCCTAACGGACACGGGGGGTGGGCGAGCCTTGCTTGCGGGGATGGACCTCTCCTTGTGGCCACGAGTGCGGAAGCTTTTTGTACCGGGGCCTCAAGGAGACGGCTTCTTCCCTGGGTTTGGAGCTGGAGGTGGTGGCCCGCCCCTACGCGGGGGTACGGGGGGTTTGGGTGCCGGAGGGGGCGGAGGTGCCGGAGATTCCGCGGGAGAGTGGGTTCAAGCCTTTACCTAAGAGGTGAGTGGTGGAAAGGACCTTTGCCTGGCTGGGGCGGAACCGGCGTCTTGCCAAGGACTATGAGGAGAACCCTCTGGTAAGCGAGGCCTGGGTCTATCTGGGCATGCTACGATTGTTGGTGAAGCGGCTAGCCAGGGCCGTGTAACTGCCCGTGGAGGACTTTTACGACAGCCTCTGAGTGGAAGATCATCGCCAGCAAGAACGGGCAGACCACCATCGCCCCCTTCATCGACGCCCGGGCGGTGATGGCCCGCCTGGACGAGGCCTTCGGGCCTTTCGGGTGGCAGGTGCGCTACACCCCCGCCCAAGTGGGGGAGGAGCACGGGGTGATTGCCAGCATCGCCGTGAAGAACCCCGACACCGGGGAGTGGGTGGAGAAGCAGGACGGCTCTGGGGCCACCGACCTGGAGCCCTTCAAGGGGGGCATCTCCGGGGCCCTGAAGCGGGCGGCGGTGGCCTGGGGCATCGGCCGGGAGCTCTACACCTACCCCCGGGTGGTCATCGAGGGGGAGCACCGGTACATCCCCCAGAAGGTCCTGGAGCGCCTGAAGGGCCTGCCCGAGGCGGTGGCCCAGGGTAAGCCCCTGCCCGAGGTGATCCGGCTCACCCCGGACGGGGAGGCGGCCAGGCGGAAGGCGGGGTAGGGGAGGTGGGGCCGTCTTAGCTACAAGGGCCCATAAGCCAAGAGGGCGTGTAGCTAAGACGGCCCCCTTTGGCCCTACCCCAAAGGAAAGGAGGGCAGATGAACCTCACCGGACTACAGGCAAAGGTGCTGGCGGCTTTCCTTTCCCGTGGCATGCCCGTCAAGATGGTCTTGGACGAGGACGGGATGGACGTGATCGCCGCCGATGGCGAGGGGCTCTTCCTGGACTCCAACGCCGACCCCGGCATCGGGGGCTACAAGGACGGGCCTTGGCGGCTCACCAGCTTGGGTAACGGCGACTTCCTCCTAGTAGCCGAGGGAGAGGCGCCCGACTGGCTCCCCAGGGGCCTTTAGCGGGGACCTTGACCGGGGGTGGGAAGGCCCGCCCCCGGCACGCGTATACCCGTAGCTCAATCGGTAGAGCGCCTGTCTCCAAAACCGGAGGTTGGGGGTTCGAGTCCCCTCAGTTATGCCAAGGGAAGCCTCCCCGTCTTACCCAGGTCTGGCCTTTCTGGGTAAGACGGGGGGCCTGAATCCGCCCCTACTATAGGGGCGAGAGGGGGCAAGGCGAGGTTCTGGGGACAAGGGGGCCTAACGGCCCACGGGGATAGGCGAAAGATGCGGAAGCCTTTGGAGCACTATCTAGGCCTAGAGTACCCGGCGCTCTTGGTGGCGGAGCCGGAAGGGGGGTACACCGCCCTTCACCCGGACCTGAAGGGGTGCGTGGCCGTGGGGGAGACCCCGGAAGAGGCCCTGGCCAACCTGGAGGAAGCCCGGAGGCTTTGGTTGGAGACCGCCTATGAGCACGGGGACGAGATTCCCTTGCCTCCGAGTTGGCCCTTCGGGAGGCGGGGATGAGGGCCCAAGAAGCGAGGCGGGTCCTGGAAGAGGAAGCGGCGAAGAGGTTGGGCCTGGTCTTCTCCCCAAAGCCAGAACTCCCCGCCGTTCCCCTTCTCCCCGAAGGGGAACCCAAAGCCTACGGAGAGTACCGGGGCGAGGTCCTGGGCCGCCCCTTCCGCCGCTTTGAGGTGCAGGTCTACGGGGCCAGGCGCTTCGGGGCCGTGGGCTACCGCTTCACCGGGGTCCTCTACGAGGTGGAGCTTCCCCAGTCCTTCCCCTTTCTCCACCTGGCCCCCAGAGGGTGGCCCACCTATCCCAGGGAGCGCTGGCCCTTCCTCTTGGCGCTCCTAATGCTTTCTGGGATCCTCCTCGCCCTCCTCGCCCGGCACTTCTCGGGCCTCCCCGTCCTGAAGCCTGGGACGAGCCCCCTCCTCCTCTTGGCCTTCCCCGCCCTCTACCTCTACCTGTTCGCCGCCTGGAGGGTGGCCACGAGGGAAGCTGGCCCCGAGGTGGCCCTGGAGGGAGAACTCGCCCGGCGCTTCCGGGCCTGGGGGTATTGGGAGCCCATCGGCGAGGACACGCCCCTAGGCCAGGCCCTACTGGAGGTACGGAAGGTCCTCGGTCCCTTCTGGTTTCAGGTGATGGGCAGGAGCCTCTACCTGGCCTTCCCAGGAGGGGGCTTGCCCACGAGCCCTCTCCTCTCCCCCGAAGCGGCCCTCGCGCGGTGGGAGGCGAGGCTCAGGGGGGAGATGGGGGCCCTCGAGGGGCTACTCCGGGCCCTGGAGGCGGGCGGTCAGGAGCGTCTTACCCAGGACCGCCCCCTTTCTGGGTAAGACGGCGAGGCCGCCCTCTCCCGGGTGGATTGGGAGGTTAGGGTAACGGGCCCCGACCGCCGGAAGGCGAGGAAGGGGGAGGGCGCTTTTCCCTTCTAGAACACCCGGAACTCCACGCCGTCCTGGACCAGGTGGGCCCACTGGGAAAAGAGGTAGCCAGCGAGGACGGGAACGCTCACCTTCAGGTCAAGGAGGGGAGCGAGGAGGGGCGCTGGGTCTACCCCTAGCACCAGGAGGAGGACAAAGGGGGGGAAGAGGAGGTAGAGGAGGCGGGACAGAGGGCCGTACACCCAGGAGTGGGAGGCCCCTCGGTGAGGGTGGAGGGCGCGGTAGGGTTCCCAAAGAAGGGAGAGAAAGCCCCACCGCTTGGAAGCGCGAGAGTCGGGAAGATCGATGTCGGGGGAGAGGTAGAGAGTCCCCACCGCCCCGCCCGCCATGTAGAGCAAGGAGACCTGAGGGGCGTGGTCAGGCATGAGGGCCGAAAGCGCCAGCCCGGTCCAGGCCAGGTGAAAGAGGGTCAGCCGCTCGTGGGCCCTTCCGTCCACGCTACTATTGTAGGGAGATGTCCTGGTATCCTTAGGGCAGAAAGGAGGTAAGTGGAGGTGTGCGCAGCTAACTTCCTGGCAGACCTGGTGAACCTCACTCTGGTGATGAACTTCGGCCTTATCCTGGGCGCTTTTCTGGGGCAGATCGCCAGGGACCTGAAAGAGGGAAGGTTTAGGAAGCAGGAAGTCCGGACTACCGTTCTCGCCGGCTAGGGAGCGAGGCCTGGGCCGCATTGACGCTCACCTGAGGGCCCCGAAAGGCCCCCAGTTCCTATTTAACCAGCACCGACTCCCTTCTAAGCCCTAAAAGGACCAGGGCCAAGGGGGTGGGCTTTCTGTGAGGAGTGTGCAAGAAGGCCAGCAAAGGCGAACCATCACCTTCAGCTACCCCCGGCATGAGCATATAAAGCCCAGAAGCAGCGTCTTTGAGGATGGGGGACACCACGTAGCCGAAGTGGTAGGCCCCATAGGGTGTGCCTAGGGGAACCAAGGCCGCCTGGGGGCTCATGCATGGAGGCCGTGGAGGAGGGCAAGCCCTACCTCTTCTACGACGGCCTCCTGGCCCGCAAGACCCAGGAGGGCAAGGAGACCTTCGAGCTTGGGGTTACCTGGGCGATTCCCCTCGCCCACTCCGTCTCCGAGAACCCCCAAGGACCCTACCTGGACGGGGCCATCAACCAGGTGGAACTCCAGGGATACCTGGGCGGGGACGCCCTGGTGAAGTACATCCCCATCCAGGGCGAGGACGGGGAGGACGTGGTCTCCATCACGCTCTTCCGGGTGGCGGTGCGCAAGGGCGAGGAGCGGACCGCCTGGGTCCAGGTCAAGGCCTGGGCCCTGGACGAGGAGATCGCCGACCTCCTCCGCAAGGGGACCCCTATCTATGTGCAGGGGGAGTACAGGCTGGAGAAGTGGGAGAAGGACGGCCAGACCGTCTACTCCCCCTCCATCTTCGCCAAGAAGGTGGTGGTGGGGGCCCGGCGGGAGAAGGACCTCCCCTTCTGGTAAAGGGGGGCGGGGTTGCCCTTGAGGAACCCCGCCCATTAACTTGGCGCTATGGGAGTCGTAACAGCGGTGAACCTCCTCCTAGCCCTCAGCGCGACCTACCTGGGGGTCAAGGAGGGGTGGTCCTTCGGAAATGTCCTCGCCGCCCTCTACTTCTGGGGGGCGGTGGCCTACCCCTACACCCGCCGCTCCTGGCCCCGGAGGGCGTCGGAGGTGGCCAGGGGGCTGAGCCTGGGCGTGCTCTTGGTGGCCCTGGCCTTGATCCCCTACTTCTACTTCCGGGAGGGGCTGGTGGGACCCCAGTACCTGCTCCTCCTCTTCATGGCCTTCCCCACCGCCGGGTACTGGAGCGAGGCGACCGAGGTCCTCTTGGCCAGGCTCTTTCGGCGGAGGGTCCTGGCCTTGGGCGGGGCGGGGGAGCGGGTGGAGGTGAGCCGCCCGGTGGAAGAGGCCAAGGACCCGCCCCTGGAAGAGGTGGAGGCCCGGGTGAAGGCCCGGGTGGTGGGCCAGGACGAGGCCATAGGGGCCGTCTTCCGCGGGCTCAAGCGGAAGGCGGCGGGGCTCACCCGGCCCGGAAAGCCCTTCAGCGCCCTCCTCCTGGGCCCCACGGGCACCGGCAAGACAGAGTTTGCCAAGGCCCTGGCCGAGGCCACGGGCAGGCCCCTGG
>NZ_LHCI01000003.1 GCF_001280255.1 Thermus aquaticus | reverse complement strand
GCCCCCCCCCGCCGTGTTGGGGGGGGGGGCCGGGGAAACCCGGCCCCCCCCCGCCATAAGGGAGGTGGTCTTCCCCGACACCATCCCCCTTAGGGACGGGGGCTACCCCGTCCTCTCCACCGCCGAGCTTCTGGCCCAGGCCATCCGCCACGTGCACACCAACCAGTCCGTGAGCGCCCTCATCTAGGGGTGTGGTACACTCTTCTTCGTGTGCCCCTTTTGGGGCTTAGGGAGGAGCCATGGAGTACCGCATAAAAGCCTACTACCGCGAGGGGGAGAAGCCCCAGGCCTTGAGGCGGGCCGGC
>NZ_LHCI01000002.1 GCF_001280255.1 Thermus aquaticus | reverse complement strand
TTGTAGGGCTCCTTTCGGAGGAGCAGGTCTTGGACGAAGTCCCCGTCCTTGGTGACCACCACCCGCCGTTCCCGCAGGGAGAGGGCGCATATCTCCTGGTCCGGCGTGGCGTTGCCCCGGGGAAGCTCGCGGGTGTGCAGGGCGTCGTAGCCCCTCTCCCGCAGGCGCTCCACCAGGCGGAAGGGGAGGTGGGCGTCCACCAAAAAGAGGGGCTCGCTCACGCCACCCTCAGGACCGTCTTCAGGCGGGGGAGAAGGGGTGGAGCGGGGTGACCCTGGTCCCGGAACCTCCTCTGCTCCTGGTGCCTCGGGGGCGGGCGGCCCAGGGGGAGTGGGCGGCCTGGGCCCAGGCCCGGCTGCGGCGGCTGGAGGCCCTGGGGGGTAGGCTGCCGTGAGGACCCTTCTCCTCCTGGCCTTCCTCCTCCTGCCCGCCTGGGGGCAGATCGACCCCCTGCGCCCGGCGGAGGAGCCCACCCTGGGCTTCCGGGTGGGGCTGGGGTACGGCCCCTTTGGGGGGCGGGGGATTGGGGTGGACGAGGGGGGGCCCTACGCCTTCACCCGGGCGGGGCACGACCTGCGCCTGGAGGTGGGGCTCAGCTGGCGGGCCACCCAGGAGGTGAGCCTGGAGGGGGCGGTGGGCCTCTCCCTCCTCCTCCTGGGGGAGGAGCGGGTGCGGGAGGGGAGGCGGGAGGCCTCCTGGTGGGGGGAAGGGGGCTGGGGGCTCCAGGTGGGGGCGGCCTACCGGCTGCGGGAGCTGCCGGGACGGCCCCGGGTCTACCTGGGGGCCCGGTACCCGTGGGGGCTGGAGGGGGGCGTGTCCCTGGCCTTCCTGCGGGACCGGGTGGTGGCCACCCTGGGGGGTAGCCTGGACTGGAGCCCTGGGGAGCCCCCCGTCTTGGGGGTGGGCCTGGGGCTGGGCCTGGTGGCCAACGAGGTGTGGAGCCTGGGGGTGGGGGCCTCCCTGCGGGTGCCCCTGGGAGTGGAGCCTCCTGGGGGAGCCCTCTTCCTGCGGGCGGGGTACAGCCTGGACCCGGAGGGGAAGGGGGAGGTGGCGGTGCGGGGTAGCCTTGGGGACGGGGGCTTCCGGCTGCGGGTGGAGTGGGCGGGGGGGCTATAGGCACGAAAGCCACCTTTCGCGCACAAAACTCGCCCCGCAGGGACAAAGCCTGCGGGGTTTATGCGACTTGAGGGGGGTAAAGGTGCATAAAGGCGGCAGAAGGAGGGGGCGAGAGAGGCCCACTTCGGGGGTGCATAAAGGCTAAACCCGGCCTTCGCAGCTAGGAGGTGGAGGGGGAAGCTTCAGAAGTGCACGGTGATGAAATCCCGGCCAAGCTCCACAAAGGTGTGGTCCTTCAGAAGGGAGGCCAGGGTAGGGAGGTTGCGCAGGAAGAGCTCTTCGAGGTCCCGGTTGCGGATGTTGCCGGTGGAGATCAGCAGGAGCTTGTAGGGCTCCTTTCGGAGGAGCAGGTCTTGGACGAAGTCCCCGTCCTTGGTGACCACCACCCGCCGTTCCCGCAGGGAGAGGGCGCATATCTCCTGGTCCGGCGTGGCGTTGCCCCGGGGAAGCTCGCGGGTGTGCAGGGCGTCGTAGCCCCTCCCTCGGCCAGCCTGGCCGCGTAGAGGAGGACCGCCTGGAGGTCTTCGGACTCCAGGTCAGGGTAGTCCGCCAGGATCTCCTCCGGGGTCATGCCCGAGGCCAGGAGCTCCAAGAGGACCTTCACCGGGTAGCGGAGCCCCCGCACCGTGGGCTGCCCGTGGTTCACCTCGGGGTCCACGCTGATGCGGGCCAGAAGGTCGCCCTGGTCCATGGCCTCATGGTATCGGCTGGGGTGGGAAGGGGCCGGGGGGCAGTGGGCCTAGCCCCGCCCCGCAGGACCCAGGGGCACCACCAGGCGCAGCCAGCGCCGACCCCTTTCGTCCACCCCGGAGAGGAGGCGCACGGGGCGGCCCGGGAGGTGCCGGGCCACCACCGCCTCCAGTTCCCGGGCCAGGGCCTCCCGCCTCTCCGGGGGCAGCTCGGGGGTCTCCAGGAGGAGCTCCACGGTGTCCCGCTCCAGGTTCCGGTCCACGGCTTCACCTCGGGAGGACATCCTACGCTTGCCCCTCGGGAAAGGGGTGTTTTCCGGGCTCTAAGGCCCCGAGAAGGCCCGGGGGGAAGGGGGGCAAGGGGGAACACCGACCCCCGGCCCTTTAGGCCCCTTAGAGGGGCATAGAGGCCCTTAGGGGAAGGTGTGCCCGGCCCCAAAGGGCTTTTGGCCCGGGCAAAGG
>NZ_LHCI01000001.1 GCF_001280255.1 Thermus aquaticus | reverse complement strand
CCCCCGCGGGCGGCGAAGGGGGAGGGCTTCACCCTGGGGGCCCTCTTCGCGGGGCTCGCCTTCCTCCTCGGAGACGGGAGGCTCCTTCCCCTCACCCTCTCCAACCCCCGGGCCCCCTGGAAGGCCCACATCGTCTACGAGCTGGAGCCCCCTATCTGGCTTTCCTCCCCCAAGGCCCACGAGGGGCAGGCCAACCCCTTCGCCCTGGTGCGGGAGGTAGATGCCCTCCTTCGGGCTTACTTTGGGGCGGACCCGGCCTACAACGGCCTCCTGGGGCGGAACCCCCTGGCCCACCCCTACCTCATCGGGGGCGGGAAGCTCTGGGACCTCCCCGGCCTCCTGGAGGAGCTTAGGGAACTCACCCCAAGGAGGCGGGCCCTGGCCTACCTGGACACGGCCACCTACGGGCGCAACTGCACCCTGTTTGACCATGTGCGGGCCTTCGCCTACGGCGTGGTGGCCATGTACCGGGGGAAGCCGAACGGCTTTGAGCTCTTCCGGCAGGCGGTGGCCCACGAGGCCCACCGGCTGAACCGGGAGCTTTTCCGGGACCACCCCCAGGGGCCCCTGCCCTGGAAGGAGGTGGAGGCTACCATCGTCAAAAGCGTGTCCAAATGGACCTTCTACCGCTACCGGGGGACGAAGGTGTGGCCGGTATCGGGTACGGGCAGGCCGGACCGGTCCCGGCTTTCCCCCGCGGCCCGGGCCCTGGTGGAGCCCCTGGAGGGGGAAAAGCTGGAAAGCCATTTGGAGGCCACCCGCCCCAAGCGGATGGCCAACCTCGAGGCGGCTAACCGGAAGCGGCGGGGGAAGGCCGAGGAGGCCCTGGTGGAAGCCCTCAGGAGGCTTCAGGCGAGGGGGGAGCGGGTTACCCCCACCGCCCTGGCCCGGGAGGCGGGGGTGCACAGGAACACCGCCTCGCGCTGGCTCAAGCGAATGCGCTCCTAGACGGCGCAAACCCCCAAAAGTGCACACGCCGATGGTGGCTATCAAGGTTATCAGGCGGGGGTGGGGGGGGTAGGGGTGGGGGTGCAACCCCCAGGGTTCTTTTAGCCAGGTACTTGGCTAGCTAACCTAGGCGGCGGCCCTTTTTTCCTTGGCCAGGTACTTTAGCTAGCTCACCTGGGTTTTTGCCTTTGCCAGGTACTTGGCTAGCCAACTGAGGCCTGAACCGATGCGGCAACTGGGGTTTTGGGGGGGCGGCCCGCACCGCGCAAATCGGCCATTTTCGCCCTCTAGGACGGCAAAATCCCCGACTTGCCTCCCCGAGGACCCGCCCTGAGAGGCCCGAGAAGCCGGGGGGTATGGGGGGGCAGTCTTCTCTCCACCCCCCCTCTTCCCGGGCCT